>CANDKT010000036.1 GCA_947385365.1 uncultured Bacillota bacterium | reverse complement strand
GGCACGTTCTCCAATCTCGGTAACGCTTGCCGGAATGGTCACGCTTTGCAGACTGCTACAGTCTGCAAAGGCACGTTCTCCAATCTCGGTAACGCTTGCCGGAATGGTCACGCTTTGCAGACTGGTACAGTCTGCAAAGGCACGTTCTCCAATTTCGGTAACGCTTGCCGGAATGGTCACGCTTTGCAGACTGGTACAGCCTTGAAAGGCCCATGATCCAATCTCGGTGACGCTTGTTGGGATGGTCACACTTTTTAGACTGGTACAGTCTTCAAAGGCACATTTTCCAATCCCGGTGACGCTTTTCGGGATCGTCACGCTTTCCAGATTACTGCATTTACGGAAAGCATGGTCGCCAATCTCCGTGACGCCCTCTGAAATAGTCACGCTTTGCAGACTGGTACAGCCTTGAAAGGCCCATCCTCCAATCCCGGTGACGCTTTTCGGGATGGTCACACTTTTTAGACTGGTACAGTCTTCAAAGGCACATTCTCCAATCCCGGTGACGCTTTTCGGAATGGTCACGCTTTCCAGATTATGGCATCCACGGAAAGCATGGTCGCCAATCTCCGTGACGCCCTCTGGAATGGTCACGCTTTGCAGACAGGTACAGCCATAAAATGCTTCTTTCCCAATCTCCGTGACACCCTCCGGGATGGTCACGTTGTTCCGATGGGAACAGTACCCAAAAGCCTCTTCCTCAATCTCAACGAATCTCTTTGAATGGGTCACAGGGTCCAGATTGCCCCTATAATAAAAGGTGCGTTTGCCAATTTTAATGCCCCAGGTGCTTTCAAAGGTGCGTTTGCCAATTCTAATGCCCCAGGTGCTTTTAAAGACAGGTTCATCAATTTCGACGGCGTTCTTCAGAATATCTATATAGCACAGTTCCCATTTGTTATCGGGTTCCATGCAGTGATAGCCGCATAAAACGTGGTCCTTGACTACAAACTCCATATACCAAACCCCTCTTGTCCCCTCCGGGCCGCTGGGCTAAAGCTCCTCCAGTTCAAATTCCCGCTCTCAGTCCGCCGGACCCAAGCATTTGTGGCGGTACTCCAACAGGAGCGCCGTCCGTTCCGAGCCGCCCTTTTGAAGCGCGTCTTGGAACAGTTCCTCAAAATCCTCCGGCAAAATCATCTTCTCCGCCGCCATCAACTGGAGCAGGGGCAGATATTCCATCGCCTTGTCATACAGGAATTTGCGTTGGTCTCTGATGTAGGCGAGATAGCCCGCCCGAATTTCTTCGGACAGTGGGAATTGGTCGCAGTATAGCTTCGCAAAGCCCGCGCATACGGCAGGCTTGTTTATGTCAGGAAAGCCGGAAATCGGGATATGCGGCGCAATCAAAACATGATGGTGGGAATTTTGAAATGCCAACTCGCCAATTTTGCAGGCGTTCGCTTGGATGGTCACGCTTTGCAGAGCGCGGCAATTATGAAAGGCATAGCTGCCAATCTTGGTCACGCCCTCCGGGATGACGACCGCTCCGTCATGGCCTTTGTACTTACATAAAACGTTGTTTTGAATGACAAAATCCATAAAACCAAACCCCTCTTATTGCTTCCGCGCCGTTGGGGGACCTCACCACTTCTTCCGCCGGAACGCGGCCAGTTGACGTTCGTCCGCGTCCCCGGCCCAGAGCTTCGGGTTGCGCCGCTTGGCTAGAGTCAAAACCGCTTCCGCGTCCGGTCGGGTGAAAAACAGACGTCGGACACGATTGCCCTGATTGAAATGCAGCGCGACCTTCTCCGGGTCCCCCCGGTCCTCCCGGACCACGAACCCGATCTCCTCCCAGCTCCAGAGGTCGTAATGCGTCGTGACGCGCATTTGATAAAAAATTTCCAGGCCCCGCTCCGTGACCACGCAGGTCTTCACCGTCAGCAGCGTCAGCACGTACAGCGCGCCAAACAACGACACCAGATAGTAACCGGAGGACACCCCGCCCAAAAGCAACGCCACAGACATCACCCACCCACCGGCGCGGACCCACTTTTTAGGGGACTTCCGCGTCTCGCTGGCGTGGTAGACCGGACCGGACAGGGTCTCCCACGGGAGCCGTTCCGTCTTCAAAACCGCCCCCTCAGTCCACCCGAGGCGCTTTCCCAGCCGCCCGACGGGCTTCCAGATTTTTCAGCGCGCGGGCGTGCGCCTCCGCAGGCGCTTGCGCCGGTTTCCCGGCTTTGGTCTTGCCGAACAGGTTTGTATAGGACCCGTCCGCCCAGAAAATATTCCGGCCCATGTAGGCGGTGATGGCCGCATAGACGGGGTTGAGCAGGTTCACGAAGGCGAAGGGGAAGTAACGCAGAGGAGAAATCCCCAAAGTGTTCATTTGATACGCGCCGCAGCCGGTCCAGGGGAACATGACCGCCCACAGCGTCCCGCAGTCCTCCAAGGTGCGCGACATCATGTTGCGCCCCAAACCTAATTCGTCGTACTTGTCCACGTACAACGGCGCCGGGACCCCGATGCCTAAGAATTGATCGCACATGGTCGCGTCGCAGAACAGAGACGTGGCCATCGTGGCCAGAATCAGGCTCCCGACAGAGTTGAGCTTGTCCTTCAGCCTGCCAAACAGAGCTTCGGTACAGCCGCAGCGTTCCAGCGCGCCGCCGTAGGCCACCGCTAAGAGGATCAGGTTAATCGTCCACATCGTGTGGTCCATGCCGCCGCGGTTGAGCAGCTCCACCGCCAGGTCGTTGCTGGACTCGAAGCTGTAGCCGTAGTGCAGCATATCGAACAAAGCGGCCAGACTGTCCACGCCTTGGAAAACCACGGCGAAGAGGATGCCCGTCGCAACCGACACGGTGATGCCAACTAAACCGGGCAGCTTCAGCACACAGGCGGCAATCACGACCAAAATCGGGACCAGAACCAGAGGGTTCAGGTTGAAGTTCTCTCTCAGGACCGCCTGGAGTTCCGACGCGACGGTGGGGTCGTAGTTCCCGGAGCTGGTGACGAACCCGACAATGGTGTAGAGAATCAGCGCAATGATAAATGTCGGCGCGGTGGAGGACACCATCGCGGTCACATGGTCGAACAAGCCGGTCTCGGAGACCGCGGCGGCTAAGTTCGTGGTGTCCGACAGAGGCGAGAACTTATCGCCTACATACGCGCCGGAGATAATCATCCCCGCCGTGATGGCCGGGTCGATGCCTAACCCCGCGCCAATGCCCAGCATGGCAATGCCAATGGTAGCCGTGGCGGTCCAGGAGGAACCGCAAGCCAGACCGACAATCGCGCACAGAATACAGCCTACCGGCAGGAACAGCTGCGGCGTGAGCAGGTTCAGCCCGTAGTAGATCAAAGCCGGGATGGTGCCCGACATCAGAAAGGAGGCGACCAGAAACCCGACGGTCATCAAGATCAAAATCGCTTCCATCGTGGCGTTCAGCCGGTCGATCATGCCCGCCAGCATATCCGAGAAACTGTGCCCGCACAGACAGCCAACCATACAGGCTACTACAATGGATACCGCTAACGGCATATGCGCGTCTACGTACCGTTCATCCGTGAAGTTCAGGCCGTAGATCATCAGACCCATCATCACGACAATCGGGATCAGCGCCTCGATCACGTTCGGGAGCCGGACCTTGCGTGTGTTCTTATCCGCCATTGCTCAAAAAACCCTCTTTCTTTCTCATTTTCCCTTTACCAAATTTGCCGGAGTCTTCCCTGTCCGCCTCTCCTCTGCCGGAATACCAGCAGGGGTCAACGGATTGGGATGACTCCGGCTCTTCAATCCATTATATCATTCGCGTCGGCAAGAATCAACAAAATCTTTTGCGGCACGCGCCTGATTTTTGTCTGTTGCTTCCGGGCTTATGGGACGCGGCGCGGTCAGCGGTAAAACCGGTGGCAGCCGATGGTCCCGTAATAGTCGCGGTTGTTGACGATCCAGCTCCCGGCAGACAGGGCGGGCGCGAAAAAGTACAGGCAGTCCCCTACCACGTCCGCGCCTTCCAGACACAGCTTCGCCGCCGTCACCGCGGAGTCCGTCGGCGCGTCGTAGATGGTCCCGTTGACCGTGGGTTCAAACTGCACCCCGTTCCTCGTGTCGAAGACCACCTCGCGTATGGTGTCCGGGTACTCCGGGCTGGCGACCCGGTTGAGGACTACGTTCCCAACCGCAATCTGCCCCAGCAGCGATTCCCCGCGGCTCTCCGCGGAGATGACCCGGGACAGCCAGTACAGGTCTTCCTCCGGGTAGCTGGCGGCGGGTACGGCGGCGGTCGTGTCCAAATGCGCGGTGCCGGTCTCCGCCTCCCAGCGTAACGCTCCGCCTGTGGCTTGCGCCACCACCCGGAGCGGTAAGTAAATCTTGCCGTCCGTCACCGGAACGCCTTGCTCCACGTACAGAGCCCGCCCGTTGACCGTGACGTACAACGCGCCGGGCGTCGCGGACAACTCCAGACCCGCCCCGGACAGCCGCGCCTGCGTCCCGTCCCACTCCAAAGCGTACCCGCTCCGCTCGCTCAGACCCCGCAGGGTGATGTAACTGGTGCCGTCCTCAATCCAGCCGTGTTCCGCGCTGAGCGGCTGAGCGTCCACCGCTACGCCCGCGCCTTGCACTGGCAACGTCAACGCAGCGGCGGTCATCCACGCGGCGCATGCCGCGGTCCAACGTCGTTTCATAGGTGTATCCTCCTCGTTACTTTTTGTAACCGGATTGTAACCTTTTTTCCGGATGCTGGCAAGGGGTAAATACTGGAAAAGGGAAATTGACCGCCCTTTGAAGCAGCCAATTCCCCTGTTTTCGCTTACGCCGGACCAGCTTTTTTCCAAGCAGCTCCGAAAATTTGGCCGGCCCGCGGCCAAGCGACAGCTCTCTCCGTTTTTTATGAAACAACCATCTCCGCTTTGTGCAGCAGTTGACTTCCAAACGCTTCCAATCCAGCTCTGGCGGCTCCCAAAGCACAGGCGTACTCCTGTTGACCGCAGGGAAAAATATAGTTGACATCCCGTGCAAATCGGTCATATTGGGCCGTCTTTACCAGCAGAGTGTCCATCTGCGGCCTGATTTTGCTCCCGACCTGCCCGCCGATCACCAAGTCCAGATTCAGCAGCATACGGAGATTGGATGCGAGGAGAGCAAGATGCTCTAAATAAGTCTCCCATCCGTCCTGCTCCAAAGCCTGGGGAGACAAGTAGGCGTCCGCACAGCCCTGCTTGCCGCAGTAACAGCGCCGCCCTCCGGGGATCAGGATCATGTGCCCCAGCTCCCCGGCCTGGAAGGTGTCGCCCATCCAGAGCCTGCCACGAAGCATGACCGCTCCCCCTACGGACTCGTTGAGGGAGAGATAGACATAGCTGTCCCGCTCTGCGCTCCGTTCCACAAAACAGGCGCAGTTGGCGTCATTCTCAAACACAGCGGGACAGGGGAGCGCCTTTTCAAAGCGTTCCAGCCCCATATGCTCCACTCCGAGAATATGAGAGCGGACAACTTGATTCCGCTGGCTGTCAATAATACCCGGAAAGGATACGCCAGCCCCCAGAATCTGGCTGGAGTCAACTTGGTATTGCGCAAAGAAGTCCAGCAACGCGCGCTGAAATTGGATGTACCAATCCGGCTCATCCCGGAAGGGCAGAGAAATCGCTCCAGACTGCCGGAGATTTCCCATAAGGTCGGCCGTCACAAACTCGATCAGCCGGATGCCGATGTTGATCCCCAGGACATCGCCCGCCTCCGGGCGAAGGCGGAGCATTTTTGCTTTTCGTCCCCAGTTGGACTGCGCAGCGCCCCACTCCTCCAGGATACCCGCCTCTATGAGCCGGGTCACATGCTGGAGAACGGTGGGCATACTCAGGGACAGGTTTTCCGCAATGTCCTGCCGTGTCATAGTCTGCCCGCGCCGCATCAGCTGGAAGATACGCTCCTGAACCGTCTGCGCCATTCCCGCACCTGCTTTTCGAAACTATTTTATGAAAGTATAGCAGGCAACTTGACAAAATTCAAGCCTGATTTTTTGTATAGAATGTGACCTTGACAAGCCGCAAAGGCGAGTCTTATACTATAACTACTTTGATAAAATATTTTATCTAAAATCCAATATATTTGTTTTGCACAAAACGGCGCCCTTGATATTGTACAGACCAGACACATTGGCCAGCTTTTTTCCGGGCCCCGGAAAAAAGGCAAACGAATACTTTTCCACGACCCGGAAAAAGTCCGTATTAACGCTGCGCCTCTTTTCCCTTACAATGGGCGCATAAGAAGCCTTGAACAACGATTCGAGGCAAAAAAGGAGGAAATTATTATGGAAAAGGGTTGGCTGGGCCTGGAGGGTCATGTGGTCGTCGTCACAGGCGGGGCGTCCGGGATCGGCAAGCACGTGGTGCAGACGCTGGCGGCGGCGGGAGCCAAAGCAGTCGTGGCCGACATGACGGTGAACACCGGCGACGAGCTGGACGGCGCCTGGTGCGTCAAGTGCGACGTGACCAGTCCGGACAGCGTCCAAGCGATGGCGGACGCCGTGGTGGCCAAGTACGGCAAGATCGACGCTCTGGTGAACAACGCCGGGATCAATATGCCCCGGCTGCTGGTGGACGCCGCCGGGGAACGGCCTGAGTACGAGCTGAACGAGGCTTCCTTCGGCAAGATGTTCGACATCAACGTGAAGGGTGTTTTCCTCTGCGCGCAGGCCTGCGCCCGGCAGATGCTGAAACAGGGCGGCGGCGTGATCGTGAATATGTCCTCCGAGTCGGGCAAGGAGGGTTCCCAAGGCCAGAGCGCCTACTCCGCCACCAAGGGCGCGGTGGACAGCTTCACCCGGTCCTGGGCCAAGGAGCTGGGCAAGCACAACATCCGCGTCGTGGCCTGCGCCCCCGGTATCATGGAAGCCACCGGCCTGCGGTCCCCGGCCTACAACGACGCCCTGGCCTACACCCGAGGCTGTAAGCCAGAGGAGCTGTCCACCGACTACAGTAAGGTGATCCCTCTGGGCCGGGACGGCAAGCTGGACGAGGTGGGCGACCTGGTGGCCTTCCTGGTCTCCGACCGGGCCAGCTACATCGCCGGTACCACGCTGAACATCTCAGGCGGCAAGTCCAGAGGTTAAAACCGCCTGGCCTCCCCCGCCGGAGGCGGGAAGAGAGGACCATACAGAAAAGAGGGGACCGCTGTGGAAAACACCGACAACCGATTGGCGTACATCCTGCTGGCCCTGTGCAGCACAGCGACGGTTTCCTCCAGCGCCCTGGCGGAGAAGCTCCAAGTCAGCGAACGGACAATATCCAATGATATGAAGCAGCTGGGTTCCGCGCTGAAGGACTGCGCCACGCTCCGAAACGATCAGGGCAAATACGTCCTGCACGTCTTCGACGCAGTCCGGTTCCGGGCCGTCCGGGCGAGGATCTTGACGGAGGAGAGCGGGTTCAACTCCCCCGGCGGACGGCTGGACTATGTGTTTGGCCGGCTGGCCCGGTCCCAGACCCCTCTGCTCACCGACGAGCTGGCCTATGAGATGAACATGGGACGCAGTACCCTGGTCAGCGACCTGAAACGTCTGCGGACCGCCCTGGAACCTTACAGCCTGTCCATTCAGGGCAGGACCAGTCAGGGGCTCACCCTCCAAGGGCGGGAGCAGGACGTCCGGCAGTACATCTTGGACCGGTGCTATTCCCCGCTCTACCGGAACTACCCTATGGACGGGGAGATCACGCACCTGGTGGGAAACGCTTTCGCCGCCAGCCCCATTGGACACAGCACCCAACAGCAATTCGAACGTTTCCTCACCGTCATGCTGGACCGCTTCCTCACCGGCCACTCCATCGGGGAACTGTCCCCCGCTTTCTACCGGCTGACCATCCGCCCGGAGTTTGAGACCGTCAACGCCCTGATGGAGCAGATCGGACGCTTCCTGCACACCGACATCCCCGTAGAAGAACAACTGTTCACTCTGCTGCCCGTGGTAGGGATGCGTACCCCTGCGGACGCGGAAGCCATGCGTTCCATTCAGCTGGACACGGCTATGGGGCCTCTTCAGGCCAAGATCTTCCGGCAGATCCGGCTGGAAATGGACCTGCGGATCGAAGCCCCGGAACTGAAAGAGGAGTTCCTCTATCACCTGATGTTCATGCTCAACCGCTTACGCTTCCGGGTCCGGCTGAAAAGCCCTATGGTGACCGAAATGCGGGAGAAATACCCTTTGGCTTGGCAAATGGCCTCCATCGCCGCCCGAGTGGTTCAGGAGGAGTGCGGCCTGACGGTCACGGAAGACGAACACAGCTACCTGGCCTCTTACTTCAGCGTGTTCCTGGAGGAACGCGGAGGTCCGGAAACGCCCTTCCGGGCGGCGATTGTGTGCGGAACGGGTCGGGTCACGGCCCGGCTGGTCGCCGCTCAGCTGCGCCGGGTGCTGGACAGCGCCTCGGAACTGGTCCTGCTGTCCAAAGAAAAGGTCTCCCCGGAGGTGTTGGCTGATTTTGACCTGGTGTTCACCACCGTAGAACTGCCCTGCAAAACCGAACAGCCGGTGATCCTGATCCGGGAGGTCTTCAACGAACAGGAACTGCGCCACAAAATCGAAAAGGCCAAGTACTGGAATCAGGTGGACGTCCCCATGCTGGACAACAACTGGTTCGTTATGGCGGGCCTGCTGGACGAGAGCCGCTTCTTTGTCCTGGACGGCGCGGACACCTACGAGCAGGCCCTGGAACGGATGGCTTCCGCCCTCATCGCGCAAGGACAGGCCGACCCGGAGTTCCTGTCCCGCCTCCGCGCCAGAGAGAAAATCGGCTCCACCGTCTTCGACAATCAGGTGGCCATCCCCCACACGGTACAGCACGCCGGAGACCGGCTGGTCCTGGCCGTCGGCGTGTGCCCCGTCCCCGTCAGACAGGGGGAACGCGAGGTCCGCACGATCTTCTTGATGGGCCTGCCCGAGAACACCGGACAGGATGCCTTACTGGTCCGGGTCTACGAGGAGATCATCAGCCTCACAAAAGACCGGCGGCTGCTGGACGAGATCGCACATGCAGACAGCTTTCCGGCGTTGCTCCGGGCGCTGTACCGACAGGCTTGATTTTAAGGAGGGTTCCCCTATGCTTCCACTCGTTCTTCTGCTGGGCGCGATGTTCCTGCTTCAAGGAGTACTCAGCGTCCTGCAAATGCGCCACTTCTCCAAGGAGTTCGTCAAACTGCGCCGTAAGGGTAAAGTGGCCTGCGGCCGGAAATCCGGAGGTTTCCACGCCGGGGCCATCGTCCTGTTCCGCATCGACGAGGACGGCGTCATCCAGGAGAGCAAAAAGCTGATGGGCGTCACCTGCTTCGCCCGCGTGACCGACCTCCCCGGCTTCGAGGGCAAGTATGTGGGCGGACTCACCGAGACCGACCTGCCCAAATACGGCAAAAACCTCCGCAAGGCGATCCTGGACGCCAGCAATACCTACAACAAATTCATCGCCGGAGAGGTCATTCCGGAACCGCCCTCCCCCTTCCAGCGGGCGGGCCGGACCTTGGCCGGTGCGATCCGGCTCTAGCCGATCCGCTCCCCGCGGGGAGCGAACCAACTCTACGAAAGGCGGATATCTATGGACTTTATCGTCAATCTGGCCGCTGGCTTCATGAACCTGTTCACCTTAGGCGGACAGCAGTTCATGAGCTGGGTCACAGGCATCATCCCCACTATCGTCATGCTCCTGGTCCTGATGAACGCCATCATGGCCATCGCCGGAGAGAAGACGGTCACAAAACTGGCCACCGTCTGCACCGGAAACCCGCTCCTTCGCTACGCCGTCCTCCCCTTCGTCAGCGCGTTCATGCTGGGCAACCCAATGGCCCTGTCTATGGGCAAGTTCATGCCCGAGTTCTACAAGCCCTGCTTCTACGCCTCCGTCACCTACCACTGCCACACCAACAACGGCTTGTTCCCCCACATCAACGCCTCCGAGCTGTTCATCTGGCTGGGCATCGCCAACGGCATCACCGCCTTAGGGCTGGACACGACCCCCTTAGCCGTGCGGTATCTCCTGGTGGGCCTGGCAGCTAACTTCCTCTCCGGCTGGGCCACCGAGTTCACCACCAGAATGGTAGAAAAACAACAGGGCGTCACCCTCAGCCGCACCTTCCGGGCGGCGCAGTGAGAAGGAGGAGACAGAAATGGCTGACGATCGTTCCATCCGTATCGAACGCGGTCCCGGCGGCTTCGGCGGTCCGCTGACCATCACCCCTACCCCGGAGAAAAATAAGGTCATGTACATCACCGGCGGCGGCGCCGAACCGGAGTGCTTGGCCAAAATCGTGGAACTCACCGGCCTGACCCCGGTGAACGGCTTCAAGACCAAGTGCCCCGAGGAAGAAATCGCCTTGGCTATCATCGACTGCGGCGGCACCCTGCGCTGCGGCATCTACCCCAAAAAGGGCATCCCCACCGTCAACGTCATGCCCGTGGGCAAGTCCGGCCCGATGGCGCAGTACATCACCCCCGAAATCTACGTCTCCGCCGTCACCTCCGAACAGGTCTCCCCGGTCGGAAACGCCCCCGCCCCCGCTCCGAAACCACAGCCGGAAACCCCGAAGTTCACCGCAGACCAGAAGGTCTCCGAGACCCTGGCCAAACAGGAAAACAAGTCCCTCGTCACCAAAATCGGCCTGGGCGCGGGGAAAGTGGTCAACACCTTCTACCAAGCCGCCCGCGACGCCATCCAAACCTGTATCACCACCCTGCTACCCTTCATGGCCTTCGTGTCCATGCTCATCGGCATCATCAACGGCTCCGGCTTCGGCGACGCCTTCGCCCAGATCCTCACGCCCCTCGCCGGGAATATCTTCGGACTCGTCGCCCTGGGCCTGATCTGCTCCATCCCCGGCCTGTCCGCCCTCCTGGGACCCGGCGCGGTCATCGCCCAGATTATCGGTACCCTGGTAGGCGCGGAGATCGGAAAGGGCAACATCGCCCCTCAATTAGCCCTCCCTGCCCTCTTCGCCATCAACTGTCAGGGTGCCTGCGACTTCATCCCCGTCGGCCTGGGCCTCGCCGAGGCCGAGACCGAAACCATCGAAGTCGGCGTCGTCTCCGTCATGTACTCCCGTTTCGCGACCGGCTGGCTCCGCGTCCTGCTCGCCTACGCCGCCAGCTTCGGGCTGTACGCTTAATAAGCGTTCTCCTTTCCATCGGCATCCCTCCGCCTGCCGCTGCCCCCATTGCGGCGGCGGCGGGGGATGCCCCATCACAAACTGGAGGTTTCGATATGAAGATCATCTACCAAAACACCATCAAAGACAAGGGCGTCTGCGCCGAGGAGTTCCTGGACAACCGTATGTTCGTCCTCTTCGGCGACACCGCCCCCGACGAGATCAAAGACTTCTGCTACTGGGTGGACGTGGCCCCCGTCAACGGGACCATCTCCGTGGGCCAGACGGTGAAGATCGGCGGACAGTCCTACAAGATCACCGCCGTGGGCAGCGAGGCCCCCACGACTTTAGCCGGTCTGGGCCACTGCACCTTCAATTTCAGCGGCCAGTCCGAGGTCGACCTGTTGGGCACCATCTACCTGGAAAACAAACCTCTGCCTGAACTGAACGTGGGGACGGTCATCCAGATCGTGGAGGAGTGAGACGCCGGAGGTTCGCTTGAAGTGAGAAAAAAAGGCGCGATCTTTGATATGGACGGCCTGCTGTTCGACACGGAGCGGCTTTTCCGGGACAGCTGGGTGGAGATGGCAAAACGGTTCGGTCAAGTCCCCCAGCCGGACTTCCCGGCGGCGGTAGCCGGTACCAGCGGAGCCGGAATGCGGGAGGTTATCCGTCAGTACTACCCGAGCGTAGACCCGTTTGCTTTCCAAGAGGGCTGTATTTCCCATACAGCCGATGTTCTGAAAGAAGGAATCCCTGAAAAACCGGGGATGCGGAACATCTTGGATTTCTTTCGGGCGCAAGGTGTGAAATTGGCTGTCGCCAGCAGCAGCGGGCGGGAAATGATTTTGGGTAATCTCCAACGTGCGAATATCGCAGCTTATTTTGATGCAGTTGTCTGCGGCGAGGATGTGTCCCGGGGAAAACCGGAGCCGGATATTTTTCTCTTGGCTGCTCAGAGGTTGGGTTGTACCCCCGAAAGCTGCTATGTCTTTGAGGATGGCATCAACGGTGTCCGAGCGGGAATCGCCGCTGGCTGTGCGACCGTCATGGTTCCGGACCTGTTTGAGCCAACCGAGGATATTCGTACCAACTGCGCCGGGATTTATCCGAATCTGAGTGCAGCGCAACAAGCCATCGAGTCCAATCGAATATAAAAAGGACGGCCGATTTTACACGAAAGCGTAAGATCGGTTGCCCTTTTTGTTTTATACAGCCTGCTTCCATCCACGCCCCCACGAGGGAAGCGGCCCGCTTCGTCCATAAGTTTCAATCATAATGGCCCTCACGTTCCATCCTCTCCAGTTCAGCCATCGTTTTGTGAACGCCTTGCCCGGCGTCCAAAGCCGCTATGCCACGCCGCAAATAGGCCATGTTGCCCTCAGAAAAGAAAGGGTCTATCGACACCTCAAAGGGAAGTCTCTGCTCACGGGTCATTTTTTTCGCCAGCATGATGATGGCCGTCGTCATAGTCATACCAAGATCATCGCAGATTTTGTCAAAGTCCCGCTTCAGATTTTCGTCCATGCGGACACTGATGGTAGTTTGTGCCATACGATACACATCCTTTCCACGTTATTGTACTACTCTGTCTGAACAGTGTCAATACATTTGCAACGCCATCCCACACCGGTCTCATAAAGAGATTTTTTTGTATTCTCTCCCTCCGGGGGGAGAATACAGCTTTTATGAGACTGGGCGTGCCCAATCCGAGGTTTGTTGTGGACAAATCCGCAAAATCTGGTATAATACCTTTAGACGGCGTGCGCGCACGCCGCGGACCGGGTCCTTCCAGGACCGCGCAACGAACCATACGAATGCTCCGGCAGACGGCTCAGCCGTCCGCCGGTCGGAGGTAGCAACGTGTCAGAACAAAGATCAAACCACAATTCGCTGTACGATAACAGCGACTACCCCTCCCGACACCGGACGTCCCGCCCGGAGGACGGGTACCGAACCCGCCGGGAAGGAGAACCCAGATCCCGTCAGGAAGATCCTCCCCGCCGGCCCAGACGCCGCCGCCGCGGCGTGGGCCACGTGATCGGCGCCATCTTCAAGGTGCTGGGCACCCTGCTCCTGATCGGATTGTGTACCGGCGCTATTTTGTGCTGCTTCGGCGCGATGTACATCCGGACCATCATCCTGCCCGGCGTCGACGTCAGTCTGGACGACTTCCAGCTGGGCGAGAACAGCGTCATGTACTACAAAGATCCGGATTCCGGCGCCTACAAGGAACTCACCACCCTGCTCAATACCACCAGCTCCATCTGGGTCGACTTCGAGGAAATCCCCAAAAACCTCATCAACGCCACCGTCGCCATCGAAGACCGCCGCTTCTGGACCCACCCCGGCGTCGATTGGCGGCGGACGGGGAAAGCCGTGCTGGATATGTTCACCGGCAACAGCATTTCCGGCGGCTCCACCATCACACAGCAGCTCATCAAAAATATGACCCAGTATAACGAAACAACCGTGAAACGGAAAATCACCGAGATTTTCCGCGCCCTGCGCTTCACCCAGAACAACAGTAAAAACGACACCATCACCTACTACCTGAACATCATCCCTCTGGGCAGCGGCTGCGACGGCGTAGGCGCGGCGTCCTACGAGTACTTCGGCAAGCCGGTGTCTCAGCTCACCCTGGCCGAGTGCGCCAGCCTCATCGGCATCACGAATAACCCCTCCCTCTACGGCCCCTACTCCACCGCCGTGGTCTGGAACGAACGGGAACAGGAGATGTGGACCGCCCGGCAGTGGAACAAATACCGGCAGGAAGTCGTCCTGGGCCAAATGCTGGATCAGAAGATGATCTCCCGCTCCGAGTACGACGAGGCCGTCGCCCAAGAGCTGGTCTTCGTCCGCGAGACCGGCGAGGCAGACGAGAAAAACATCTACTCCTGGTACGAGGAGACCGTCCGCTCCGACGTGCGCAAGGACTTGAAAGAACGCTTGGAGTGGTCCGATCAGCTCATCGATCAGATGCTCGCCCGCGGCGGCCTGCGCATCTACACCTGCATCGACCCCAGAATCCAAGCCATCGCCGAGGACGTCTACACCAACCGCGAGAACCTGGACTTCACCTCCAAAAACGGCCAGCGGCTCCAGTCCTCCATCACCGTCATCGACAACGCCACCGGCAACATCGTCGCCATCGTGGGGCAGTTCGACGAGAAAACCGGCAACCTTTGGAACAACTACGCCAACGCCGCCCAACGCCAGCCGGGGTCCTCCCTCAAACCTCTGTCCGTCTACTCCCCCGCCCTGGAAATGGGTCAGATCTCCCCCATCACCATCATCGACGACTACCCCTACAACGACAGTAACCGGACCGGTTGGCCCATCAACTCCGGCGCCGCCCGCTACGCGGGCCTGACCACCGTGCGCAGCGGTCTGACCCACTCCGTCAACACCATCGCCGTGCGCGTCTTAGCCGACCGCGTCACCGTCAACCAGAGCTTCAACTTCGTGCAGGACCGCTACCACATCGACTTGGAAGAGGCCCTCCGGACCAGCAACGGGCAGATCAAAAGCGACCTGGATATCGCGCCGCTGTCTATGGGCGGCTTGACCAAGGGCGTGTGTACCCGCGATATGGCGGCCGCTTACGCGGTCTTCCCGAATATGGGCGTCTACACCCCCTCCCGCACCTACACCAAGATCACCCGTATGATAGACGGTCAGGAAGTCACGCTCCTGGAAAACGAACCGGAACGGGAAAACGCCATCAAAGATACCACCGCGTACTATATCAACTCCATGCTCTCCAACGTGGTGGCCTCCGGCACCGGGACCAAGGCGAAGCTGTCCAACATGACCGCCGCCGGGAAAACCGGCACCACCAGCGAAAATAACGACCGTTGGTTCGTGGGCTACACCCCCTACTACACCGCCGCCGTCTGGACCGGCTACCCCACCCCCGCCAAAATGAACCTGCGCGACGTGAACCCTGCCGTCACCTTGTGGCGGAAGGTCATGGCTCCGGTCCACGAGGGACTGGAAAACAAGAGCTTCCCGGTCCCCAACGGCCTGAAACCCGTGAACTACTGCCTGGACAGCGGCCTGCTCGCCACCGATTACTGCCGCCAGGACCCCAGAGGCAGCCGCGTCGCCAGTGACAACGTCTTCCAGGAGGACTTCCCGGACCAGTATTGCACCGCCCACACCGAGAAGAGCGTCGTCACCGTCTGCAAGGACTGCCCCATCCTCACCGACGACGGGAAGGAAACCGGTCTGTACCACACCGCCGGGCCGTACTGCCCCGAAACCAGTTTGCAGCAGATGTGCCTGCCGGATTACGAACGCGCGAAGATCGGCACCGCTGTGGCCAGAGACGAGATGTACCGCAAAAGTACCGTGGAAAGTTACGGCGTCTGCACCGTCCACACCCAAGCGCCGCCGCCGGACATCCCGGACCCGCCTATCGGAACCGACCCCGGTTCCGGCAGCTCCGGGAATCCCAACGGTTCCGGCGGCTCCGGCAACCCCAACAACCCCAGCAACCCCAACGGTTCCGGCAACTCCGGCAACTCCGGCGAGGTGATCGACCCCGAAATGCCGCAGGAACCCGCCGTACCTGCCGGGCCGAATAACGGTCACTACGTGACCCCCGCGGACCCGGACAACACCGTTACCAATCCAAAACCGCCCTCCCAGGATATCCGAAGAAATTGAACGCGGTCCCCGCGTTCCCATTCCTCAAAAAACGCTCCCTTGCAGGCCGGCAGCGTCCGTGACGCCGCTTCCCTGCAAGGGAGCGTTCTCTTAATTGAAAGGGGAGACGGGTTTGTTTCCCCGCTCACCGGATGGGAACGTGCCAAATGCCTTGGGCGTAGTCCGCGATGGAGCGGTCCGCGGCGAAGATACCGGAACGCGCGATGTTGATGAGAGACATCCGGTTCCACTGCATCTGATCGCTGTAGGTGGACAGCGCGCGGCGGTGCGCCTGGCAGTAGCTGTCGAAGTCCGCCAGGAGCATATACTCGTCCGCGGGGCTCCCGTCGACGCCGAAGAGAAGCCGCTGGGAGATACTGGAGTAGCTCACGCCGTCGTCGAAGCCGGTGGAAAGCTGATCGATGACCCGGCGCAGAGCGTGGTTCTGGTGGTAGATGTCCAGGGAACGGTAGCCTTGGCGTTTGGCCTCGTTGACCTGTTCCGCGGTCAGGCCGAACAGGAAGATGTTCTCGTCGCCCACCTGCTGGTGCATCTCCACGTTCGCGCCGTCCAAGGTGCCGATGGTCAGCGCGCCGTTCATCATGAACTTCATGTTGCCGGTTCCGCTGGCCTCTTTGCCTGCGGTGGAGATCTGCTCGCTGATCTCGCTGGCGGGCATCAGCTTCTCCGCCAAGGAAACCCGGTAATTCTCCAGGAAGACCACCTGGAGCCGGTCCTTACACAGCGGGTCCTTGGAGATCTGGACGGACAGGGAGTTAATCAGCTGGATGATCTCCTTCGCCACCAGGTACCCCGGCGCGGCTTTCGCGCCGAACAGGAAGGTCTGCGGTACGAACTCCATATTGGGGTTGTCGTGCAGCTGCTGGTAGAGGTAGATGATGTGCAGGACGTTGAGGAGCTGCCGTTTGTACTCGTGCAGACGCTTCACCTGGACGTCGAAGATGGCGTCGGTATTCAGAATCACCCCCGACTCCCGGGCGACGTAGCTGGCGAAACGGCGTTTGTTCTCCCGTTTGATCGCCTCCAGGCGGTTCAGGACGGACTTGTCGTTCTGGTACTGCTCCAACGCCCGGAGCGTCTCCGGGTGGAGCAGGTAGCTGTCGCTGCCGATGCAGTCCTGAATCAACGCGTCCAGTTTCGGGTTAATCTGCGGAATCCAGCGGCGGTGATCCACGCCGTTGGTCACGTTCTTGAACTTTCCGGGGTCCGCCATGTAGGCGTTGTGGAACACTTCCCGCTTCAGGATGTCGGAGTGGAGCGCGGACACGCCGTTGATGGCCTGGCACGCGCAGACGCACAGGTTCGCCATGCGAACCTCCCCGCCCCAGATGATCGCCATTTGCGAAATCCGATTCGTATCGCCGCCGTAACGCTGTTCCAATTCCCGCTGGTAGCGGGACGCGATTTCCTTCAGAATCTGCCAGATACGCGGCAGAAGATCCTGGAACAACGCCTGCGGCCAGCGTTCCAGAGCCTCCGCCAAAACCGTGTGGTTGGTGTAGCAGACCGTATCCGTGACGATATGCCACGCCTCGTCCCAGGTGTAGCCCTCCACGTCCAGCAGAATGCGCATCAGTTCCGGGATGACCAAGGTGGGGTGGGTGTCGTTGATCTGGATGACGTGTTTCCGCGCGAAGTTCCGCAGCGTGCCGTACTGGGCGCGGTGTTTGCGGATGATGGACTGAATCGTGGCCGAAACAAAGAAATACTGCTGTTTCAAACGCAGGGATTTTCCCTCGTAGTGGTTGTCGTCGGGGTAGAGGACCTTGGCGATGACCTCCGCCATCGCCTGCTGTTCGATGGCTTTCAGGTACTCGCCGCGGGAGTAGAGGGACATATCCACCGGCACGGGGCTTTTGGCGTCCCACAAGCGCAGCACGTTGGTGTGGCGGGTCTGGTAGCCGGAGATTTCCATATCCCGCGGGATCGCCAGGACCGTCGTGTACCCGACGTGTTCCGGATGATTGCGGCCCTCCTCGTCCCAGCTGTCGACCACCTTCCCGCCGAACCGAACCTCTTCCGTCTCGTCCAGCTTGGGAATCAGCCACGCGTCCCCTAAACCTAACCAGTTGTCCGCCAGTTCCACCTGCTTGCCGTCAATGATCTTCTGCTTGAAGATTCCCAGCTCGTAGCAGATGGAGTAACCCGTAGCCGGTATCTCCAACGTCGTCATGGAGTCCAGGTAGCAGGCCGCCAAGCGGCCTAAGCCGCCGTTGCCTAACCCGGCGTCCGGTTCGGACTCGAACAGGTCCGCCGCCGAGAACCCTAAGCCTTCCAGCGCCTCCCGCAGGGCGTCGGACAGCCCCAGGTTGTAGGCGTTCTTCTCCAGCGACCGTCCCATCAGAAATTCCAGCGACAGGTAGTGGACCTGACGTTTCTGTTCCACCCAGACCCGGTTGTCGGTCTCCATCTGGCGGCGGGACATGATGTCCCGCAGGACCAACGCGCAGGCTTTGAACATATGGATATTGGTCGCGTCGTCTACGGTGCGTCCGAAGTTGCGCTGCAATTTCCCGATTATCATCTCAGTCAGTTGGTCTTTCGTATATTCAGCCATAGAACAGAACCTCCTGTTTTGGTTTCAGAATCACGCGTCCGTCTCACAATTTTTTTGTAGGTTTCCCCCCTTCGGGGGGAAACTACAGCTTTTTTACCTTCCCCCATAGGGAAAACTCAGCGTTTCCGCATTCTCCTCATAAGGAAACTTGACTCCTTTGCATTTCCCCAGAAGGAAACCTCCGGCTTCCACAAGACGGACCCCGAAAGTCCCGGAGTCCTTATTTTATCAGATTTTTCAGGGGGCGTCAATGGACAGAACAAAAAATCCCGGCGGGAAGCGTACCGCTTCCCGCCGGGAACGTATTTCCATTCCGAACCGCTCACCAATTGAACCCGCTGAACGGCCACTGGTAGAAGTAGCTCCCAAACCCGTCCGGCAACTGCTGGTCCTGTTCCTGCTGTTGGTCCTTCCCCTGATTGTTGGCCTCTGTCTGCGCGTTCTTCTCGTCCAGCGTCACGGTGAGCTTCACCGTCTCGCGGCTCCGGATGACCGTCAGCTCCGCCGTATCGCCCGCGCGGTAGTTGCTCGACAACGCCGCCGTCAGAGCCGACGGGGAGTCGATTGCCGTGTCGTCGATGGCTACGATGATGTCGTCCGCCCGAAGCCCCGCCTTCTGCGCGCAGGAACCGTCCGCCACGGACTTCACCGCCGCGCCTGCCGGGATGCCGTACCGCTGCGCGTCCGACGAGACCACGTCCACCGTGATCCCAAGGTAAGGCTTACCGGTGACGTAACCGTTCTCGATCAGGTCCTTGATGATGTCCTTCACGTCGTTGATGGGCAGCGCGAACCCTAACCCTTCCGCCGATACCCCCGAAGACGATTGCGTGTACTTCGCGGTGGTGATGCCGATCACGTTGCCGTAGCTGTCGAACAGCGGGCCGCCGGAGTTGCCGGGGTTGATGGCGCAGTTGGTTTGGAACACGTTCAGCGTCGTGGCTTCCCGCTGGCCGGTGGTCGGGTTGACGCTGCTGGTGGTGATGAGCCGGTCCAGCGCGGACACCAACCCGTCCGTCAGCGAATAGGTCAGCTCACCCAACGGGTTCCCGATGGCGTACACCGGTTGGCCGACCACCAACTTGCTGGAGTCGCCCAGCGTCACCGCCGTCAGACCGGTCGCTTCGATCTTCAGCACCGCCACGTCGTTGTCCTTCTCGCCGCCGATCAGCTTAGCCGGGTACTTATTGCCGTCCGCGAAGGACACTTCCACCGTTACCGAAGAATCCTTCGCCGCGTCTTCAATCACGTGGTAGTTCGTGATGATATAGCCGTCCTGCGTCAGCACAAATCCCGAACCCGACGCGGCAGACGTCGTGGTCTGCCCCCACAGGTTCACCGAAGTCGTGGACACCGTGATGCCTACGCACGAGGCTAAATTCGCCGCGTACAGCTGATCCGGCGTCATGGCCTGCCCATTGTTCGTGTTGAGCATGGACTGCACCGGCGGAGCGGCTTGGTTCTGCTGCCCCGAGGCGTCCCCAAAGGTCTTACCCAAATCTTCCGCCGGTTCCCCAGCCGGAGCGGACGTCTCCGTCGGGAAGGCCATGCGGGCGTACAACGCCGCGCCGCCTGCCCCCGCGCCTCCGCCTACCAGCGCGCACGCTAACAGCAACGCAACCACCTTCCGCGCCCCGCCTTTTTTCTTCGGAGCCTTCGGCGGCGTCGGACCGCCTGCCAGGGGGGGGACCGGGACCGGGTCCGTGTAACCGCCCAGCCCGTTGGGGTATCCGCCGTAACCGCCGTTGTTGTAAGAATCGTTGAAGTTATCCATTCCGAAATGCTCCCTTCCTATTTCTGCGCGCTTCCGCTCCGTGACCGGGCGGAGGTCCGCTGTTTCTCTGAATCTGTGGATATCATAGCGCGAAATTATGAAAAAAGCATGAAGAAAAACAAACTCTTTTTTGAACTTTTCCAAAACAAATTGCGACGCCCCGTCAGCCGCCCGTCTCACCGGGACGTTCCGATAGAATCGCCGCGGCGTCCTCCAACGCGGCGGTCAGGTCCAGCCGGAACCCGCGGAACAGGCCCATGCCAATCAAATTCAGCCCCATCAGCACCAAAATCGGACTCAGAATCATGCCCCATACCCCAGCCAGCTTCATGCCCGCGTAGATGCTCACCAGCGAGAGCAGCGGCGACAGTCCCGTTTGATCGCCTATGATCTTCGGCTCCATCACCCGGCGGAACACCGCGATCACACCCCAAATGGAGAGCATTCGTATGACGGTCGCGTAATCCCGCGTGAACATCGCCGCCGCCGCCCAAGGGATCATCACGGTCCCCGCGCCCACCACCGGGATGAAATCCAACACCGCCAGCCCTAGCGCAAGCAACAGTCCGTAGGGCTGACGCGTCAGAAGGAAGCCGGTCAGCAGAAGGAAGAACACCCCGACCGATAACAGAATCTGCGCTTTCAGGTAGCCGCCGAACGCCCCCAGAGCCGTCGCCCGAAGCTGCCGGCACAGGTCCAAAGACCGGTCGCCTAACCGCTGGACCGCCTGGATGCGCAGGTACGGGAAGTCCGCCGTCAGCAAGTAGGCGGACATCACGAACATGGTCAGCGCAACCAGAAAGGACGGCAGTCCCATTGCCGTCTCCGTGGTCCGGTCCAGCAGCGCGTTCAACGCCGCCGGGATGGACTCCGACACCCAGTCCAGCAACGCCGCGCCAATCGACCCGGCAGTCTCGTGGAGCTGCGGCGGCACCGACCGCCACAGCCGCCCGGAGAACGTCTCCAACCCCGCCAGCGCGCTCTGGAGCTTGTCCAGCAAACCGTCCCAGTTCTGGGCCAGACTGACCAGCTCGCCGCCCGCCGCGAAAGCAATCCATCCCGCCGCGACGCCTAACGCGCCGAACAGCAACAGCAACAGAGCGGCCGTCAGGACGCGCCGGGACCAGCCCAGTCGCCGCTGGAGCCACCGTACCGGTCGGTCTAACAGCACCGCCGCCGTCAGCGCGGCGAGGAACGGCGCGCTGAACGTCAACACCGCCCGCCCGTACCGGACCGCCAGCCAAACGCTGCCCGTCCCCAACCCCAGCCGTAAGCCTAACCGGAACCATAACCAACCCCGTTCCCCCCAACTGAGCCGTTTTCGTTCCATCACGCCGCCGCCTTTCCGATTTGGTCACGCTTGCCTCACAAGTGGATTTTTTGTATTCTCCCCCCTTCGGGGGGAGAATACAGCTTTTATGAGTTTTTTGCATTCTCCCCCCTTCGGGGG
>CANDKT010000035.1 GCA_947385365.1 uncultured Bacillota bacterium | reverse complement strand
GGTCAAAATCTTGTCTTCGTACATGGATTTTCCCTCTCTTTGACTGTTGGCCCAATGCTTCAAATCATTTGGGCGGAATATTTGCGATCAGCTCTCGCTGGATACGCCGGATGAAAATGATTGCGCAACCTTGCGCCGAACCCGTTGGACGGCATTGTCCACCGACTTTTGGGACCTGCCCACACGCTGCGCGATCTCGCGGCAGGAGAGTCCATTGAGATAAAGAGGCAGGATCTCCGCCTCAAACTCCGATAGCCGACCTTTCAGAGCGTCGAGCCGCTCTTTCAGTTCCTCTCTGCCGATGATGACATCCTCCGGGTTTTCCACACTGGAGAATTGGCTTGCGTTGGTTCCATCAAAAAGAGGGGGTTCAAAAGAGACGCTATGATTCAAGGGAGCGTGTTTGCCGCCCTGAGCCGCACGAATCGCGGTATACAGGCGGCTGCGGATACAGATCTCCGCATACGTCCGGAACGCCGCGTCGCGTCCCGGATCAAATCCACGAATCGCAGTCAGCAGGCCCAGCATCCCTTCCTGGATCAGATCCTCGCTGTCGCCGCCCGCCAAAAACAGCGGCCGGGCACAGATACGGACCAACCGGCCATACCGGCGGACCAGTTCGGTCTCCGCCTGGGAATCTCCCTCTCCCGCGCGACGGCACAGGGCCTCGTCGGAGAACTCCACTGTCTGCTCTGGATTTCTATCAATACTCTCACTGTTAGACATAATAAACAAATCAAACGGATTTGTCAAGGGCCTGGACAAAATTATTTGTTCAAACCTCCATAGCGCACCGTTCTTCCGTTCCTTTTGTGTTCCGGTCCGGACGTCCTGCGACCCCTGTCTTGGGAGTACTTCGGACCGTTCCCGGCCTTTTTGGGAAGTTTTCAGGCAAATTCAAGTTTTTCCGCACGCGGGTCCTTCCCTGCGGAAATACCGAGAAAAAATCCTCGCCGCGTCTCACCGCATCCCCGCGATCAGGTCCGCCAGACGCTGCGCTGTAGCTTGCGCCAACTCTTGCGTCTTGGCTTCCACCATCACGCGCATCAGCGCTTCCGTACCGGACGGGCGGACCAGAACGCGGCCCTCCCCTTTCAGCGCGGCCTCCTCGGTCTGGACGGCCTGCGCCAGCAGCGCGCTGGACATCACTGCCTTCTTTACGTCGTTGTCCGCTACTTGAATGTTGACCAGCACCTGCGGGTAGCTCGGACACACGCCAAAAACTTCACTGGCCTTCTTGCCGCTCTCCTTCAGCAGCGCAAGCAGCTGAAGCGCGGTCAATTCCCCATCCCCCGTGGTCGCGTGTTCCAGGAATATCATGTGCCCGGACTGCTCGCCGCCCAGACGATAGCCCTTCTCCAGCATACGCTCCAACACGTTGCGGTCGCCCACGTCCGTGCATTCCAGACGCATCCCCTGCTCCTTGGTGTACAGCCGCAGACCCAGATTGGACATGACCGTCGCAACGACAGCGTTTCCAGGCAATCGGCCCTTGCGCATCAGATCCAGACCGCAGGCGGCCATGATCCGATCCCCGTCGATCATACCGCCCTGCTCGTCCACGGCTAAACACCGGTCCGCGTCCCCGTCGAACGCGATCCCAATGTCGTAACCGCCCGCCTTCACCATCGCCGCCAGCGCGTCCATGTGTGTGGACCCACAGCGGTCGTTGATATTGACCCCGTCCGGGTCCGCGTTGATGACATCCGTGCGCAGCTTGGAAAAGCGGTCGAACAGCCGCGCCGCCGTCGCGGACGCCGCGCCGTTGGCGCAGTCCACCAGAATGCGCAGACCGCCCAGCGTGGAGTCAATCGTCGCTTCCAGGTGGTCGATGTAGTCCTCCGAAGCCTTCGGCGCAACGTAGCTCACCTTGCCGATATTCCCCCCTGTCTTCATCGGCACGTTGTTGCTCCCAAATAATACGATATCTTCGATCTTCTCCTCCAGCTCGTCGGACAGTTTGAACCCCTGCCCGTTGAAGATCTTAATGCCGTTGTACTCAAACGGGTTGTGGCTCGCTGAAATCACGATCCCCGCGTCCGCTCCGGCGTCCACCGTCACCCAGGCTACGCCCGGCGTGGGCAGCGTGCCTAAATCCAACACGTCTGCCCCCGCAGTACACAGTCCGGAAATCAGCGAACCTTTCAGCAGATCCCCCGAGATCCGGGTGTCCTTGCCAATGGTCACAAGCGGCTTCTCCCCCGGCTTTTTGTCCCGCGACAGCACCATCGCCGCCGCTAAGCCTACTTTATACGCCAGATCCGCGTCCAATCCCGCGTTCACGACCCCCCGTATGCCGTCCGTTCCGAATAGTTTGCCCATGTCCAAATTCCTTCTTTCTTCCTTGCTCCGCGCCCTCGCCGGGCGGGCGTTCTTTTTCTCAAGAGAAAAAGAACCAAAAAGAGCTTTCTTCTAAAGTTATGCCACAGTTCCCGCTTTTATGGACAGAAAATACGCCCCTGCACAGTAGATGTCCTCAAAGTCGACACGCAACGCGAAATGTTCGCCTTTCAGGACCTCCTCATAAGACGCAAGCTGCGCCTCCAACCTCCCGTCCGGTTCCTCCATATCAACGACCACAGGCCCTAAGTCCTTCAGTTTCCCCCAAACCTCCGGCGGAAGTTTGGGCTCCAAATAACGCAGGATCTCCTCGGTGACGTCCCCCTGAAACCCACCCAGCATCAGGCACTCTCCACGCCACGCCGATAGGTACAGGCTCAACGGTTCCTCCTCCAAACCACAGCCCCACCGGAGAAAATCCATCCATTCCTTCAGCGTCTCTACAAAAAGCATCTCCTTCCATACCGCTGCGTACCGGTCGTAGACCGCCTGATATGCCCCTTGCGCCAGCAGCGTCTGTATGACCTGAATGTCTTCCTTCACCTGCGCGGTCATAGGTAATCCTCCCATTCCTTGAAATTTTACCGCTTCGCCGCCGCAAAGCAGTACGCCGTTCTCCTTCCTGCCCGCATCCAAAACGCTACGAAAAAGACAGCTGGTCCAACCCATTCGTTCCGCCAGGGACCGGAAGCCCTAAGTGCTGGTACGCCTTCGGCGTGACACACCGCCCCCGCGGGGTCCGCGTCAGAAAACCTAACTGCATCAGGTACGGCTCGTAAACGTCCTCCAACGTCACCGCCTCCTCATTGATCGTCGCTGCCAGCGTTTCCAGACCAACCGGACCGCCTCGGTAATTCTCTATGATACTGCGGAGCATCCGATGGTCGATGGAATCCAAACCCAACGCGTCGATCTCCAGAGACGTAAGCGCCGCATCCGCCACTTTTTTAGTTATCACACCCCCTGCCCGTACCTGCGCGAAATCCCGTACCCGCCGGAGCATCCGGTTCGCAATACGCGGCGTGCCGCGGGAACGCCGCGCAATCTCCATCGCACCGTCCGCCTCGATAGGCACCTCCAGAATACCCGCCGAACGGGTCACGATAAGTGCCAGTTCCTCCGGCGTGTACAGCTCCAACCGCAACGTCACCCCAAAACGATCCCGCAACGGCGCCGATAACTGCCCCGCCCGCGTCGTCGCCCCGATGAGCGTAAACTTCGGCAGATCCAACCGGATCGAATTGGCCGACGGCCCCTTCCCGATGATGATGTCGATGACATAGTCCTCCATTGCCGGGTACAGAATCTCTTCCACCGCCCGGTTCAAACGGTGGATCTCGTCTACAAAAAGAATGTCGTTTTCGTTCAGATTGGTCAGCAACGCCGCCAGATCCCCCGCCTTCTCTATGGTCGGCCCCGACGTAATGCGTACATTGACCCCCATCTCGTTCGCTATAATCCCCGATAAGGTCGTCTTGCCCAGACCCGGAGGCCCGTGAAGCAGTACGTGATCCAGCGGTTCCCCGCGCATCTTCGCCGCCTGAATGAAAATCTCCAGGTTGCCCTTCGCCTTCTCCTGCCCGATGTACTCCCGCAACGTCTTAGGTCGCAGGGAATACTCCCCCTCATCCTCCCGCGTCAACGAGGTCGTCACCAGCGGTTCCAATTCCTCCGCTTCCAGCCCCCCGCCGGAAAAATCAATACTCACAACGTCACTTCCTGTCGCTTATTTCCGCCACGTCCCCACGCTTAAACTACGCTGCCTCGGGTGTAGTCGGTCAGATCGCCCACCTTCCCCGCCAGCTCCGGAACGCTGAGCTTCTTGTCCATAATCGCTTGCAGCTCCGCGTGCGTCACGCCAATCAATTTTACAAAATCTACCTTGCCGTTGGGGGTGTCAATGCTCCCCGCCTCATCCAAGGCCGTGATAAATCCGGTGAGTCTGGACTTTTGCTTTACATCAAATCCCACCTCCTGGCCCGTATAGATGTACTCATCCGTGTAAAATTGCTCCCCGTTCTCAAAGGTGAGCTTGGCCAGGTTTTGGAGTATGCCCGCAATACAGCACAGCTCCACCATCTCGTCCTCCAAACCCGCCTTCCGCAACTTCAACGTAAATTCATAGCCGTAACCACTGTATATCGGGTCTTTCCCCGTCTTCTCATACAGATCAGACAGCCCATACGTCACAAAATGGTAATAGTCTCCACCGTCGTAGACGCTGATGCCCTGTAAAGGGTCCGGCCCTCCCAGCTCCCAGGGAATCAGACAGCTGAAATGCAGCGGGTCCTCTTGCCCAGGGTACAGCTCCCCAAAAACCGCCGTGATGGAATCCCAGCCGGGCGCGGACAGCGCCTCGTCCCGTTTCTCCGAATCGCTCATAGCTCGCTCCTTCCCGCCGCCTCTAGCCGCGCATCATCTTTTTCAACGCTTCCTTAATGATCTGCTCCAGCGTCAGACTCTCCAAGTCTACCCCCTTCAACGCCAGATTGATCTCCCCCTGTGAATAGCCCAGAACCGCCAGCGCCGCAGCGGCTTCCGAACGCTTGTTTTCCGGAATGACCGTCACACCTGTTCCTGCGTAGCTCTCGCCAACCGCGTTGATGTCCTGGCCCTTCGCCAGCTTGTCCTTCAACTCCAAAATCACCCGCTGCGCAATCTTTTTGCCAATCCCCTGCGCGCAGGTCAATGCCTTCTCATCCCCCGTAATAATCGCCAACGCTAAGTTAGCCGGGGTACTCGCCGACAAAATGGACAGCGCCGCCTTCGGCCCTACCCCCGAAACCGAAACCAATTGCTGGAACAACCGCAGTTCCTCCGCCGTGGCAAATCCGTACAGCTCCACCGCATCTTCCCGGACGTTCATGTGTGTAAAGAGTTTTCCCTTGTCGCCCTTCTTCAACGCCGACAGCGTGTAACTCGTCGTCCGGCAGGCGTAGCCTACCCCGCCGCAGTCTATGACCGCTAGATATGGCTCGATATGCGCCACCGTCCCGCTCAGATAATAAAACAAATTTCCACCCTCCATCTGCAAAGTGTTATCACTTGTCAGTCATTCTCGCTCAACCTTTTTCAGCGTGTGTCGTACCTCGCCGGGTCAAAGGTCCGCTCCGTGTTCAGCAGACTGGTCGCGGAACGGGCATGGCAGATCGCTATCGCTAAGGCGTCCGCCGCGTCATCCGGCCGCGGGACCTCCCGCATCGACAGAAGCCGCTGCGTCATGAGCATGACCTGACGCTTCTCCGCGCCGCCGTACCCCGCTACCGCCTGCTTCACCTGCATGGGCGTGTATTCAAAAATGGGGACCCCTAACTTCTCCGCCGCCAGAAGAATCACTCCCCGGCCATGCGCTACCGCTATCCCCGTGGTGATGTTCTTCGTGAAAAACAGCTCCTCCACCGCCATTTCGTCGGGCTGGAACGTGTGGATCAGCTCCTCCATGTCGTCGGAGATCTGGATCAGCCGGTGAGACAGCGGAATCCCCGGCGGCGTGGTAATGACGCCGTAGCGCAACAGAACGTTTTTCTGCCGCTCCGCCCGGATGACGCCGAAGCCTATCGTCGCAACCCCAGGGTCAATGCCGAGAATTATCATACGCGCCTCCCCTATCCGCAATCGTACAGGTCCAGTATAGCACATATTTTCCAGCTTGGGAAGCAATTTTTCTCCGCCACAACGCCAAAAGCCCGGATGGTCTTTGACCACCCGGGCTCACTGTTTCCACTTTGGGAACCGCTCACCTCCAGGTAAGCAGCTCGTCCGTTCCTTTGCGCTTGGGAGCCGCCGGTTCCCCAGCGGGACGGCCTAAGGCAATCAGCGCCATCAATTCCTGCTCCTCCGGAATCTCTAAATACGCTTGCAGACCCCGACGGTCGAATACCCCCATGATGACCGTGGACAACCCCATATCATGAGCCGCCAGACAGAACGTCTGCGCCGCTATGCCACAGTCGTAATACTGCCAGCCCGCCCCGCGGTCCGTGGTGTAACTGCCGTCCCGCTCAAACCCACTGCGGTCCTTCACAAACGTTTGGGCAATCAAAACCGGACAGGTGCTGATAATAAAAGCGTTGTTAGTCCCAGGTGGACAGAATCTTTCGCTAATCTCCTTCTTCACCTGCGCGTCCGTAATCGCAAGGTAGCGGCTGATCTGGCTGTTCTTCCAGCTCGGCGCGTAGGCCGCCAACGATACCAGTTTCTCTACTTCCTCCCGGCTGACCGGCTCCGCCGTGAATTTCCGGTGACTGCGCCGCGTCAGAATACAGGTCTGAACCTCCATGAAATTGCCTCGCTTTCTGCTTTCAGGATAGCTCCATCTTAGCCCAAACCACAACGCCTGTCAACCAAAAGTCTTGGACTCAACTTCCACCTCGTCAAATCCCATCTTCCCCACCTTCAAGAAAGGAATCCCGCTGGTTCGGGACGGACGCGTCTGGAACACAGCTGGACGTGGCTATCTCAAAGCATTCCGAAGCACTCATGTCTTCCTCGGGAACGGATTGGACCTTCCCCGGTTTCTTCTCAGGCAGATCTTCAACCTCTGCGGGCAGAATGTCATAATGTGCGCCGTCTACATCGTCCACCCAGGGCTCTATGGCAATGGGTTCTTTTCCCTCCAGGATCGGCTCTTTTCCCTCTGGAACGACCGCTCCGCCAGGCTGGACCGTATGGCTCACCGGGTCCTCGCTTAAGTCCGCGCTGGCCCGTTGCCCAACCTTAACATATATGGCATCGTCTTCCGGGTCCAGCTCCGACAAAATCGACAGCACCTTTTCGTTCGCCTCCGTGAGGCTCAACTCAATCCGGTTGCTCTCCTCGTCGATCCCCCAGCCCTCCATGTATTCCCGGCACGCCGCGTTCTGCTCCGAAAGCTCGTTGAGCTGTTCCATCAGCCCTTTTAAATGCGTCAACGAATACTTCGCGGTGGAAAAACCTACCCTTCCATCGTCCGTCCACTCCAGAACTTGAAGCTCCAACGTCTTGTCTCCAGGGTCCTCGCTCTCCACCAGCAGAACCGTCAGTAGATCTCCTTCGCTGATGTAAGCGCCTCCATACCAGGCCGGGTAATCGTCGCCAAAATGCTCCATCAGCTTCTGATAAGCCTCCGCAGCCTGCTCCTGTACGGGAACGTCTCCTCCCTTTGGGGGCAGCGCGCCAATAAAAGCACCACCTCCCGCGCCCGTGTCCAGACCGCTTTCCGGAATCGCAGCGGTGTTTTCCGTGATATACCCCGCTATGCCACTCTCCATCACTGTGTAGCTGTGCAACGACACTTGGTCGGACCCAGGCCAGAAGTAGGCGCACAGCAACAACGCCGCACAGACCGCTACGGCTCCACAGGAAAAAGAGACCGCCGTTCCGGACCAATTCGTCAACAGCCCCGCAGACCCGCGCCTCCAACGGACGGACTGCTGGGAAACGGGTTCGGACAACTTCGCGTCCAGCGCGGCGCGCACCTCCGCCCCAGGCGTCATCTGCGCCCGCATGGACTCGATCAGCTTCTTATTCATCAAAATACGCTCCTTTCAGCGCTTGCCTGAGCTGCTCCCGCCCACGGCTCAAACGCATCCGTACCGCTCCCGGCCGGATGGAAAGGACCTTGGCGATCTCTTGAGCGGACAGCTCCTGAAAATAGAACAAATACAGCGGTAAACGGTAATCCTCCGCCAAACCTTGCATGGCTTGCCAGACCTCGTTCTCCTCCGGCTCCCGGAAAAGTACCGGAATTTCTTCCCGCTCCGACAGCGGCACGGTCTTCTTCCGCCAAGTGGACCCTACAATACGCCGGCACTGGTTCACCGTCGTGCGAAGCAGCCAGGCTTTCCGATGTTCCTCCTCCCGGAACGCCTTGCCGCTCTGATAATACGCCAGAAAAACTTCCTGAAATACGTCGTCGGCGTCTGCACGGTTCCCCGTCTTCGCCAACGCTAGCCCGTACACCATATCTTGATAGCGGTCGATCACCTGCTCCATCTCCATCCCGCCGCCCGCGCGCTGCGGCAGTATCTTCATATCCAAAACCCCCTTTCACCTGTAACTCAATGCAGAACCCCAAAATGTCACAACCAATCAGAATTTTTTTCGAGCGCGGAAATCCCAACAAAACAAATTTGCCAATCAGACGATCCTATGTTATACTGATACGCGAAAGGGGGAATGAACTGCATGAAGCGCAAACAACTCCTGTGCGCCTTCTTGTCCCTGCTGATCTTCCTGACCCTATTTCTGCCCGCGCCAGCCGCCGCCGCTGACCTCTACTTTACCGCTGTCAACGACAATATTCTCCCCCTCACCGCCGACACAATGCCTGTGTGGTCTAACCGAACCCTCTACGTCCCCTACAGCGTCTTCGATCAGAGCAGCACCGGCATCAATCTCGACATCTATTGCAGCTACAGCCGCAACGAAAATACCGTCACACTGCTCAATCTGAAAAAAATCCTCGTCTTCGACCTGAACTCCGGCGAGTGCCGCGACGACCTCACCGGTGAGACCTACTCCGCACAGGCCATCATCCGCAATAACCGACCCTACCTCCCCGTCGCCGCCGTGTGCAGCTTCTTCGGCCTGACCTACTCCTACAACACCATCAGCCAAGGCTACTTGGTCCGCATCAAAAGCAGCGCCGTGATCCTCTCCGACGCAAAACTGATCGACTCCGGTCAGAACCTCATCAATCTGCGCCTGCGGGACTACAACCAAAGCATCGCCCCTTCTACCGACCCTGGCTATACGAACCCCTCCGTCTCCCCCGCGCCGCCCGTCTCCCCTAGCGAACCGGACGACAAAAATAACCCCTCCTCCACCAGCGTGCGTACCTATCTGGCCTTCCGCTGTGAGCAGTCCGAGGGAATCGCCGGGATACTCGACACGCTGGACGCCAACAATCTCTGCGGACTCTTCCTCTTCACACCCCAGACCTTGGAACCGTGTGAAGACCTGGTCCGCCGCATCTTAGGCACCGGTCACAGCATCGGCCTGCTGGCTGAAGGCGGAACGCTGGAACAAACCAAACTGCTCCTGGAACAAGGCCAAACGCTCCTCCAAAGCCTCCACTATACCCGAGCCACCATCGCCTGCGTGCCCAAAGAACAACGCTCCACCCTGGAAAATGAAGGCTGGGTCTGCTGGTCCTCCACGTTCTCCCTCTCCCCCGGTCCCTCCTCCAACTCCTCCGCCTTCGCCGCCAATACCTTGCACCGCCTCGAAGGCAGAACTTACAGCACTTACCTCACCCTACCCGCCTCCCTCGACACCAAACGCGTCCTCCCTGCCCTCCTGCATCAGCTGGACACCAAAAATTTCGTGGTCAGTGTACCAATGGAGACTCGCCTATGAACCTTACTGCTAACCCTTCCCTGCGCCTGGCACGGCTGGCCCGCCACCTGGAAGCTCGCCTGCGGGATTTCGCTCCCGGCACGACTCAGGTCCTGCCCGCTGACCAAAATACTGGGACCGTTTCCGTCCGCTTCCCCGGACGGGACACCGCGCAAGTCGCCGCTCTGCTGGAACATCGCTCCAATGTCCCGGCCAACCTGTCCGGAGATTGGCTCGCCTTCCAACTCTCCCCAGACCTCCGGTTCGAGGACCTGGACCGCCTTTGGGGCTGTATCCTGGAGATCCTGGAATCTTAAAAATATCTGTACAACTAAGGAGAAAGTTCTATGTTCATCCAGATCCTTTTACTGGCCGCCGGCTTCGTCCTCTTGGTCAAAGGCGCGGACTGGTTCGTCGACGGCGCCTCCGCCATCGCGGAAAAATTGAAAATCCCACCCCTGATTATCGGCTTGACCATCGTCGCTATGGGAACCAGCGCTCCAGAAGCCGCAATCAGTATCTCCGCCGCCATAAAAGGCAGCGCCGATATCACCATCGGAAACATCTTAGGCAGCAATATCCTCAATATCTTGATTATCCTGGGCCTCTCCTCCGTCCTCGCGCCCCTGGCCGTGGAACGCAGTACCACCCATCGCGATCTGCCCTTTTTACTGGGCGTCAGCCTGTTGCTGCTTGCCCAAGGCTGGGACCACTTCGTCACTCGCCCTGACGGCCTGCTCCTTATCGTACTTTTTGCCGCTTACCTCATTTGCCTGCTCCTGAACGCAAGAAAACAACTCCAACAAAATACCCAGACCGCTCCGCGTAGCCCCTGGCGGATGCCTCTGACCATCGTCGGACTCGCCGCTATCGTACTCGGAAGCAACCTGGCCGTCGACGCCGCCTGCGCAATCGCTCGGCTCCTGGGAATGAGCGAACGCTTTATCGGCTTGACCATCGTCGCACTCGGAACCTCCCTGCCTGAACTGTTTACCTCCGTCACCGCTGCCCGTAAGGGAAACGCCGATATCGCGATCGGAAATATCGTCGGAAGCAACCTCTTCAATATCCTGTTCGTCGTGGGCCTCTCCGCTGTCATCGTTCCGGTCCCCTTTGCCAACGCCTTCCTGTTCGACAGCGTGGTCTCTATCGCCGCCGCCGCTTTCCTGCTGCTGTGCTGCGCAACGTCCGGTATCCTCAAACGTTGGCATGGGACACTGATGCTCGGTGGATACTTGGCATACTTCTTCACGATCCTGTGACGGAACATGGGGAAGACCTTTCTCGGTCTCCCCCTGTCGTTACTCCCTATCTATGCTCCAATCCGCAACGCTCCAGCAACCAACTAAATTCGACGGAAACGCCTTGACAGCCGAATGCCAACACCGTATAATTTAGACGAGGTGATGTTCATGGACGATAGCGGAAAGATTATGGAAATACTCCAGGCCATACAGGCCAATATGGCAACTATGCAGGCCGACATAACGACTATGCGAGCCGACATAACGACTATGCAGGCCGATATAGTGACTATGAAAGCCAACATAGCGACTATGCAGGCCGATATAGTGACTATGAAGGCCGACATAACGACTATGCAGGCCGACATACAAGGACTCAAAGCAGGACAGGCTGAAATCAGGGAAGACTTGTCGCAGCTGAAAGAAGACCACGAAGTGACCCGGGAAGCCTTGAACCACTTGATCGAGTGGTCCGACAGGGTAAGCAACGCAGTAGATTTTCCTCTCCCCAAATCCTAAAAGGCGGTGCCAATAATTCGGCGCCGCCTTTTCTTCTGTACCGATGCTCCTCGCCGGGCAGGCGTTCTTTTCTCGTGAGAAAAGAACCAGCGGGGCTAGCCCCGCACCCCATTGGGGCTTTGCCCCAAACCCCACCAGGGCTCCGCCCTGGACCCGCCAGGGGGCCAGCCCCCCTGGACCCCTGGACTTACGACCGTGGGCAATAACCTAAAACTTTTCGTGCGAACTACCGTGTTCGGCCAACATCCGGCTCGCGTTCAGAATCGCTAGAACGGACACGCCTACATCCGCGAAAACCGCCGCCCACATATTCGCCTTGCCAAGCGCGGACAGCACCAGCACCAACAGCTTCACCCCTAAGGCAAACACTACGTTCTGACGGACGATTGCCAGCGTCTTCCGCGCAATGCGGATCGCTGCGGGAAGTTTCAGCAGATCGTCGTCCATAAGCACGATGTCTGCCGCTTCAATGGCCGCGTCGGAACCAAGCCCGCCCATCGCTACCCCGATATCCGCTCGGGACAGCACCGGAGCGTCATTGATGCCATCTCCTACAAAAATCAGCTTCTCACGGGAACCTTTCTCCTGCAAAAGCGCCTCGACCTGCTCCACCTTACCGGCTGGCAGTAACTGCGCATAGAACCGGTCCAGGCCAAGCTCCCGCGCCACCACCTGAGCCGCGCCTTGCGTGTCGCCCGTCAGCATGACCGTCTGACGTACCCCTGCCGCTTTCAATTCCCGCAGCGCCTGCGCGGAAGTAAGTTTCGGCTGATCGGCAACGACCAAATACCCGGCGTACACGCCGTCCACCGCTACATGGATGACGGTCCCCGTATGTTTCGGATCGGAACCATCCAAAATCCCTTCCCGCTCCATCAGCTTCCGGTTTCCCGCCAAAACCTTGCGCCCGTCTACCATAGCCCGCACGCCATGTCCGGCTTCCTCCTCCACGTCCGAGACCCGAGAACCTTCCGGAACACCGCCCCACGCCGATACGATAGACCGGGAAATGGGATGTGTCGAAAATTGCTCCGCCAGAGCCGTCAGCTCCAACAGCTGCGCCTCCTCCATCCCCTTGGAATGAACCGCCGCAACGGAAAAACGTCCCTGCGTCAGCGTGCCCGTCTTATCCAAAACCACAATCCCCGTCTGCGCCAATGCTTCCAGGTAGTTGCTGCCCTTGACCAAGATCCCTTGCTTCGACGCACCGCCAATACCGCCAAAAAAGCTCAGCGGAATCGAGATCACCAGCGCACAAGGACAGGATACCACTAGAAAATTCAGGGCACGGGGCGTCCATACCCCCCACTGACCGTCCAGCAGAGACGGTATCACCGCTAACGCTAAGGCCGCAAAGACTACAATCGGGGTATAATACCGGGCAAACTTGGTAATAAAATGCTCAGCCTGCGCTTTCTTTTCGCTGGAATTTTCCACTAAATCCAAAATACGCGCCACGGTCGACTGCCCGAAAGGCTTCGTCACCTCCACGCGGAGCAATCCGGAGAGGTTCACACATCCGGAAATCACTTCCTCCCCTGGCGACACGTCTCGGGGCAGAGACTCGCCGGTCAGCGCAGACGTGTCCAGAGAAGACGTCCCCTCCAACACCGTCCCGTCCAACGGAACCCGTTCCCCTGCTTTAATCAAGATCACTTCGCCTACCGCTGCCTCTTCCGGGTCCACCTGAACCACCTGACCGTCCCGCTCTACGTTCGCGCTGTCCGGACGGATATCCATCAACGCCGAAATAGATTGTCGGCTCCGAGATACCGCTACGCTCTGGAACAGTTCGCCTACCTGGTAGAACAGCATCACCGCCACCGCTTCCGGGTACTCCCCGCAGCCAAACGCGCCCAGCGTCGCTACTGACATCAGAAAATTCTCATCGAAAACTTGCCCGTTCAAAATATTCCGCACCGCTCGCCACAGAACATCCCAGCCAATCACCGCGTAAGGAATCAAAAATACCCCCAGCTTTAACCAGCCCTCCAACGGCAGCAGAATCGAAACCAAAAATAATACTCCCGCCCCTAAAATGCGGTACAAGGTCTTCTTTTGCTTCCTGGTCACTGAAATCGCTCCCTTTCCGCGCGGAACACGCCGTTTCAGGTTACTTCAAAACGATCTCGCAGTCCGGCTCCACCTTTTTGCACGCCTTCACCACCTGACGCATGATCTCCTCAAACCGGACGTCGTCCGCCTCAATGGTCATCTTCTGCGTCAGAAAGGACACCGTGGCTCCAGATACGCCGTCGATCTTCTTGATAGCCGTCTCCATCTTCGCCGCGCAGTTCGCGCAGTCCAGGTCTATCAGCTTGAACGTCTTTTTCATAAAAATCATCCTTTCAAAATTTTTCCGCCCTCGTCATTCCAGAATATGCTCCATGCCTTGCGCCAGAATGTGTATCACATGACCGTCCGCCAGGGAATAGTATACTGTCTTGCCTTCCCGGCGGAATTTCACCAGCTTGCTGTTCTTCAGAACCCGCAGCTGATGCGATACCGCGCTCTGCGTCACCTCCATCAGCTTGGCAATGTCGCACACGCACAGTTCCGATTCCAGCAGCGCGTACAGGATCTTTACCCGGGTGCTGTCGCCGAAGATCTTGAACAGCTCCGCTAAATCGTAGAGCTGCTCGTCCGGCGGCAGTTGGGCGCGGACCTTTTGGAGCGTGTCCGTATGCACCAGGTTCTCCTCGCAGCAGGGGACCATTTTGCTCTCCATAGCTCCTCCTTTCAACATATGAACATCTGTTCATTTGTTGACTGTATTATACTCCGTCCCCTCCCCTCTGTCAAGGATTTTTTCCTGCGCACGCCGCCTTTCCCAAACCCCGTAAAAAATTTTTTCTCCATACGGGAACCTTTTGGGCGCGTCTGCGTCAAAACGCTCAGAACCCAGCGGTTCTGTAAAAAGAAAGCCCCAAAAGAAAAGGAGTTACTTTACTATGAAAAGACGTATCTTTGCTATGGCCCTCGCCGCGGCTATGGTCCTGTCTCTGACCGCCTGCGGCGGGAAAAACGGCGGCGGAAGTTCCAGCTCCGGCCAGAACGGCGGAAGCTCCAGCTCCAGCCAGACCGGCGGGAGCGCTTCCAGCGGTTCCCAGACGGACGGCTCCGACACCACCACCCCTTTCACCTTGACCTTGAACGAGACCAATATCAGCTTCCTCAAAAAAGGCTCTACCTTCCAGCTCCGCTACTCCGTCGAACCCGATATCTACGACGGACTCGCTGTCTTTACCTCCAGCGATGAATCCATCGCGACTGTAGACGACAGCGGTCTCGTCACCGCCGTCGCCCCCGGTCAGGCCGTCATCACCGCCACCTACGACAGTGTCACCGCTTCCGCCAACGTCGATTGCGGCTGGTCTGACGCCCCCGTGACTCCCGATAAGGATAAGGATAAAGATAAGGACGGCGCTGGCTCCGGCTCTTCCGGCGGTTCCAGCTCTTCCGGCGGTTCCAGTTCCTCCGGCAGCTCCAGCTCCTCCAACGTCGACCTCGCCGCCTTCTACGACTCCATCACCAGCCAGTACGAGTTCGGCTTCCTGGACCTGGCCGATAAGGAAGTCCTCGATATGATCTACCCCGGCCTGTCCGACATCAGTACCGAACAGTGCCTGGTCTACGTCGTCATGATTTCCATGAACAACGGCGAGTTCGGCTTGGTCCAGGTCCAGGACAGCAAGGATGTGGACACCGTTAAGAAAATCTTCCAGGACCGTGTGGACTACATGGTCGGCGACGGCAACGGCCCCGGCGGCGCGCAGTACCCTATGGCTATGGAACAGTGGGAACTCAACTCCCGCATCGTCTCCAACGGCAACTACGTCATGATGGTCGTCCATGAAAACGCCGACGATATCGTCAACGCCTTCAACGCCCTGTTTTAATCCCCTTCCCCGATAAAACTCACCCCGCAGGGGCGGCCAACCGGCCGCCCCTGCGCTCCTATCAAACACACAAAACGAGGTGCTTCCCGATGGTCTTCTCCACCCCCGTCTTTATGTTCTACTTCCTGCCCCTCACCCTGGCCCTCTACTACCTCGTGCCACGCAAAGGCCGCAATGTGGTGCTTCTGTGCGCCTCCCTGCTGTTCTATTACTGGGGAGAACGCTTCTACGTCGCCATCATGTTCCTGTCCACCGCAATCGACTTCACCCACGGCCTGCTTGTGGAGCGGTGCAAGAAAAAAAATAACGACCGGGGCGCTAGAATGGCCGTGGCCTCCTCCATCGTATTTAACCTGCTGCTGCTCGGCTTCTTCAAGTACTGGGACTTTATCGCTGGGTCCCTCCAGAGCCTCGGCCTGACCTTCATGCCCGTGCTGAACGTTCACCTGCCTATCGGCATCTCCTTCTACACCTTCCAGACCATGAGCTACACCGTCGACGTCTACCGCGGCGACGCCCGCGCGCAACGCTCCATCCTGAACTTCGGCGCGTTCGTCACCCTCTTCCCGCAGCTCATCGCTGGACCCATCATCAAATACAAGGACCTGGGCGACCAGATCGATCAGCGCGATTACTCTGCCGAAAAATTCGCCTCCGGCGTCCAAGTCCTCATGATCGGTCTGGCGAAAAAACTACTCATCGCTAACAACGTCGGTATGCTGTGGGATAGTTACAAGGCTATGGCTCCCGCTGACCTCACCGTCGCGGGCGCCTGGCTCGGCGTGCTGGCCTTCACCTTCCAGATCTACTTCGACTTCTCCGGCTACTCCGATATGGCTATCGGCTTAGGCCGGATACTGGGCTTCGAGTTCCTGCCAAACTTCAACTACCCCTATATCTCCAAAAGTATCACTGAGTTCTGGCGGCGGTGGCATATCTCCCTCAGTACCTGGTTCCGCGACTACCTCTATATCCCCCTGGGCGGCAACCGGTGCAGCAAACCACGCTGGATGTTCAACCTGTTCGCCGTCTGGGCCGCTACCGGAATCTGGCATGGGGCAAGCTGGAATTACCTCTTCTGGGGACTCTACTTCTTCTTCCTCCTCATGCTGGAAAAGTTCTTCCTCCTGCGCTGGCTGGAAAAAGCGCCCGCCGTACTCTGCCATATGTACACCCTGTTCCTCGTCATGGTCAGCTGGGCCATCTTCGCCCTGGAAGACTTAACGAAACTGAGCGGCTACCTGAAAGTCATGTTCGGCCTCGGCGGCGTCCCGCTGGCGGACGGAGCCTTCGGCTACTACTTGGCCTGCTACCTGCCCGTTCTGTGCCTGGCCGCCCTGGCCGCTACCCCTCTCGGCGTCACCGTTTACCGTCGGCTCAGCACCCCGGTACAGCAAGCCCTCTGCACCGTCCTGGTCTCTGGCGGACTGCTCATCTGTACCGCTTACCTGGTCGCCAACACCTACAACCCCTTCCTCTATTTCCGTTTTTAAGGAGGCGAGCGTATGTCTAAAAAATTCAGTCTCTTCCTCTCTGCCCTGTTCTGCACCTTCCTCGGCGGCGTCGCCGTCATCAGCCTGCTCCTACCCGATCAGGACTTCTCCCCGCTGGAAAACCGCTACCTGCAAAAACCGCCTAAACTCTCCGCCGAAACCCTCTCCAGCGGGAAGTTTATGGAAGACGCCGAAGACTACGTCTCCGACCACATCGCAGGCCGCGACCTGTGGGTCGCTACCAAAGCCTGGAGCGAACGCCTCTCCGGGAAAAAAGAGAACAACGGGGTCTACTTCGCCAAAGAAAATACCCTCATCAACCGCGTCGATGAACCCGACATGGATAAGCTCACCAAAGACGTAGGCTACGTCAACGCCTTGGCCGGAAACGTATCCGTCCCAGTCTACTTCGGCCTGATCCCCTCCGCCGCCGAAATCTGGAACGACCGCCTCCCGCAAGGCGCGCCTACCGCCGATGAACACAAAATCATCGACAAGCTCTACTTCTCCACCGGCGCGGCTACCATAGATCTGTACGGCGCGCTGGAACCCCATCGCTCCGAGGATATCTACTACCGTACCGATCACCACTGGACCAGCTTGGGCGCGTTCTACGGAGCCAACGCGATCTTCCACGCGATGGGCCTGGAACCCTTGGTCCTGGACCAATACCAGAAAACGACCGTCACCGATCAGTTCAACGGCACCATCTTCTCCTCCTCCGGCGTGCGCTGGCTGCCGCCCGACTCCATCGACACCTATGTGCCTAACCAGAACATCTCTGTCACCTCCTGGTTCAAAGGCGCGCCCGAAACCGGAAGCCTCTATGTGGACAGCTTCCTGGACAAAAAAGATAAGTACTCCTACTTCCTGGGCGGCCGCCAGCCCCTGTGCGTGGTGGAAAAACAAAACAGCTCCGGCCCTAAAGTCCTCCTGATCCGTGACTCCTATTCCGATTCCTTGACCCCCTTCCTCACAGAACGCTTCTCCGAGATCCACCTCCTCGACCCCCGGGACAACCTCAGCAGCATCCGCTCCTACGTCGAGGAACACGACATCGACGCCGTCATCGTCCTTTACAGCTTCCCCAACTTCGCCGACGATACCCACCTGTTCCTGCTCAGCCGCTAGCATTCCTCCCAACCGCTCCGCATACCATGAAATAACCTGTTCTTTTGGAGGTCCCCCTTATGCTTCCTTACGCGCTGATCGACCTGCACTGCGATACCCTCACCGCACTCCTCGACCCTACCCGCTGCCGCGATACCCTGAACGACCCCCTCTCTCAGCTCTCCCTGCAAAATTTGCCCCAAAACGTCCACTGGGCCCAGTGCTGCGCCGTCTTTATCCCCGACGGACTCACCCCCGAAGAGTCCGTCGGTTACTACCGCTTCCATCAACGCAGCTTCGCCCGGCAAATGAACGACCTCTCCAAACTGGTCCTCCCTTGCCGTACCGCGGAACAAATCAAAACCGCTTGGGCCCAGAACAAAACCGCCGCGCTCCTCACCATCGAAAACGCCAGCGCTCTGGGCCGCCAGCCTGAACGCGCCGAACAACTGGCTCAGGACGGCGTCGTCATGATGACCCTCACCTGGAACGGCGAAAATTTGCTCGGCTCCGGCCATTCCACCCAGCACGGCCTCTCCCCCTTCGGCCGGGAAGCCGTCGCCGCTATGGAACACGCCGGAATCTTAGCCGACGTGTCCCACCTCAACGATCAGGGCCTGGACGATATGCTCGCCATCTCCTCCAAACCCTTCGTCGCTTCCCACTCCAACGCCCGCGCCGTTTGCGGACACACCCGGAACCTCTCCGATCCCCACATCCGGGAAATGACTGCCCGGCACTGCCTCATCGGTCTCAACTATTGCAGCCCCTTCCTCCGAGACGATGGCCAGAACGCCGGACCAGAAGACCTGCTGCGCCATATCGAACATCTCCTTGACCTAGGCGCGGCGGACTGCCTGGCGCTCGGCTCCGACTTCGACGGCAGCGATTTGCCTCCCCAACTGGATTCCCCCGCAAAAGCCGCAAACCTATACGATTTCCTCCTGAACCACGGCATCCCTCAACCCCTCGCCGACAAAATCCTCTACCGCAACGCACTCGAATTTTTCCAGCAAAACCTTCCCTGACCCCTTGCCCCCAAAATAAGATTCCCGCCCCGAAAGGGGCGGGAATCGTCATCCTATTACGGACCAATGGTTCCGTTCCAAAAAGTCGGAAACGGACATGACCGCATCATCATTGGGAAAATGCTTCAAATTCCCTGTAATCAAAACCGCGCCGCAGTATTTTGCGACCTCATAGAATTTTCGGTCGGCTTCATCCACAAAAGGAGTATCTACTGGGGTAGGTACTACAGAGCGGCCTGACTGCTTGAACCAATCCAACAGCGCATTGATTTCGCTGGGCCGAAACCGGAACTTGGGACGCTGAAGTACTTGACGATATTCCAACATGATCCGATGGTCATAGCATGGGGTCAGATCCCCGCTGAGAATCAAACCAACTGCTCTGGCTGGTGCGCCATTTCTCGACCATAAGGCAGAAACCAAAATATTTGTGTCAACCACAACCAGCATAACAACCCCTATTCCTCGGAGCGGGCAGCAGCAATCTCTGCTTCTATTTCGGCATCTGTCATGAAGCCGTTCAAAGCCGCCCGTTCCCGCATAGTATTGAATGCAATCATTGCCTTTGCTTGCCGGACCGCTTTTAGGGTTTCCTCCAGACTGCCATCCGAAATATCCAGCATCAGCGTTATCGGTTTTCCGTTGTTTGTGATTACTACGCTACCGTCTGTTGCCAGGCTGTTCCAAAGTGCCTTGGAAGTTGTCCGCATATCTCGTACTGTGTAAAATTCCACACGATCACCTCCACAAATAGTATACACGAAATGTTACACGATTGTCAACATGTGATGTGTCAAATTATATTCAAAAACGATTCCCGCCCCTTTCGGGGCGGGAATCTTCCGCTTCTCTACACCGTTTTCAGCTCTCCATGTGCCGCCCCAAAAATCCGGAGATCGACTGCGCCAGTTTGTAGTCTACCTCTCCGCCGTCCAGCTCCCCGCCCTGTCCGGCCAGAACAACACAGCCTAATACGTCTCCCTCCGATAAAATAGGCGCCGCCGTCGACAGAGAAAATTTCTCCTCCCCCGATAAAAGCGGGACCACTGCATCCCCCGCCTTGTGCTGGTAAATCTGCCGGCCCTCCATCAGCCGCTCCAGCTCCGGCGAGATCGCCTTGTCCATCAGCTCCCGACGGGGCGCTCCCGCCGCCGCTATGCAGTTGTCCCGGTCCGTGATGACCGCAACCCGTCCGCTCGTCCGGTTGAGCGTCTCGCACAGCTGCCCAGCAAACTCCACCAGTCCGCCCATCAGAGAGTACTTCTTAAATATCACGCCGCCGTCCTTGTCCGTGTAAATCTCCAGAGGGTCGCCTTCCCGAATCCGCATCGTCCGGCGGATCTCCTTGGGTATGACAACTCGACCTAAATCGTCGATACGGCGCACAATTCCAGTTGCTTTCATATCTTATTCCTCCAGTGGCTCCAGAGCCAGTACGCGAAGACTCGCCGACTCCGCGAACCAACTCCTTGATTTTGGTAAGCGATATGTAGTATCCGCAGGAAAGGACAGGGTATGCAGAATTTTGCCTGGATTTGTTTGCCAATCCGCCCAAAACGACCGCCTGTCGTGACTTACGACAGACGGCCCCTGCTCCCATCCCCGTACAGCTCCTCCGGCGGAACCCCTAAAAGCAACAACGCTCCTGCCGCCGCTAAAGCCGGTAACGCCTCCGCACCCCGCTCCAGCAACAACGGGAACTCCTGCCGCTCCACTACTTGCCCCTCTACCGTCACCAGCTCCCGCTGCAACGCAACCCATAAACGCTCCTCTTCCCGGCTCGAAATCGTCAGACTGTCCCGGGACGATACCCCGTAGCTCACCGCACTGGCCGCCTGTAGGCCCTCCATCCAGAACCCCACCTCGCCCGGCAACAATACCGTCCGACAAACTCCATCCAGCTTCCGCCCCGCCGCCGCCCGCGGCGATACCACCAGCAACGCCGGATGCCGCCCGTTCGCACACCTGCCACGCAATCCACCCCGCGCCGTCAGCTTCCGCCGGATCGACGCCTCTATCCCTTCCCCGTTCTCCACCACCTGAAAACATTCCATGCCTCTCTCCCCTTTTCTTCCGCGTCGGTCTCTCAAATCGCTTTTCTTACAGGAAAAGTCAGCCTTTCTGAGACGGGCGCGCTTTTTCTTCTCCGGTCCCTTGAATAAACCGCTCCCCTTTCCCGTCAGTTTGGTCCGTTTTCTGCTTTTTATACACCGCACCCCCGTTCCCGACAAAAACAAATGTTCTTCTTCCTTGACTTCTGACCCCGTTTTCTGGTAATATTACCTTATCTACATTCCGGCCTACGGCCCCAAAACGAGGTATCTTTTCATGACTCAGAAAAAAAGTTACGGAAACGACTCCATCTCCGCCCTGAAAGGCGCCGACCGCGTGCGAAAACGTCCCGGCGTCATCTTCGGCTCCGACGGCCTCGACGGCTGCGAACACGCCGTCTTCGAGATCATGTCCAACGCCATCGACGAAGCCCGCGAAGGACATGGCCGCCTCATCACCGTCACCCGCTTCCAGGACCACTCCATCCAAGTCGAAGACCAAGGCCGCGGCTGCCCCGTCGATTGGAACGAAAAAGAACAGAAGTTCAACTGGGAACTCGTCTTCTGCGAACTCTACGCCGGAG
>CANDKT010000034.1 GCA_947385365.1 uncultured Bacillota bacterium | reverse complement strand
ACACATACCAAGACACTCTTTCCCTACACGACGCTCTTCCGATCTTGCCACACGACATTGGAACCGTCCAGCACCTTCCGTACCTGCGCCACCAGCTCCGCCGACGCATCTGACGCCCCCGATTTTCCTCTGGCCCCAGTGTACTTGCACAGACAGACCCCGTAGTTCACAAACGCGCTGTTGCGCTTCTCGTACACGTCAGAAAAGTTCGGGTCATACGCCGCCGTCACGTCCGCCGAAAGACAGAAGGACTTCTCGTAACAAGCCCGCGGCAGTACTCCTTGCCCAGCGCACAGGTCCGCCATGAATCCGTCAAACGCTCCCGACTTCATGCCCGTCACGCCCTCCGAACCTATCTCTTCCTTGTCCGCCAGAATACAGACCGCTGTCCGCTCCGGAATCTGGAGCTGCAACAACGCTGCCAGAGACGCATACGCACACACTCGGTCATCCTGCCCATACGCGCCAATCAAAGAGCGGTCAAACCCTATGTCGCTCGCCTTGAACGCCGGAACCGCGCACAGCTCTGCGGATATGAAATCCTCCTCCACAATGCCGTACTTCAAATTAAGCAGCTCCAGAACAGACAGCTTCACCCGGTCGCTGCCCTCGTCGTCCCGCAACGGACGGCTGCCTACCAGAATGTTCAGATTCTCGCCAGGTATCGCAGTACCTAAAGGCTTCTTGGACTGCTCCGCCCCTAAGTGCGGCAGCAGATCGTCTATCGTAAACAGCGGGTCCCCCGCGCCATCGCCTACCGATACCCGGACCGTTTGCCCGCTCTTCAACACCACAACACCGTGCAGCTCCAACGGAATCGTCACCCACTGATACTTGCGAAGACCTCCGTAGTAGTGCGTCTTGAAAAACGCCAGCTCTTCGCTCTCGTACAGAGGGTTCTGCTTCAAGTCCAGACGCGGGGAGTCGATGTGCGCCGCGCCAATGTTGACGCCCGCGTCCAATCCTTGCCGCCCGATCACCGCCAGCATCAGCGCCTTGCCCCGGTTCGAACTGTACACCTTGTCCCCTGCCTGCAACGCCATGCCTCGGCTGTAAGGCCGGAATCCGGACAGCTCCGCCAGCGTAATGGCCCGCTCCACGCACTCCCGCTCCGTCTTCCCTGCGTCCAGAAACTGCTTGTAACCGGTACAGTAGGCTTCCATCGCCTCTGTCTCCCCGGCGATCAGCCGGTCGTAGCCGTTCTTCTTCTTGTACAACAACGCCTTGCGCAATTGCTCTCCTCGCGTCTCTTCCTCAAATTTTTCCAGTTCCTCGCTCATAAATCAAAATTCCCTCCCAAAAAATTCTTCCGTTTTCTCCAGCACCTGCCGGAGATCCCGGCTCGTTTCTTCCCCCAACGTCACAGATCCGTCCTCCGTCCAACGGTACAGATGAACCCGAAACGCCGTGAGTTTCATGTCCTCGTTCGACCAATCCTCCACATCCAAGCAAACCTCTCCACGGGTGAACATCGCAATGTCCCGCTCCCAGTGAAGCCGGTCCGCATCTTCCTCCGGAGCGGAACACTCCCAACTCAAATAGCTCTCGTCCAACGTGTTCCACGCCGCTGTCCATCCTGCCGGGACCTTCAAACGGATCAGCTGAACGTGCGTAGGTACGCGGGGCGGCTCCGCCAACTTGATACGACCAGCGCTTAACCGCCGCTGCGCCTCCCTCCACAGTCCGTTGACCCAGGCTATGTTCTCCGCACCCCAATGCTCCGGCCGTGTCTTGCACTGGAAAAGCGAAAGTTGCCAAGGCAACTCCTCCCGACCGTTAAGCCTGCGCGTCTCCAAAACCCGGCTCGCGCCTGCCTTCAGCTGTACCGCAAAACTTAACAGCCAGCCCTCGCCTTCCCGCCGAACGCAAATCAACAAGTCGTAATCCTGATAGCTGTACCGTTTCTTCCGCTCCCGCCAGCTGTACCGAAGCTCCAGCCCCTCCATATCACAGTTTTGCTCCACCGTCCAGCTGGTATGCAGCGGAATCGAAAACAGCTCCATCTTACCCCTCCGCCTGCGTCAGCTCAACCAACAGCTCATACGCCTTTTCCGCAAATTCCTCCGCACTGCCGCAGTCGTTGACCAATATTCGATCACAGTTGCTTGCGAAAAATTCGTCCGGCTTCTGCGCCTTGACCCGCGCCCATGCGTAGTCCTCCGAAATGCCCTCCCGAGCCATAATACGCGCTACCCGGACCTCAGGCGACGCCAGTACCGCTATCGTTCGGCTGCACAACGACCGCAACGGACTCTCCAACAGCGAGACCGCGTCGATCACCACCAGAGACTTCCCCTGTCTTCGGTACTGCTCCAGCAGCTCGCGGACCCGCCTCAAAACAACTTTTTGCGTGATCTGATTCAATTGCTCCAGCTTCCCCGCGTCCCGGAACACGATCCCTCCCAGCTTCTTCCGGTCAATGCGGCAGTCGCGTCCCTCCAACGGGCCGAATGTATGTTCCAACATCTCCTGTAAGCTGAGATCGCGCTCCAACAGCTCATGGTATACCTCGTCGCAGTCGACGACCGCACCCCCCATGCGCTCCGCCTCCCGAAGAAAGGTCGTCTTACCCGCGCCTGTAGGACCCGTCACACCTAAAATCACCATCTCTTCCCAATCCCTTTCTCCGGCAGTACGGCAAATCATAACTGCTCCAACCCTTTGTACTCCATCCGCTCCCGCCGCCGGGTCGTTACAATCCACGCCCCTCCCAGCAAACAAAGACCGCCTACTCCTGCCAGCATCCCAATGATACCAGGATACTCCATCAGCTTCGAACCGTTTGCCAGAATCGCCCCCAGTATCAAAGTCACCAGCAGTCCGTAGCTCACCAGCAACATCATGGCTCCGACGAACAAAAATACCCAAAGCCCCGCCGCCGCGGCTACCGCATCGCACTGCTCCGGTACAGGACCGTCCCTCCCCGGCGCGCGCAAGATCAAATAAACGTCCAGCAACAGCCCGGAAAGTAAGCACGTCCACAACGCCAGAGAAGCGTTCAGTCCGTCCTCCCGGAACAGGATGTCTACGCCTGCGCCCACCAGCGGCAACGTAAGCCCTGCCGTAAGCGTCCACCCGCTGCCCAAACGGATCTGTCCCGCCCAGTCCAGCAACAGTACCACCAAGCACAGCACAGCCAACGCCCAAAGTTGCTGTTCCCACTCTCCTAACAATTCCAGCGAACCCCGCAAGCACATGGACAGCAGATCGAACAACACATGGGCTGCAAAATAAAACAGCCCGCCTACCAACCTCAAAACCTTTCCCATATCCGTAACCTCCTTCGTTTTCTCCTCCCTATTCTATCGGGGAAAACAAAAGAACGCAAGGAATCTGAGACGTTCGGTCATTTTGGCGGGATAATCGGTCACACCTCCACAATCTGAAACCCTGCCGCTTTATCTAAACGATTCGATACCGCGAACCCTATGCCGCTGTCGTCCGGACACTGCGCCCAAATCCGTTTCACATCTGTACCGTCCATCGTCCGCAACGCGTCGAATACTCGCCTGGCTTGCTCCGCGGTGTCGGCGGCGGGTCCCAGTGACAAAACCGGCCGCTCCTCCTCCGCAAACAATGGAACAAATTCCTCAAAGCAGATCACCCCGTCCCAGCGCGTGTGGGACACATGGCTCCGTATATAAGCCGCCGCTTGCGCCGGGTCCCCCTTCACCACAATGACCGGAGCTTTCGGCGCGTAGTGCCGGTACTTCATCCCCGGCGCTCGGGGCTTTTCTCCCGCCTCCATCTGCCGCGTCACCGCTGGATCTACCTCTACTTCTCCTAGAACCTCCCGGAGCTGCTCCAACGTCACGCCCCCAGGCCGCAACAGACGCGGCGGCGTACACGTCAGGTCCACAATGGTGGACTCCACCCCTACCGCACAAGGCCCGCCGTCCAGAATCGCTGGTATCTTGCCATCCATGTCCGCCAACATATGCGCAGCGGTGGTCGGACTCGGCTTGCCCGACGTATTCCCGGAAGGCGCGGCTATCGGAACCCCCGCCGCCTGGATCACTGCCCGGCACAGTGGATGCGCCGGACAGCGCATTCCTACTGTATCCAATCCAGCAGTCACCTCGTCGGGAATCACCCTCGGACCAAAATGACTATACGAACAGACCGGCCCGCTCCTTAACTCCTCCAGCTCCTCCGGCGTGCGCTCCTTGCATTTGAGTATCATCGTCAGCGGTCCAGGCCAGAACCGCTCCGCCAGACGATAGGCCGTTTCCGGAATCTCTTGGCAATACCGCGCCAGCCATGAGACCTCCGGGATATGCAAAATCAATGGGTTGTCCTGCGGCCTGCCCTTGGCTTCGAAAATCGCCCCCACCGCTACCGGGTTCAGCCCGTTCGCTCCTAATCCGTACACCGTCTCCGTCGGAATGCCTACCAACGAACTGCCGCTTAAAAGTTTCGCGGCTTCCGCAAGCTCATCGCTCGTCAGTAACTTCGTCTTCACGTTCTGTTTTCACCAGCTTTTCCACGCGCCGCTTTCTCCAAATCAGCGAAACCACCAGCAACACCACGACAAACGGCATCAGCAGGATCGCAAAGTATCCCAACATAAATGCGTCCTCCGCCGCTCTGGGGTTCTCCGCAGCGCCGAATTTCTCTACATACCTGTGCATCTTCCACCAATCTCTGGCTATCACCGCCTCAGCAACCCAAGCGCACAACGTCAACAGCCAAACGAAATGGTAAAAAATACCGCTTAAGTATCCCGTCCCGCGCTTCCTCGACAAACTAAAGTCACCTCTTCCGCTGACGGCGCCAGATCCAAGCTCCCACAGCCATGACGCTCAAACCCAACAGCAAGCTCAACGCTCCGGCCAGCATCCACCGGAACCGTTGCTCCTCCAACGTGTTCATCGCGCCTTCCGCGCCTGGCTCCGCCTCCGAAATCAGCCACGGCCACAGCTCCGCCGCTCGCCGCGCCGTGTCAAAGCAACTCGCCGCCAGGAAAAACAACAGCAGACAGACCGCTCCAAGCGCGGTCAAAATCAAAATATCCGCCTTCTTCCATCTCACCTTAAAATCAGCTCCGCCAACTGCGCCGGTGTCTCTACGATACGATCCGCGCCCTCCGCTTCCAACTCCTGCCGGGTCCGGAATCCCCACAACACCCCGCAACTGGTCAACCCGCCGTTTTTCGCTGTGCGTATGTCCACGTTGCTGTCCCCCACAAAAAGGGTCGTCTTCTGGACCGCTCCCAAATCTGCCATCAGTTTATGCAGCAGCGTAGGGTCCGGCTTGACAGGCACGCCAGGCAACGCTCCCTGAACCGCGTCAAAAACGCCAGGGTAGTAGCGTTCCACCACCGGACAGGCGGCTTCATTCGGCTTGTTGCTCAGAACGGCTAAGGTCAATCCCGCCGCTTTCAATCGCTCCAAAGCCTCCGGCATTCCAGCATACACCGTCGTCTTGTCCTCCTTGTGCGCGTTGTAGCGGGCGGTGAACTCCTCCAACGTCACCCGCCGCAACGCATCCGTAACCGCTACCCCAGGCGGAACCACACGCTCCAACAGCTTCAGCGCGCCGTTGCCTACGAAGTTCTTGTATTCCTCCACCTCGTGGACCGGCCACCCGTGACGGCGGCATACCCAGTTCGTCGCCGCAGCTAAGTCCTCCAGCGTGTTAAGAAGCGTGCCGTCTAAATCGAAAATAATATGTCGGTACATGGAACGAAACCCTCTCTTCTACTCGTAGACTCCTATTTCCATGCCGCCGATCTCTACCATAGTATCTTTGGCAAACCCGGCCCGCTGGAGATACGCCTTGACCGCCATCTGCGCGTACTTGGGGTTCATGGTCTCGTCCTCCAACGACAAATCAATCCGGCCCGCTTCCCCGCCGCACACCGCGCCGTGATCTTCCAAAACTTCGTTCAGCTCGCCCACGACATCCTGCAAATCCTTGCCCGCAGGCAATGCCTTATAGTGAATATACATGTCCATCATGTCTGTCGACTCCTTATCGTTTTCGTTCGGTCCGCTGGCCGCTACGCCTGCTCCTTCAACCGCTCCGCTTGACTCGCCGCCGCAAGCGCGTCGATGATCTCGTCCAACGCGCCGTCCATCACTTGGTCGATCTTATACAAGGTCAGCCCTATACGATGGTCCGTCACCCGTCCCTGTGGAAAATTGTAGGTCCGGATACGCTCGTTCCGCATCCCTGACCCAACTTGACTGCGGCGCTGCTGCGTGTACTCCCCTACCACCTTCTCCTGCTCCGCCTCGTACAGACGCGACGCCAGTATCCGCATCGCTTTGTCCCGGTTCTGAAACTGACTCCGCTCCTGCTGGCACTCCACCACCGTTCCTGTCGGCCTATGAATCAATCGGACCGCCGAAGACGTTTTGTTCACATGCTGGCCCCCAGCCCCAGATGAACGGAACACTTGCATATCAATGTCCGCCGGGTTCAGTTGTACGTCTACCTCCTCCATCTCAGGCAGTACCGCTACCGTAGCCGTAGACGTGTGTATGCGTCCGCCGGACTCGGTTTCAGGCACGCGCTGGACCCGGTGAACCCCGCTCTCGTACTTCAACCGCGCGTAAGCTCCCGCTCCCTCTATCGTAAAGGAAATCTCCTTGAGCCCGCCCAGCTCCGTTTCATTCGCGGAGTCTACCTCAAGATGCCAGCGGCGCGCCTCGGCGTACATGGAGTACATTCGGAACAGAGAGTGCGCAAATAATGCCGCCTCCTCACCGCCTACGCCAGCGCGGATCTCTACAATCACGTTCTTCTTGTCATTCGGGTCCTTGGGAAGCAGCAGAATCTGAAGCTCCCGTTCCAGCCCCGGCAGCGCGTCCAACGCTTGCTGGTACTCCTCCTGCGCCAACTCCCGCATCTCCGGGTCCCCCATCATCGCCTGCGCCTGATCTTTGGCCTCCAACGTCTGCCGGTACCTCCGGAATACCTCCACCAACGGCTGAAGCTCCGCCTGTTCCTGGTTCAGCTTCGCCACCACCGCCGGGTCGCCGTAAGTCTCCGGCGCCGTCAGGCGCGCTTCGATCTGGCTGTATTTTGCCTCTATCTCTGCCAGCTTATCCAACATAGCAGCTCCCCCCTCCTGTTGGGGCTCCGCCCCAAACCCCGCGCCTGCGGCGGGCCTTCCTTTTCTTGAAAGAAAAGGAAGCGAAAAGAACTTTTCGGCGCAAAGCATTCGCTTTGCTTCTGGATTTTTGTCTTCGATCCTACAGTAGCCCCAGTACCTCCCGCCACGCCAGCGCGTAGGGACACTCTGGGTCCAAGGCTCCCTGAGCCGACGGGATGTAGTCGTCCAGCTCCGGCTGGATGAACTTTTGCAGCTGCCAGATCTCACTGCCCACCAAGCCGATCTTCAACAAACTGTCCACATATTCCTCAAAACTGTACGCTAATCGTACCGGTACGCCGTATTCCCCGTCGTGGTTGATATAAACAACCGGCTTTTTCTCCCCAGGGTAGGCCAAATCAAAAAGCTGTACGTCTCCGTTCGGAACCCAAAACAACGTCAGTTTTCCATGAAAATCCGGCAAGTCCGTCGAATCTTGAAAGTCCTGATAGGATCGGTACTCCTTTTCGTCCAGATAGCGGTCGATATCCCAGTTCAGTTCCCCGCTGAAAATGTCCCGGAACTCAGGATACCTTTCCCCTATGCCCCGGAGTCCCCAGCTGATATCTACCCGACCCGCTGCCTCTGTAACCATCTCCGCAAAATCAGTGGGCAGACTGATTTGATACTTCTCCTCAATTTTACGCACGGTCTCCATTGAAACCGGTTCGCCAATCTCCCAGCGGCGGATCTCACCGCCTAAGGCGGTGACTCTCGCCCGGACCCGCTCCAAACGGGACAGAAATGTCGTTCGGTTCATGACTCCTTCCCCTTTCAGTCCGCATCTGCCCACAAATGATACTTCTTGCAGTGAAGACACTGGAATAAGTAGCCTGCCATAACGCCGTTCTCCGACAGATCCTCCCGGTCAAATTCTTCCCCGATCCTCGCGTTGAAATCAGCGAATACCTCGTCCACAATCCCCATCTCTTCCAGTTCCTCCGTCCCTACGTCACCCAAAAAAGCGCAGTAGTCGTCACAGCAAGACAACCAATATTCTCCCTGCCAGCTGATATAGCCCGGCGTGCGGTGGAACAGCTCGTCCTGCTTCTCCGGATCGCTCACTGGCTCCGCGTACTGAACGAATCCGCCATCGAATTTTTCAGCTGCCCGACCGCTGGCTACGCACTCCAAACAGAGACAGTCTATGTCCGCTATACAATACATACTGCTGATATAAGCGTCCGTCTCCCTGCCGCAGCATTGACAGGTCCCCTTCTCAAACGTGACAACGTCGCTTTCGTAGAGCTTCGGGTGATACTTGAATATTGGACGGCTCCTCATTTCTGTCACTCCTCCCCGTCTCACCGGTCGAACACAAAAGACTTCACCAACGCCAACGGTTCCCGAACGTACATCTTCAGCCTGGACGGAATATGACTGGACGGCGCGGCCAATGTGGATACGTTCTCAAACCCCGCGCGGCCAGCCAACATCTTCGCCCGCGTCAGATGGAACCCGTTGGATACAACAAGAACCCCTTCTTTCGGATCGACCCCTGCCTGTTTCAGCTTCCGCACCGAATACGTCAGATTTTGATAGGTGTTGTGGGACTCCTCCTCCAAAAGAATCGCTTCCTTCAAAACCCCGTGGTCCTCCAAATACGCGGCCATCGCCTGCGCCTCGGAGACCGGTTCCTCCGGTCCCTGCCCGCCCGAAACGATCACCGTCATTTCCGGACGGTCTTTCAAGTACTCCAACGCCTTGTCCAGCCGGTCCCGGAGCATCACCGAAGGTTGCCCCCCGGGATGGACCAGACAGCCCAGAATCACCATCGTTTCCGGTTCCCCGTTCACGTCGTCGTGCGCGCCGCTCAACACCTGCCCCAACAGCAACGCGAAAATCAACACGCCCGCTGCTGCCAGTCCGCACAAAATCTTCCACCACTCCAAACCCTTCCGGCCTTTGTAGTGGTAATAACTCATCCCTTGCCACCGTTTGCTCATCCCCGCACCTCCTCCAGCTGCGCGGACAGGCTCTCCCATTCACCGTACAGCTTCAAAATCTCTTCTTCTAACGCTTCCCGCGCCTCGTAAAGCTCCTGGAGCTTCAAATAATCCGCCGAAGCTGCCTCGATCTGTAGGCCCAGATCGTACATCTGCTCCTCCGCCTTAGCTACCGCTCGCTCCGCCGCGGCTACCTCCTTCTCTAAGCTCTTCGTCCCTCCGGGACGCTTGGGCTTGTCCTTCTTCCGGACAGGCTCCTGCTCCGGCGGCGGCGCCGTCTTGCCAGACTCCAGCCTCCCCCGCTCCTTCGCCGTCAGGTACTCCTGATAGGTCCCACGGAAATCAATGATCCGTCCGTCTTCCAACATCCAAATCCGCGTCGCAAAACGGTCGATAAAATAGCGGTCGTGGGAGACAAAAAGTAAGTTTCCTTCGTACTCCTCCACCGCCTCCTCAATCCATTCCCGGCTCTGTATATCCAAATGGTTCGTCGGTTCGTCCAAAATCAACAGGTTGATCTTGCTGTCCATCAGCATACATAACCGTAACCGGGATTGCTCCCCGCCCGACAGCGCCGACACCGGCTTGAATACGTCCTCCCCGCGGAATTTGAACGCCGCTAAACGATCCCGCGCTGTCTGCGCCGTACAGTCCAGCTCGTAAAGCATCGTGTCTACCAGAGAACGCTCCGGGTGCCCAAAGTGGATGATCTGCGGCAAGTAACCGATTCGTACCGTTGGCCCCTTGCGGAGCTTGCCCTCGTCCGGTTCCTCCTCGCCCATGATGATCTTAATTAACGTGGACTTTCCCGTCCCGTTATCCCCAAGCAAGGCAATGCGCTCGCCGCCTTCCACTTCCAAGTTTACATCGGAAAACAATCGCCGCGCCCCAAACGCCTTGGTCAACCCCTTGATCGTCAGCACCTCGTCCCCACGGAACTCACGCTCCCCAAAACGAACCGACATCTTCCGATCCTTTCGGGGCTTGTCCGTCTGACGGATGCGCTCGATGCGCTTCTCCATCGACTGCGCACGCTTGAAGATCTTGTCGTTCCCAGAATACGCCCAGATGCGTAACTGCTCCGCCGCCTTCTCCAACTGCTGGATCTTCGCCTGCTCCTTCTCGTATTGGCGCAGCTTCTCCTCGTAACGCCGCTCCTTCTCCACAGCGTAGAAACTGTAGTTGCCTGAGTAAAACTCCGCCCGGCCCTCTTGGATCTCCACCACCCGACGGACTACCTTATCCAAAAACCACCGGTCGTGGGAGACCGCCAACACCGTCCCCTTGAACCGCTCCAAATACTCCTCCAACCACTCCGTGGCCCGCAAGTCCAAGTGGTTCGTCGGCTCGTCCAGCAGAAGAATATCCGTGTCTTCCAAAATCAGCCGCGCCAGATTCACACGGGTCTTCTCGCCCCCGGACAGCTTGTCAAATAACCGCTCCCGCATTTCCCGGGAAATGGACAGACCATTGCACACCTTATTCTTATTGGTGTCCGTCTCATAGCCGCCCCCCGTCTGGAACGCAGCGGAAAGGTTGTCGTACCTGGACAGTAAAGTAGGATCACTTTCCCCATCCGCCATCCGGCGGGACAGCTGTTCCATCTCCTTCTCCATGTCCCGGAGCGGTGTAAAGGCATCTTCCAGTACATCCTCCACCGTGTAATGCGCCGGGAAAACGGGGATCTGCGAAATCAATCCTAACCGCTTCCCCGGCGCGATGACAACGTCTCCTTCGTCCGGGTGAACCGCCCCGGTGAGTATCCGCAACAAAGTCGTCTTGCCGCAGCCGTTCGGGCCAAGTAACCCGACACGTTCCCCCGCGTCCACCTGAAACGATAAGCCATCTAATATTTTTTTCCCGACCTCGAACTCCTTCACGACGCCGGATACCGATATATCTATCATAATTGGGTCCTCTTCATTCGTTCGCGCCGCGCTCCGCACGACAGGTCTAAATACTTGTCAGTCCTTCCGCCGCTAAGCCTCTTTGGTCTGCTCCACCAGACAGGCGGTCAGCTCTTCCAGCTTCATCCCACGGGATGCCTTCAGCAAAAAGGTGCTGTTTGAGCGGACCAGAGACGGCAAAATCTCCTTTGCCTTGGCCTTGTCTGCGCAGTAGTACACTTGCGGAACTCCGAAATCCCTCGCCCCCTGCGCGATGTACTCAGCCAATTCCCCAACCGCTACCAAACAGCCGATCCCGCTTTGCCCCAAACACGCACCTACGCCTTTATGGAGCGCCGGCGCAAAGGGGCCTAACTCCAACATATCCCCTAATACTGCTACCTTCCACTCCCCCGGACTGTCCGCCAGTACGCTCACCGCCGCACGCATGGACTGCGGATTGGCGTTGTAGGTGTCGTCCAGAATCGTAATGCCTTCCCCACGGCGCAGAATGTTCATCCGCATTCGGGTCGGTACAAAACGGGTCAGCCCTTCCTGAATCTCATCCGGCGTCAAACCAAAATACTCCGCTGCCGCAGTGGCAATCAACGCCGGGTAGATCATATGCTCGCCCAACGCGGGAATCTTTACCTCACGCTCCATGTGGGGCGTGGTCATACGGCAGTGAATGTGACTGATACCATCCCCGCCTACCGCTTGCGCCCGGTAGTCCATCCCCTCGCCCTGACCGCAGAAAATCGTCCGAACGGACGTCTCACCCCGCAGCGTGGCCAACAGCGCATCGTCTCCGTTCAAAATCAACAGGCCGTCCTGCTTGATATAAGGCAGAAGCTCGCACTTGGCCTTGAAAATGTTCTCCCGGCTCCCGAGTCGCTCAATGTGCGCGTCGCCGATGTTCGTAATGACACCTGCCTCCGGATGAACCAGTCCGGCCAGGTAGTCGATCTCCCCGAAACGGTCCATCCCCATCTCCAGCACGCAGATTTCATGGCTGTGGTCCAAACGCAGCAACGTCAGCGGTAAACCTACGTTGTTATTAAAATTCCCCTCCGTCTTGAGTACCCTGTACTTTACACCTAAAACAGCCGCCAGCATATCCTTAACCGTGGTCTTGCCCACGCTGCCCGTGACCGCTATAAAGGGAATCTGGAACTGCTTCTTGTACCACGCGGCCAAATCACCCAACGCTCGCTGTGTATTGGCTACCTTTACATAAAATTTGTCCTCCCGATAGCTCTCCCGCTCCCGCGCCGTGAGACAGCCCGCTGACCCCGCCTCCAACGCCGAAACAATATACGCGTGCCCGTCAAATCGGTCGCCCTCCAAAGGGATGAACAGAGAGTTGACGTGAATGTTCCGGCTGTCTGTGTCTACCTGAAAAATCGGCGTCTCCAAATCGCCGTAACTGCCCAGCAGCGTTCCCTTTACCGCACCCAGCAGCTGACCTAAGGTAATGGTCTCCATGCGATCACAGCCCCTCCCTTCTCGCTTCCAGCGACCTCTCCAGGATGATCTCGCACAGCGCGCCGTAGTCGATCCCTACCGCCGCCGCCTCTTGCGGAACCAAACTCGTCGGCGTCATGCCCGGCAATGTGTTGATCTCCAGAAAATACGGCGTGCCGTCCTCCGTGACGATAAAGTCCGCACGGGCGTAGACCGACAGCCCTAACGCCTCGAACACAGCTAACGTATCTCTCCCAAGCCTCCGTTCCCACTCCGCCGGAATGGGAGCCGGACATACTTCCGCCGCCGCCCCCGGCTGGTATTTGTTGGCATAGTCGTAAAAGCCCGTCTTCGGAATGATCTCAATGGATGGCAAGGCTTTCCCATCCAAAACCCCTACCTGAATCTCCCGGCCCTGGATATACTGCTCCAAAACTGTGCGTCCGCCTAACCGCGCGCTCTCCCGCAACGCCTCTTCCAGTTTCTCCCGTGTGTGCGCAATGTGGACCCCTATCGAAGAACCGCTGGCTATGGGTTTCACCACTACCGGCAACGCCGTCTCCTGAATCAACGCGCCCAGCGACTCCTCCGTGACCGTCACGGTTCGCCACTCCGGCGTGACCACCAGTCCGGATACTAAACGCTTCGTCATATCCTTATCCATAGCCGCCGCGGAACCCAAACAGCCCGAACCAGTATACGGCACGCCCAGTAAGTCTAACGCCGCCTGTATCCGCCCGTCTTCTCCGCACACACCGTGGAGCGCCAGAAAAACGATCTCCGCCTCCGCGCACAGCTCCAGCACACCAGGACCGATGGCGCTCGGACCTTGCTCCGCCCGGCTCGCCCGGACCTGCTCCAGGTCCGGCGTCCGGCTGTCTATGCTCCGAAGCGACTCCGGCACCGGCGCGTCGTATATGTCCTCCCCATCGCTCTCCACACCAAAAAACAGGTCCACCAGAGCGGAACGATGCCCCCGGTCCCGCAACGCTTGGCACACCAGCGCGCCGGTGGACAATGAGACGTTCCGTTCCGGGCTCAGTCCCCCCGCCAGTACTAAAATCTTCATCTCAACACCTCATTCAAATCTCAGTTCCCGGCAGCGGTCTCTACAGCCCGCCTCCTTCGGAGTTTGCTGACTATACCACATTTTATACACTAGTAGGTTATTTTAGCACATCCCAGCGCAAGACTCAAGGGAGATACGGGAATTTTTTCCGCCCGGACGCAAAAACGGCGCATGGAGCTGCACTCCATGCACCGCTTTCCCAAACTACTACCCCTTCAAGGGTTACACCGGTTCCCGCGAACCGGAACATCACGGCAGAGTTACTTGGTCCCGAAGATCCGATCCCCCGCGTCGCCCAGACCAGGCACAATATAGGCGTGGTCGTTCAAGCCCTTGTCCACCGCGGCTACGTAGATGTCTACGTCCGGGTGGTCCTTCTGAATGCGGGCGATGCCCTCAGGCGCCGCGATGACGTTCATCAGCTTGATATGCTTGCAGCCGTAGCCCTTGATGAACGTGATGGCCGCAGATGCCGAACCGCCTGTCGCCAGCATGGGGTCCAGAATGAGAATGTCCCGCTCCGCAATATCCGGCGGCATTTTGCAATAGTACTCCACCGGCTGATGCGTCTCCGGATCGCGGTACAGGCCAATATGCCCCACCTTAGCCGAGGGAATCAGATTGACGATGCCGTCCACCATACCTAATCCCGCCCGCAAAATGGGGACAATCGCCAGCTTCTTCCCCGCCAGCGCTTTGAACGTGCCAGTCGCTACGGGCGTCTTGATCTCCACGTCCTCCAGGGGAAGATCGCGGGTGGCCTCGTAGCACTCCAGCGCGGCGATCTCCGAGACGATCTCCCGAAATTCCTTCACGCCTGTGCGCTCGTCCCGCAAAATGGCCAGCTTATGCTGAAGCAACGGGTGATCCAAAATGTGTACCTTTTCATTGAACATACGCGTAACTCCCCTTCGTCATTGGTGTGAGCGTTCCCGTTCGAGCCGCTCCCGCTCCGCCTGAGACAGACGGTGGTAGACCGGAACCAGGTCCTCCCCGGAAACCAACCCCCCACGAGCCGCCAACGCCTCCGCCGCCAGGGCTACCCCCCACGCGCTCTGCATTCGCAGATGCCGGGGCGCTAGTTTCAGCTCCAGGCCCTTCTCCACAAACGTATTATAGCACAGCTTGGCCCCATCTCCAACGACTATTTTTGATTTCTCGATTTTTTGCAGTTCCTCCCCAAGCTCCTCCAGCGAAATGGCACGGTCCGGACTCAAACGTTCCAGACCCTCCCCAGTGGCCAGGAACAGCGCGTTATATACCTGACGCCGCCGGGCGTCCATCGCGCATACGATGACCTGACCCTCCAAATGCGCCAGCGGCCACGCCATTGACTCCAACGTAGAACAAGACGCACAGAGCTTGTTTCCCGGCCACACAAGACCCTTGGCCGTGGACACACCGATACGCAGCCCAGTAAAAGATCCCGGACCCGCCGCTACAGCGACGACGTCTACCTCCGAAAAGGACACCCCGCAGTTGTCCAGCATATCCTTCACCATAGGCAACAGCGTCCGGCTGTGCGTCAGACCGCTGTTCTGCCAGAACTGCGCCACCAGTTCCCCGTCCCGGCTCAGCGCCGCAGAACACGCCGCCGCCGAAGACTCCAACGCTAAAATCATCATCCTAAACTTCCCGCTTTCCTTAGACGCCCCTCGCCGCCTCCGCCAGCGCCTCTCCCGTCAGTCGGTAGACGGTCCACTGGTCCATCGGAACGGCTCGCATCCCTTTCGTATAAAAATCAATGGACGGCTGGTTCCAGTCCAGACAGGCCCACTCTAACCGCCCGCATTTCCGCTCCACCGCTACGCGGGCCAGCTCCTTCAACAGCGCCTTGCCATATCCCTTTCCCCGCTCCTCCGGCAGAACGAACAGATCTTCCAGATAAATGCCCGCTCGGCCCAGAAACGTGGAGAAATTATGGAAAAACAGCGCAAAACCTACCGCTTTCCCTCCAGCCTCGGCAAAAAGAACCTCCGCCTTGCCCTTCTCAAAAATCCACTCCCGCAACAGCTCCGGCGTGGCGATCACCTCATCGGACATATGCTCATACTCCGCCAACGCTTGGATGAACGTCAAGATCAACTCCTCGTCACCCGGAACAGCAGAACGGAACGTACAGCACAACATCGTCATCTCTCCTTACGTCTATATTTGATTCGGTACATACTTGCCCCAAAAACCGTTGTCTACCCATAGGTCAACCGCCTTCCCTCCCCAGCTCCACCAGCTTCCGCAAACGATGGTTCAACGCCGACTTGCTGATCGGCGGGTCGCACTGCTCCGCCAGTTCAGACAGCGTCTCCTCGGGATGGTCCAGCCGTAATCGAGCCGCCTCCTGGAGCTTCTCCGGCAGCTGCGCCAGCCGCCCCGTCCGCTCCAAAACCCGGATCGCTTCCACCTGCGTCATCGCCGCCTCCACCGCCTTGTCTAAATTGGCCGCGTCACAGTTCACTCGCCGGTTCACGCTCCCCCTTAAATCCTTCTCCGCCTTCGCGTTCATGATCTCCATCGCGGACAGCGGCGCGCCAATGACAGTCAGAAAATCCTCAATCTGATCGCTCTGCTTGAAGTAAATCACCGCGTTCCCTTTGCGCTGCGCCAATTTCGGCCTCAGGTCCATCTCCCCCATCAGCGCCACCATCTCCCGGCTCGCGCTGAGATGAGAGGTCGTTAGCTCCAGATGATAGCTCTTCCTGGGGTCCGTCACCGACCCGCCCGATAAAAACGCGCCGCGTAAAAATGCGATCCGACAACAGTCCTCCTCCAACACGGCGTAGTTGACGTGCAGCGCAAGCATCTTCGGCCCACCGCCGAACGTCTGCTGGATCTCCAAGATTTTCTCCGGGCTGGTGATCGCCAGCACATACTTCCCACCGCCCTGAGGCAGACGGTCGAACTTCAACCCGAACGCCTGCTGGAACAGCTGCGGCAGACGTTGGGCAAAGGCCGCGCTCTCCGTCACGATCCGGATCTCTTCGTTCGAAAACGTGTTGCAGTACAAAAGTACCCCGTAGCACTCCGCCTGCGCGCAACAAAGCCGGTTCATACCAGCACGGCACAGCTCGCTTTTTACGTCTCCCGCAAAGGACATGGTCACTCCTCCAATATGTACCGCCGCTCGCCTCGGAAAATGCGCACCGCCCGGCTGCGGTAGATGTCCAGAACGGCCTGCGCTAACCGGTCCGGGTCGTGCCGCGCAAAGTCCCCCTGCTCCGACGCCAGCGGACGCTCCACCAGCTCCAGCCCTAAAGCCGCAATCCGTTCCCGGTCCAGCGTCAGAGGCGCCGCGTCCTCCTCCCGGTACCGCTTCAACAACCCCGGCTGCACCGGCGCGGAGTTCGCCAGACACAAATCCAACAGCCCCGGCTCCCCGTGAGACAACAGCGCTTCCAAATGATCCGCCGCTGTGTAGCCCTCCGTCTCCCCGTCCTGCGTCATGATATTACAAATGTACAACTTGGGCGCGTCCGACTGCGCCACCGCCTGCGCGACCCCCTCCACTAACAGATTCGGGATCACGCTCGTGTACAGACTCCCAGGCCCCAGCAAAATCAAATCTGCCGCCCCTATGGCATCCAAAGCCGCCCGCGTGGCTTTGGGCCGCTCCGGAATCAGGTTCACATGGTGTATCCGGCAGTCCTGCTCCTTCTTGAACGCCGCAATCTGGGATTCCCCCGTTACCTTGGCCCCGTTCTCAAAGACCGCCTCCAGCTGCACGTCCGCGCTCGTCACCGGCACTACCCGCCCCGTGATCGCCAGCACTTGACTCATCTGGCTCACCGCTTCCTCAAAGGACCCCGTCACTCCGTTCAACGCCGCTAAAATCAGATTCCCAAACGACTGCCCCGCTAACGTGCCCTCCGTGAACCGGTACGTCAACAGCTTCTCCATGATCGGCTCCGTGTTCGCTAACGCCTCCATGCAGTGCCGTATGTCCCCAGGCGGCGGCATCCCAATGTCCCGCCGGAGCATCCCGGAACCGCCCCCGTCATCCGCTACCGTGACAATTGCCGTGATGTTCTTCGTGTACTTTTTCAGACCCCGCAGCATCGTCGACAATCCCGTTCCTCCGCCAATGGCGGCAATCCTTGGACCGCGCTCCCACTGCTGAAGGGTGGGATAGGATTCAGACATCCGATTTCCTCTCTTCCGGTTCCGGCCAGTCCTGCCGGTGCTGCTCCAAAATCTTCAGGCAGAAGCTCCAAACACACGCCCTGTTGCTCCACATCCATTCCCGTATCTCCCGCGCTGCCGCCGTTTTCTCGGAAGTTTCCCCAGACCCGCACAAAAGCATTCCGCGACGGAATTGCGCCTCCAACTCCAAATATCCCTGCTTTTTCAGAAAATCCGCCGTCTTCTCCTGCTTCTCCTCCCCGGATTCCCCGTAAAGATCTTCATAGTAGCCTTCAGCCCCCTCGTGGAAGGTCTCAAACTGCCAGGTCAGCACTTGATAAAACGCCTCCAGCCAATCCGGACGGTTCCGCGCGTGGTACTCACAAACGTACTCCATGAAATCACTCAACACTCCGCCGTCCGGATCGTCCGCCTCTCCGGTCCCCGCGTAAGTGTCCGCCACCGCTCCTCGGTCTCTCAACCGGGCGATACTCTCGTATAAGCTGTCAAGTTCCATCCCTTTACCCCTCCAGCCGGGCCCGGAGTTGAGGCCAATCCTGCGCGGAAAGCTCCCTCCGCAACGCCTGGAGCGTTTCAAGGTCCTGCTCGTTCTGTTCCACCTGCTCCACCTGGTCCAGATAGGCCAACAGCAAATCTTCTGCGTCCTCCATCAGTGAGATGTTCTGACACGGCCCCTCATCCAGCAGTGCCTGAATCAATCCGCCCGCCGCGTCTAACTGCTCCCGCGACATAGCCGGACCCTCCAGTCGCTGCCGCAGCCCACCCTTCTGCGCACACGCTAAGGCGGTGTAAGCGGGCAGGACATCGTTGCCCCAACCCTCGTCCAACAGCCAGTCCCGCATATCCTGACTGACCGGTTCCAACATCCGCACCGCATGGATACGTCCCCAACCTCGGACGTTCTGCGCTATATCAAAAAGCGCCTCATCCTTATTCTTCCAACGGCAGGCGACGAAAACACAGAACAACGTCAGCTCATCCGACAGGGCCAGCAGCCGCACGATACTCCGCCACTCCCCCTCCGTCTGAGCCAGCAGCTCCAAAACCGACAGCGCGTACTTGACCGCTCCGATACTCGCGCTCTCCAAAAGCAGCTGGATACAAAACTCAAACAGATTCTCGGCGTCTAGCTTCTCCTGGTGCGCCACAATCCAATCCTGAAGCCCGTCGATACAGTGCAACATCCCGTCCGCCTTCTGAAAACAGGCGGCCAGTTTCGGTTCCGTCTCCTCGTAGGACGCGCCCTCTGCAATCCGTTCGGTCAGCTCCGTCAGCTTCGCCAGCAACACCGCGTTTCCACTGGCTCCGGTGTGGTAAAAAGTAATGCCGTCCCTGGCCCCGTCCACAAAACGGAGCGCTCCGGAATCGTCCGGCTCCGGCTGGATGGAAAAGTGTTCCGGCAGTTCGCCCTCCGCCTCTATCGCATCGCTGATACGCTGAAAAATAGACTCCATGACGTTTCCTCCTTACGTTCGTCCCAGATCCCGGTGGCTCTCCGCCGCCGGCCAGCCCTGCGCCCGGAGACGCTCCGCCAACGCGTGGGCAATCGCCACCGAACGGTGATGGCCCCCTGTACAGCCGACACAGATCACTAACGCGGTCTTGCCTTCCTCCTCGTACCGGGGCAGCAGCCAGCTCACCAGCTCCCACAGACGTTTCAAAAATTCCTCCGCCTGCCCGCCGTGGAACACATAATCCCGCACCCTTGTGTCTAAACCCGTCTGTGTCCGCAAATCCAAAACGTAGTACGGGTTCGGCAGAAAACGCACGTCGAACACCAGATCGGCCTCCATCGGCAAGCCGTGCTTGAACCCAAACGACGTTACCCGGACCTCCATCTGTCCCTGGTTCGCCCCCGCACGGCCAAACATCTGCCGCAAAACTCCCTTCAGCTTCGCCGTCGACAGGTTCGTGGTGTCGATGATCTTATCCGCACGGGTCCGTAAAGGCGCCAGCATTTGCCGCTCCAAATCAATGGCTTCCGCTAAACTGTCGCACTCCTCCGCCAGCGGATGACTGCGGCGCGTCTCCTTGTAGCGCTTGATGATCGCTCCGTCGTCCGCCTCCATGAACAGAATGCGGTAGGTACACTTCATCTGCTCCAGCGCGTCCAACGCCTGGAAAAATCCCTCGAAGTTCGCGCCCGACCGGATGTCCGTCACTAACACCACCCGGTCGTACTCCCCCGTCCCCGCAATCCCAAGCTCCGCGAACTTCGGAATCAGCGGCGCGGGCAGATTGTCTACGCAAAAAAAGTCCATGTCCTCCATAAAAGAGGCCGCTTTACTCTTGCCCGCTCCGGACAAGCCCGATATGATGACAAACTCCATTTCTTCTCACAACCTTCTATCCATGCCTATGCCGAAAACGACGGAGCGTTCCGGATGACAATCTCCCGCTGCTCCTCGCCCCCACCTCGCCGTATCTCTACCCAGATCGTCTCCGGCTCCAACGCTCCGGCCACGTGTTCGCTCCACTCCACCGCGCATACACCGCCTCGGCTCAGGTAGTCCTCCCAGCCTATCTCAAACAGCTCCTCTTCCCCGCTCAGGCGGTACATATCAAAGTGGAACAGCGGTAAACGGCCCCCCTCGTACTCGTTCACGATGGTGAACGTGGGACTCGTCACACGCCCCCTGATGCCCAGACCCCGGGCAAGCCCCCGCGTGAACGCTGTCTTGCCCGCCCCCAGGTCCCCGGTGAACGCAACTACGCTCCCGGCTTCCAGAACTTCCCCCAGACTCCGGCCCAGCGCTTCCGTCTCCGCCTCGCTCCCCGTCCGAAACTGCTGCACTGCCCTCCGCCTCCGTTCACAGAAAATTTTCATGCGTGGGTCCTATTATACCACAAATCAGGTTTGCGTTTCCAGTAAAATGTGTTAAAATATATTGTTCGATTTTTTCCGAAACCGCCGCTCGCGGCGTTCCCTGCCAAAAGGAGGCGCAACCTTTGACCACGCTCTTCTCTCCCTTCCGGGACTTCTTCAAAAAAGGCGACCTCGTCCTGCTCGTCCTCTGCCTCATCGCCAGCTGCTTCGGCCTGCTCCTCATCTTCTCCGCGACCCAATACATAGGCGATATGCGCTGGTTGCGCTTCGTCGCGGTCCAGTTTATCGCAATCCTGCTGGGCGTCCTCGTCTACATCCTCCTCACCTTCGTCGATTTTCAACTCTTCGTTGAAAAACGCTGGAAACTTCTCCTCGTCTTCAACGTCGTCTTCCTCCTCCTCCTTCTGACTCCTCTCGGAGAAGACTACGACTCCGGTAATCTGAACTGGCTCGTCATCTCCCGCATCATCCCACATTTCCCTATGGATGTCCAGCCAAACGAGATCGTCAAGATCCCCTTCATCCTCCTCCTCTCCATCCAATTCGCGAAACTCCAGGACCGCGGACACGACATCAGCTCCATCCCCTCCATCCTGCAAACCGGCGGACACACCATCTTCATGCTGGGGCTGATCGCCGCAATTTGCGGCGACTTCGGTATGTGCGTCATCTATATGATGATCTTCGTTGCTATCGCTTGGGCCGCTGGCGTCAAACTCCGCTGGTTCCTGCTCACCGGCGGCGGCATCGTCCTCGCCGTCGTCATCGTCTGGCTGTTCTTCCTCCCCGAAACCAGCCTGTGGACCGATTACCGCATCATGCGCTTCCGCGTCGTGCTGGACCACAGCCTTAGCTCCAACCACTACGGCTGGCAGCAGACACGCTCCATTCTGGCAATCGGCTCCGGACAGCTCTTCGGTCAGGGCTACCTCCACGGGATCCAGACCCAAGCCTCCTACAGCAGCGCACTCCCCGCACGGCACACCGACTTCATCTTCGCCGTCTGCGGCGAGGAATTGGGCCTGGTCGGCTGTATGGCCCTGCTCCTCTGCCTCTCCCTGATCGTCCTGCGCTGCGTCTGGGTCAGCCGACACGCAAGCTCCCCCTTCCACGCCTACGTCTGCATGGGTATGGCTGGTATGCTGCTGGCTCAAGTCACCTTCAACGTCGGTATGTGCCTCTTCGTCCTCCCCGTCATGGGTCTCACCTTGCCCTTCATCAGCTACGGCGGCTCCTCCATCATCACCCTCTTCGCCGCTATGGGCATCGTCTCCAGCGTGAAAGCAAGACCCCTGCCCAGCTGGCTCCGCGACCGCAGCCCGGTGTAACCACCCCCCGAAACCCAAAAAGAGGCCCGTCCTTCCGGACGGGCCCCTTCCTTTTCCCTTACTCGTTCGCAGGAACGTGGATGATCCCTACAGGACACTCCTTCACGCACAGCTGACAGCCTACGCACAGGTCCTGGTC
>CANDKT010000033.1 GCA_947385365.1 uncultured Bacillota bacterium | reverse complement strand
AGGTCGTCGTAGGAGACGACCTCGGCGCGGATGAAGCCCCGCTCAAAGTCGGAGTGGATCTTCCCGGCGGCTTGCGGGGCTTTGGTGCCGCGGCGGATGGTCCAGGCGCGGCACTCGTCCGAGCCGGACGTGAGGAAGGAGATCAGGCCCAGGAGCGTGTAACTGGCCTTGACCAGGCGGTCCAGACCGCTTTCTGCTACGCCCAGGTCGTCCAGGAAGAGCTGTTTCTCGTCCTCGTCCAGCTGCGCGATCTCCTCCTCCAGCCGGGCGCAGACGGGGATGACCTGCGCCCCTTGAGATTTGGCCCGCTCCTGTACTTGACGGTAGTATTCCACCTCTTCGGGGTGGGAGAACCCGTCCTCGTCCAGATTGGCGGCGTAGATGACGGGTTTCAGGGAGAGAAGCTCACAGTCGGGGTACTCGGCGGCGATGTCGACTTCGGCGTAGCTCCGGGCGGGGCGGCCCTCGTTGAGCCACTCCCGCAGGCCCTCGAAGTCAGCCGCCTCCTGCAAGAACTTCTTGTCGCCTTTTGCAGCCTTCCGGGCCTTGTCGATCCGCCGGTCCACCATCTCCAAGTCGGCCATGACCAGCTCCAAATCAATGGTGTCCATGTCCCGCAGCGGATTGGTGGAGCCCTCCACATGGATGACGTTGTCGTCGTCGAAGCAGCGCACCACATGGACGATGGCGTCCGTCATGCGGATGTGGCCCAGGAATTTATTGCCTAAGCCCTCGCCGCGGCTTGCGCCCTTCACCAGGCCCGCGATGTCCACGAACTCGATGACCGCCGGAGTCGTTTTCTGCGGCTTATACATCTCGCTCAAACGCGTCAGGCGAGCGTCCGGGACGGCGACCATGCCCTTATTGGGGTCGATGGTGCAGAAGGGATAGTTCGCGCTCTCCGCGCCGGCGTTGGTGATGGCGTTGAACAAGGTCGATTTGCCCACGTTCGGCAGACCTACGATTCCTAATTTCATAGTTCCTGATACCTCCTGTTTTGCCGGAATACTTGGCTGGACTGTATTGTATCATAACCACTTTTGTTTCTCAAGAGCGACGCCGTTTATTTTGCGGGATTTGCTTGGCCGGAGACGTTTTTGTTTTCGGTCAGGTATGGACAACTGGAACGGATGGGAGTAAAATAAACTGTCAGCCGAATCCATCGCCGGGACACCGGCGGGAAAGGAGTTTTTATGGAAGAAAGAGATATCCTGCGCCAAGTGGACCACACGATTTTACGTGCGGACGCCACTTGGGAGCAAATCAAGCAGGTCTGCGACGAGGGAATGGAGTTCCAGACCGCCAGCGTCTGCGTCCCGCCCCGTTACGTCAAACAGGCGTCCGCCTACGTCGGCAACCGCCTGAAAATCTGCACCGTCATCGGCTTCCCCAACGGCTACTCGACGCCGGAAGTGAAGGTCTTCGAAACCGAGGACGCCATTCGCAACGGCGCGGATGAGATCGACATGGTCATCAACATCGGCTTGGCCAAAAGCGGCGACTGGGAGGGCGTGCTGTCCGAGATCCAGGCCGTCAAGGAGTCCTGCAAGGGCCGCATCCTGAAGGTCATCATTGAAACCTGCCTGCTGACCGAAACGGAAAAGATCGCAATGTGCCGCATCGTCTCCATGTCCGGAGCCGGGTTCATCAAAACTTCCACAGGCTTTTCCACTGGTGGCGCGACTTTGGAAGACGTCCGCCTGTTCCGTGAGCATATCAGCCCGGACGTCCGCATCAAAGCGGCGGGCGGGATCCGTACTTTTGAGCAGGCGCAGGCGTTCCTGGAAGCCGGGGCGCAGCGCATCGGGTCCAGCGCGCTGGTGGCTCTGGCCCGGCGCTGAACCGGACCCGTCCACGGCAGGCAGAACTTGAAAAAGGAGTTTACCTTATGTATGATATCATCGTAGCAGGCGGAGGTCCCGCAGGTCTGACCGCCGCGATGTACGCGGCCCGGTCCGGGAAGGACGTGCTGGTGTTGGAGAGCCGCAGCGTGGGCGGACAGATCTGCGACTCCCCTCAGGTCAGCGGCTGTCCTGGTCTGCCTGACGTGACCGGCGTCCAGTTCGCCGGGACCCTGGCCCGGCAGGCGCAGGAACAAGGCGTCCATATCCGGAAGGAGACCATCACCTTTTTGCGCACCCAGAACGGTCTGCTGGAGCTGACTACAGATCGGGGACGCTACAGTGCGGTATCCCTGATCCTGGCCAACGGCGTCACGCACAGAAAGCTGGGGCTGGACGGGGAGGACCGTCTGATCGGTTCCGGCGTGTCCTACTGCGCCCTGTGCGACGGCGCGTCTGTGCAGAATCGGCCCGTGGCCGTCGTCGGCGGCGGGGACACCGCGTTACAGGAGGCGTTGTTCTTAGCGGAACGCTGCTCCAAAGTGACGCTCATCCACCGCCGGGACCTCTTCCGCGGAGACAGCCGCTTCGCCGCGCAGCTCCGCCGTCAGGAAAACGTGGAGATTTTGCTCAGCCATCAGGTGGACGCGCTGCGCTCCGACGCGGACAGACTGACTGGCCTGCTCCTGACCGACCTGAAAACGGGACAGCAGCGGGAATTAGCGGTGGACGGGCTCTTCATCGCCGTGGGGCAGGAGCCGTGCAATCAGCTTTTCTCTACGCTCGTCATGACCGACGAACGGGGCTACTTCCTGGCCGGAGAGGACTGCGCGACCAGTCTGCCGGGGGTGTTCGCTGCCGGAGACTGCCGCGCCAAAACAGTACGCCGCCTGATTACCGCCGTCAGCGACGGCGCGGTGGCTGGATTGGCCGCCAGCCGCTACGTGGACAGCCGCCGGGACGGGACCTGAGTGGAGTACTTCTTCGCCCCTATGGAGGGCGTCACAGGCGCGCTGTTCCGCGCGGTCCATCACCGTCACTTCCCTGGGATCGGGAAGTATTATATGCCCTTCCTCAGCCCGACGCGGGACCATGTCTTCACGAACCGGGACCTGCGGGAGATCGCGCCGGAGCGGAACCGGGACTTATGCGCGGTCCCGCAGCTGCTCACCCGGAACGCGGAGGACTTCCGCTGGGCCGCGCAGGAGTTGTCCCGGATGGGCTACGGGGAAGTCAACCTGAACCTGGGCTGTCCTTCCGGCACCGTCACGGCAAAGGGAAAAGGCGCGGGGATGTTGGCGGACCTTCCGGCGCTGGAACGCTTCCTGGAGGAGATCTTTCCCGGACTCCCCTGCCGGGTCTCCGTCAAGACCCGCGTCGGCGTCGAGTCGCCCGAGGAGTTTCCCAAGCTCCTGGAGGTCTTCCGCCGCTACCCCATCTCCCGGCTCATCGTCCACCCCCGGGTCCTGCGGGACTTTTACCGACACCCGGTCCGGCCGGAAGCCTTCGCCTTCGCCGCGGAACACTACCCCGGCCCGCTGTGCTACAACGGCGGGCTGGGTTCCCCGGAGGACTGCGCCCGGCTGACGGAACGCTTCCCGCAAGTCGACGCGCTGATGTTCGGCCGCGGGCTGCTGGCTGACCCGGCCTTGGTGCGCAGACTCCAAGGCGGTCCGCCTGCTTGCGCCGCCGAGCTGCGGGCCTTTCACGATGAGCTGTACCACACCTATCTCCAAGCCTTCCACAACGACCGCGGCGTGGTCTGCCATATGAAAGAGCTGTGGAGTTATATGGGACCGCGGTTCCAAGGCGCGGACCGCGCCTTGAAGCGCATCCGGAAAGCCCAGACGACCCGCGCCTACGACAGCGCGGTGTCGGAACTGTTCGCGCTGCCGTTGGGACCACCGTCCCCCCCGGCGTAACGCCGGGGTCCGATACAGAAAAAGAGGAGGTCGTTTCATGCTGTCCATCCAGGATATTCGGGAGGCTCAAGAGCGGGTCCGGCCCTACATCGCCCGGACGCCGCTGCTGCGTCTGCCCGCCTTGGACGAGTTTCTCCGCTGCCAGGTGTACGTCAAGGCGGAGAATATGCAGATCACCGGCTCGTTCAAGCTGCGGGGCGCGTTGAACCGCGCCTTGCGCCTCACGCCGGAGGAACTGGCCTGCGGTCTGGTGTGCGCCTCGTCGGGCAACCACGGCCGCGGGATTGCCTACGCCGCCCGTATGCTGAACACCCACGCCACGGTCGTGATCCCGAACACCGCGCCACAGGTCAAAGTGGAGGCCATCCGCGCCTTAGGTGCTGAGGTAGTCCAATGCGAGGCCAGCGAACGCTTCGATACCGCCGCCCGGATCGCGCGGGAGCAGAACGCCACGCTCATCCCGCCCTACGACGACGAAGACGTCATGGCCGGTCAGGGGACCGCCGGGTTAGAGATCGCGGAGCAGGGGCCGGAACTGGACGCTGTGGTGGTTCCGGTCAGCGGCGGCGGGCTGATCGGCGGCGTGTCGGCGGCTCTGAAAGCGTCGCTGCCTGACGTCCGGGTGTTCGGCGCGGAACCGGAAGCCCTACCGCGTTACTCCGCCAGCCTGGCGGCGGGAGAACCGGTCCAGGTCCCCTTCCGCCGGACTTTAGCCGACGCGTTGGTCTCCCAGATGCCGGGGCGGAAATGCTTCCCGGTGGTCCAGCGGTACGTGGATCAAGTGGTCCCGGTCGCAGATCCGGCCATGCTGCGGGCCATGAAGCTGCTGCTGCTGCAAGGCAAACTGTTAGCGGAACCGTCCAGCTGCATTGGCATGGGCGCGGTGCTGCAAGGAACGCTCCGATTCCGCGAGACGGAGAGAGTCTGTTTTCTTGTCTCCGGCGGCAGCGTGGGGCTCAGCCAGCTCGCCGCCCTGGACGCGGCGGAGTGACCCTGTCACGCAGAAAACACGCCCCGGTGAAACCGGAGGCGTGTTTTTCGTTCAGGGCAGTTTCAGGTCGCCCTCTTTGATCCAGCCCAATTTCCGGCACAGCTCGCAGAACGCGACCGACAGCACCGCCGGAAGTACGAAGCAGATCAGGACCAGTCCCAGCCAATCGAACGGGGTGATGGCTGCTTTGGCTCCGGTGGCCACGTCGTTGACCCAGCCGGTCCAGACGCCGATCTGCCCGACGAAACCGCAGGTACCCATACCGGACGCCACGCCGCTGGCGGGGTCGTTCATCTGGAGCCGGAACAGGCAGGTAGCGATTGGCCCGGTAATGGCGGAGGCTAATGTAGGGGGAATCCAGACGCGAGGATTTTTCACGATGTTGGGCATTTGCAGCATGGAGGTGCCGATTCCCTGCGAGACCAACCCGCCCCAGCGGTTTTCCTTGAAGGACATCACAGCGAAGCCGACCATCTGCGCGCAGCAACCCGCGACGGCGGCTCCGCCGGCCAGGCCGGTGAGGTTGAACGCCGCGCACAGGCCCGCGGAGGAAATCGGCAGGGTCAGGGCCACGCCGACCAGCACGGAGACGACGATGCCCATCCAGAAGGGTTGCAGCTCGGTCGCGTCCTTGATGAGCTGCCCGAAAGCCCGCGCGGCTCCGCCGATGGGCGGGGCGATGAGCGCGGCCAGTCCGACGCCGACCAGAACGGTCACGGCGGGGGTGACGAGGATATCGACTTTGGTTTCCTTGGACACGGCCTTGCCGAACTCCGTGGCCAGGATCGCGATGAACAGTACAGCTAACGGGCCGCCCGCGCCGCCTAAGGAATTGGCGGCCCAGCCCACGCCGGTGAGCGAGAACAACACCAACGGGTCCGCTTTGAGCGCGTAGCCGATGGCGACAGCCATTGCCGCGCCGGACATATCGAAGGCGTACTGCCCCACGGAGACCAGGAACTCCAGGCCCAACTGCTGGCCTAAGGTTTTGATGATGGTTCCGATGAGCAGAGAGCAGAACAGTCCCTGCGCCATCGCGCCCAGAGCGTCGATTCCGTAGCGTTTGGCGGAGATTTCGATATTTTTGCGTTGGAGGAAGCCTTTTGATTCTTGCATTTCCATCACCTTTTCACACAAAGTAGACAGCCCATACAGGTGTCAAGACACCTGTATGGGCTATTATAGCGTATCGGCGCGATTTGTCAAGAGAAATCTTCCGGGCCGTTGGGTTCCAGTCTTTTCTGGATGTACAGGAGCAGAGCCATAACCAGCCCGGCGATTGCGATCACGACGCCTGCAATGAGGATTGCGGTGGCGATATAGACGAAGATTTTCCCTGTTTCGCTCAAAACGGTGATGCGGGGACTGGTGAAGGACTCGGAAAGCTCCGGCATACCTCCGCCGAGAGCGGAGTCGGCCCAGCCGAACGTGTTCCCCACGATTTCGCCGACAGAAAGCGTAACGCTGAAAAGCTGGATACAAATGTAACGGGCGATCCCGCCTACGGCGGCGAACGCCGCGCCTCCGAAGGCGATGTAGAGTCCGGCCAGCCAACCAAAGCGGCGGACGAAGCGGGCGAAAAAATTGGCGGGTGGTTTGTGCGGTTCCGGCGGCGCAAGGTCGACCGGTGTTCCCGATTCCAGGTCCGTCTCCTCGTCCAGCAGGTGATCGGCGGTGACGTGCAGCGTCCGCGCCAGAGCCAGCAGTTTCCCGGTATCGGGGACCGCTTCCCCCAACTCCCACTTGCTCACGGCCTGACGGGAGACTCCCAGCTGAGCGGCCAGTTCCTCCTGGGAGAGTTTCGCGGCTTTGCGGTAGTAGAAGATTTTCTCATGCAGTGTCATCATGGCGAATGCCTCCTTTGGACTCATTATGCCAGAACGGGCGGTTGCGTGCCACCAGCAAAGGCTGGAAATTTCCGCAACCGCCAGTTGCGCGGAGCAAAAAAGGCAGTTATTCCCCGGAATCTTCCAGAAGGATTCCCAATTTACGCAGAGCGTCTTCCGTGCGGTGGAAAGCGGACTCGTCTGGACATAGGATGGTATGGAGATGGACGCCGCCGGTGAGTTGCGAGAGAGGCGCGGCGGCGTACTCCTGACAGCGGGCGATAAATTGGCTCACGTCGTAGCGGCTGGCCAACTGGAGCGGGCCGGTGAGCTGACCGTAGATTGGGTGGTCCACGATGACGTCAACCACCACGCACCCGTGGTCTACGATAGCGTTCAGTTCGTTGGCCATCTGCCCGGCGCTGTGACAACAGGCTAAGGTCCGCCGCAGTCCCGTGGCACGGCCGGCGCGTATATAGCCTCTGGGCGTGGCGGAGATCTCCATCCCGCCCGCGCGCAGCAGCGCGACGTCTCCAACCACGACCTGGCGGCTGACGGAAAACGTCCGCGCCAATTTTGCGGCGCTGACCGGTTTTTCACTCTCCTCCAGGTAGCGGGCGATAGCCGCCCGGCGTTCTCCTCCGTCCATCGGGCAGGACCCTCCTTCCTTATTTTGGCAAGTTCCTTTCTGTCAGTATACCAGCCGTCCGGTCGCTTTGCAAGACGGAGGATTTTCTATTGGGCAAAAAAGTGGGATATTTTTGTTGCATTTTGCTGGAAACTATGTTATGCTGAAAATAGGAAAGAATTATCTTTCAGCGCTGCTTTATAACGGTAGGCGGTTGGTCCTCCGACAGGGGGAAACTTCTTTGCCCCCTGATTTCTGGAAAGGGGGGCTGTCCAGTGACTACATCCGAAATACTCCAGTTGCTCTCGGTTATCATTGGCATTTGCAGCCTGTTCATTCAGGCAAAAAAGAAGTAACCGCCCCTGTCCCCACAGCACGGCGGTTACTTTCTTTTTGAGTAACTTAAGTCCTTGAGGCTGACCGTCTACCGGCAGCGCCCTTTCTATGTTTAGTATAACCGTTGGCTATTATTTTGTCAAGCCTCTCTTTTATTTGACACGCCCGTCTCATAAAAGCTGTATTTTCCCCTGAAGGGGGGAGAATACAAAAAATTCTCGTTACGTTATCGTCAAATGGAGAAAAAACAGTGGCTGACACGGGGATATGGAAAAGGCAGACAGGGTCCAAAATGGACCCTGTCTGTTTGTTGCAGTGGAACGTTGCGGGAGGCGCGGCTCACTTTTTCTGGACGTACTTCAAGGAGTCGAGCATAACAGCGACGATGATGATGACGCCGGAGAAGACGAACTGCAAGTTGGTGTCGATACCCAAGGTGGTCAGGGAGTAGGTCAGGGCGGTGAAGATGAACACGCCGGTGACGACGCCGGAGATCTTACCGATACCGCCGGTGAAGGAGATACCGCCGACCACGCAGGCGGCGATGGCGTCCATTTCCCAACCTTGGCCGTAGCTTGCGGAGCCGGAACCGGACATCCGGATACATTCGAGCCAGGAGCCGAAGCCGTAGAGGATACCGGCCAGAATGAAGGCGCCCATCGTGACCCAGAAGACGGAGATGCCGGAGACAGAAGCGGCTTCCGGGTTGCCGCCGACGGCGTAGAGGTTTTTGCCGAAGGTGGTCTTGTTCCAGATGAACCACACGATGATGACGGCGGCCAGAGCCCAGAGGATAATGGTGGGGAAGCCGTTGATTTTGGGGATAATCATGCCGGAGATCTCGGACTCGATGCCGCCGAAGGAGACGCCTTTGGTGGAGTAGGTGGCCAAGCCGAAGATAATCAGCATGGTGGACATGGTGGAGATGAAGGGGTGCATTTTGAATTTTGCGGTGAAGAAGCCCGCGATGGCGGTAAAGATGGTACAAAGCACGATGCAGACGATCAGGGCGAGGAGGACGCGGGCGAAGACGGGCATACCGGTGAAGTCGAAGATGTGCCCGAAGACGGAACCGGTGTTGATGCCCTTGTGCATGACGATGGTGGCGGCGGTCATACCCATACCGACCATACGGCCGATGGACAGGTCAGTACCGGCCAGCATGATGAGGCCAGCGACGCCCAGAGCCAGGAACATACGCGGGGAGGCTTGCTGGAGGATGTTCAGCACGTTGTTGACGGTCAGCAGGGGGAAGCCTTTGACGACGGGGGTGATGAAGCACATCGCGATGAAGATCACCGCGATAGCCAGGTACAAGCCGTTGCGCAACAGGAAGTCCCGCTGGTTGAAGCTGTACTGGTAGGTCTCCCAACGCTGCGCTGCGGATTCCGCGAAGGTGAACTTGGACATACGCAGCATATCGATCAGGTGGTACTGGTGCTGGAAGGCGGCGTGCTGGCGGTCTTTGATGGCTTGGAGGTCGTTTGCCAGCTGCATTTTAGCGTCAAAGAGGCGGTTTTTATGGACATATTTCTCGTCTTTGATTTCGTTGGGGTTGGTGAGCGAGGCTAATGTTTTCTGATGGTTCTGCTCCAGCTGAGACACCGCGGCCTGGTACTTGGCCTGAGCCTGGGCGCGTTCTGCGGCGCAGCTGGCCTTGACGGCCTGGAAATAATCCGCGTCGAAGTGGGCTTTGAGGTAAGCCACAGCGTCCGCGATGAGTTTGTCGACCTCGGCCTTATTTTTGGCTTCCACGGCTTTTGCCGCTTCCAATTCCGCCATGAGTTTGGCCCGGCGGCTCTCCTTCTCCTGTGCCGAGTAGATACGGTCACGTTTCAGGTTATCCAAAGTGCTTTGAATCTCAATGACACGGTCTGTGCCGTCCTTACGCAGGGCATTGATTTTGTTCTGAATCCCGCCGACGTAGCTGTCGATTGGCTGGCGGAGCTTACTCTCCTGTTCCGCGGTCAGGATTTTTCCTTGTTCTGCCATATGTACTCCCCCCTTACAGATATTTCGCGCTCAGACGCAAAAGCTCTTCCTGGTTTGTGTCCGCTGTATTGACAATGCCGGAAAGGTGGCCGTTGGACATCACGCCGATTCTGTTTGTAATGCCGAGAATCTCCGGCATCTCAGAGGAGACAACGATGATCGTCTTACCCTGCTTTGCCATTTTGATAATCAGCTCGTAAATTTCATATTTAGCGCCCACGTCAATGCCGCGGGTGGGTTCATCCATCATGAAGACTTGGGGATCGCGTTCCAGCCATCTGCCGAAGATGACTTTCTGTTGGTTACCGCCGGACAGGCTGGTAATCATGTCTTCCGGTCCCATACATTTGGTGTGCATGGTTTTGATCTGCTTACTGGTTGCCTTCACCATTTTGGGTGTAGACAGGACCATGTTGCTTTTGTACTGTTCCAGGTTTGCGATTGTGGTGTTGAAGGTCAGGTCGCATTTCAAAAACAGGCCGTTGGCTTTCCGTTCCTCCGTAATCATGGCGAAGCCGTGTTCGATGGCCTCGTCCGCGCTGTTGAAATTCATCAGCTTATTTTTGAAATAGACGCGGCCCGACGCACGGGTACGCACGCCGAAGATGGTTTCGAGCAGTTCGGTACGGCCCGCGCCGACCAGGCCATACAGGCCGAAGATCTCGCCCTCCCGCACGTCGAAGGTGATATCCTGGAGGTGGGGGGCGAATTTGGTGGACAGGTGCTGGATGGACAGAATCGGTTTGCCGGGCGTGTTGTCCACGGGCGGAAAACGGCTTTCCAGGGAGCGGCCCACCATTGCGGCGATCAGCTCGTTCATGTTGGTCTCGCTGGATTTTTTGGTCATGACCAGGTTGCCGTCACGCAGGACGGAGATCTCGTCGCAGATTTCAAAGATCTCGTCCATTTTGTGGGAGATATAGATCAGCGAAATGCCCTGGTCGCGAAGCATCCGCATCATTTCAAAGAGCTTGTCGACTTCCTGGACGGTCAGGGAGGAGGTTGGTTCGTCCAGAACGATCACCTGGGAGTTGTAGGAGATTGCCTTTGCGATTTCGCACATCTGCCGCTGAGAAACGGACATATTCCGCATCGGCTGGTTCAGGTCCACGGTCATGCCCAGCTTCCGGAACAATTCGGCGGCTTTTTTCTTCATATTGCCTTCATCCACGATACCTACGGAGTTCGTGGGATAACGGCCCAAGAACAGGTTATCCATTACGTTCCGTTCCAGGCACTGGTTCAGCTCCTGGTGGACCATCGCGATCCCGTTTTCCAGGGCGTCTTTCGGGCCGGAAAAGTTGATTTCTCTGCCGTTTAAGTAGATTCTTCCCTCGTCTTTCTGGTAGGTCCCGAACAGGCACTTCATCATGGTGGACTTTCCGGCGCCGTTCTCGCCCATCAGTCCCATGACGCTTCCGCGCCTCAGATCCAGATTGATATGGTCAAGCACCCGGTTACGTCCGAAGGACTTGCTCATACCACGGATTGACAGGACAACATCGTCTTTTACTTCAGCCATTCTCGTCTCTCCTGTTTTACAGATTCTCGCGGTCGTCAGCAGTTCCCGTCCCCGGAGGGGCGGGCCTATGGTATCAGGGAGAGGTTCCTTCTGTTGAGCGGAGCTTCTGTTTCTCCGGACTGAGAAGTCCCTCTCCCTGAATCATGGGTGATTTACTTGTTCGTCAGAGCCGGTCACCCGGCCTGCGGAGCATTAGCCGAGCAGGGAGGTGTAAGCGGCAGCGTTGTCGGTCTTCACCATGTTGATGGCGAAAGCGTCGTACTGGTCGGGGTTGCCCAGACGGTTGGTGATGTTGCCTTCGGTCTGGCCGTCGCCGCCGATGTACTCGACCTTCAGGTTGAGCAGGTCGTCGTAGTTTTGCAGCAGGGGCTGATAGGTGGAGCTGAGGAAGTTATCGGCCGCATTGTAGATGTCCAGCCACACGCTCTTGGTGGGATGGCTGTCGGTGCTGAGCTGCGCGGAGACGGGGCCGAAGGGCTTGGTGGAGTCGAGGAAGTCGGTGTAGTTGGCGGCGGTCACGGCCACGTTCAAGGCGTAGTAGGAGCGCTCGGAGTCGACGTACTTGTACACGTCGTCGCTCAGCACGTTGCCCGCGTCGTCCGCAGTGCCGATACCGGTGTCGATGTCCACGCCGTCCAGGGCGTTGCGCAGCACGCGCAGGGTCAGGTAAGCCTGCACGTCGGCGTGCTGGCTGATGGTGCCGCCGTAACCTTCGCCGATAGCGGCGACGGCGTCAGCGTTGGCGTCGTAACCGAAGGTGGGGACTTTGTTCTCTTTGGACCAGGCGTTGAACATAGCCATGCCCATGCCGTCGTTGTTGGAGGCGACGACGTCGATCTGGTCGCCGAAGGTGGAGACCCAAGTGCCGATGGTGTTACCGGCGGTGGCGGCGTCCCAAGTGGCGCCGGCGGAGTTCTTCATTTCCTGAGAAGCCAGCTCACGGACGGTGTACTCTTTGCCGCCGATGGTGAGCTTGCCGTCTTTGACTGCGGTGGCTTTGCCGTCCTGGTTGATGCCGACGGCGTCGCTCTTGATGGCTCCGCCATCTTCGACGGCGGTATCCAGAGCTTTGCGGACGCCGCGGGTACGGGCGATGGAGTCGTTATGGCCGATGTCGCCGATGGCCAGAACGTAACCGATGACGCCGTCGCCGTTGCGGTCGATGGTGTCGATGTTAGCTGTGATGTACTCAAGGATCATCTGGCCCTGGAGTTCCGCGCCCTGGTTGGCGTCGAAGCCGACGTAGTAGGTATCGTCGTTGAAGGACAGGGCTTCCATATCCAGCTCGCCGGTGGAGCTGTTGGAGGGCTGACGGTTGTACCAGACGAGGGGTTTGTCCTTATTGGCGACGGGGCCAGCAGGGGTAGCCACGTTGGAGCCGCCAGCAGAGGAGCCGCCGGTCTGAGACGTGCTGCTGCCGCCGCTGGGAGGAGGAGGCGTCTGGGAACCGCCGCCGTTGTTGCCGCCGCCGCAGGCGGCCAGCCCCAGCACCATTGCCAATGCCAGAGCTGCTGCAAGAGTCTTTTTCATAACAATTCTCCTTTTCTGTGCTTGATTTTAAACGAGACGGGAAAGCGTCCCATTTAATCCAGTTTTAAGTTTAAAGGAAGGTGGTTGAAAAAACAAGGTGAAATTTCACCGCGAGGGGTATAAATTCTTATCCAAATCGTCCAATGCGTCAAAAATATTCTTTCAGAATTGTGTATCTTGCACAAAAAGCGCGATTCCGTTAGGAAACGGAACCGCGCTGTCGAGTTGCTTACCCGAACGCGAACAGGGCTTTCTGGCCGTCCATCGTGAAGAGGTTGTCCCGGTCGATGATACGGGTGGCGGTATCCACCACGGGGGCCAGGCCGCCGCTCTGACCGGCCAGGAGCTTGTACGCGCTCTCCACGCCCAGGTAGCCCATCGCGTAAGGGTTCTGGACGATGAGCGCGTCCACCCAACCCTCCTGAAGTCCGTCGATGGTCACGACGTTGGAGTCGAACCCCACAAAAAAGATGTCCCCGGCGCGTTCCAGCGTCCGCACGGCCTGAGCCGCGCCGACGCTGGTCGGTTCGTTGAACGCGATCAGGACGTTGATCTCGGGATGTTCCAGCAGCAGGGAGACGGTATCGGTCTGGGCGCGGCTGGCGTCCACCAGAGTGGTCATCACCGCGGTGATCTGGGCCCGGCTGCTTTCGGACAGGGCGTCCAGCGCGCCCTGGACCCGTTCCTGACCGTTTGCGGTGCCCTCGTTGTAGTTGACCAGCCCCACGTGCAGAGGCCCGCTCACCCGTTCCAGCGCGGCTTGCGCGGCCATACGGCCTGCGGCGCGGTTATCCGTACCGATGTAGGTACTCACCTGCCCGGACCCGACGCCGCTGTCGATGGACACGATCTTCACGCCGTTCTGGGCGGCGGCGTCGATGGCCTCCGCGTTCCGCTCGTAGTCGATGGCGGAGAAGACGATCACGTCCGTGCCGTTGCGCACGGCCTCGTCGATCATACGGTTCTGGGTCTCGTAATCCTCCTCGGTCTCGGGGCCGGAGATGCTCAGGTCCAGGTTGTACTCCGTCGCGGCGGCTCTGGCCCCGGCGAAGGCGGACAGCCAAAATTCGGTGTCGGTGGACTTGGTGATGAGCGAGACGGAGCGGCAAGTCTGCTGTGCGGCGTCGGTCCCGCAGCCGCACAGGCACAGCAGCAGAAGGACGCACAGAAGCAGACCTCTATTTCGCCTCATAATCCCCCTCCTCCCCCACTTTCGGCATACGGATCTCCACGCAGGTCCCCACGTCCAATTCGCTGGAGATGCGCAGTCCGTACTGTTTTCCGAAGTAGATTTGCAGCCGGTCGTTGACGTTCTTGATTCCGATTCCCGTGCGGTCCTTGGAGTCGTCCAGAATGGCGTGGACCTGTTCGGGACTCATCCCGACGCCGTTGTCCTGGACGCGGAACACGATGTCGTCCCCGTCCTGTCCGACGTACACGTCGATATGGCCCTCGTCCACCATCAGTTCCAAGCCGTGCATGATCGCGTTTTCGATGATAGGCTGGAGGGTAATTTTGTTGCAGTAGTAGTCCAGACAGCCCGGGTCCACGTCGAACGTGTAGGTGAACTGATTTTTGTAGCGGTACTTTTGGATTTCCAGGTAATTTTCCGCGTGTTCGATTTCCCGGGCGATTGGGATCAGCTCATGGCCTTTGCTGATGCTGATGCGGAAGAGTTTCGCTAAGGCGTGGATCATCTGGACGGCGTCGGTATTGCGGCCCTGCTCGCACATCCAGGCGATGGAATCCAGGGTATTGTACAGAAAGTGGGGATTGATCTGGGCTTGGAGGGCTTTCAGCTCCGTTTTGTGCAGGTTGACCTCCTCCTGTCGGACGGAAAACATCAGCTTCTGGATACGCAGGACCATATGGCCGAAGGAGTGGGACAATTCCCGGACCTCGCGGGTCCCGTTCATCTGGCGGTACATGAAGTGGTCGGCGTCGGTCTCGAATTTCCCCATCGCGGAGGCCAGTTCCCGCAGGGGGCGGCCCAGCAGTTGGGAGAGCAGCCAGCTGGTCAGCAGAGCCGCCGCCAGTACGATGACGGCCAGTCCAGCGGACAGCCGGATCATCTCCTGCACGTTGCGGTTGACCATCTCGTCCACATAGCTGACGCCGACCACCCGCCAGCCGCAGTCTCCCACGCTGGTCAGGCAGTGGATGACGGTATCGTTGGCATAGGACCCGTCCTCCAGCGCGGCTAAGGCGGCGGTGTTCTCGGACTTCAGGCCGGAGTGGAGCAGCTGCTGCTGCGGGTGGTAGACGATGTTTCCGGCGTCGTCCATCAGGAAGCAGTAGCCCCGCTGTCCGATGCTGACGTTGTTGATGTAGTCGGAGATCCGGGCGAAGCTGAAATCCAAGGAGATCCAAGCGGTTTCCCCGCCCGGTTCCGGCATACGTTCCGTCATGGTCACGACCCAGGGGTACCAGCTCTCGAAGATGGTCACGACGTGGGGCGCAGTCATGTAGGAGAGGGCGGATCGGGCGCGTTCCAGGTCGAAAGAGAGGTTCTGAAAAATCTGCTCCCGCGGTTCCCGGCCCAGGGACCAGCAATGTAGCAGGGTCCCGTTGGGGGAGTAGCTCGTGACCGCGGCGACGTCCGGGCGGAAGGTCAGGAAGGTGTGCAGGAGTTCGTCCGGGCTGTTGGGGCTCTCCGACAGGGACTGCGCCACCAGCCGCATGGCCTGTTCCATATCGCCCACGTAATTGCTCACGGTATTGGACACCTGAGACACCGCCTGCGCGGTGCTGGTACGCGCGCTCTGCACCATCGCGCTACGGTAGCGGCCCAGGAACAGCGCGATACAGCAGCCCAGGATGACGGTTGTGACGCCCGTCACCATGAACACCAGAATCGTTGTGGTACGCAGTCCTCTGCGGCACGAGCCGCGTTTCACATTCCCTCACCGGTCCTTTCTCCGCTCAATCTCCGGCGCATGGAGTTGGGGGACTCGCCGCAGTACTTCTTGAAGCAGTAGCTGAAATAGTGCTGATCCGTGTAGCCGCACCGCTCCGCGACCTCGCGGATCTTGAAGCTGGACGTAGCTAGCAACTCCCGCGCGGCCTCCATCCGCTTCTGGATGAGGGTGTTGATGAAGGTCTCGCCGGTGTACCGCTTGATGCATGCGCTCAAGTGGTTCGGGCTGACGTCCAGCATACCGCTCAGCGACACCAGGGAGAGATCCGGGTCCATGTAGTGCTGATCCAACGCTTCCAGCGCGCGTTTGCACAGCAAGCTCCCGCCTTTGACTGCGGGTTCCAGATCGCTGATGAACTGCGCGCCCGCTTCGGTCCGGTCGCCTTGCAGCAGGGCTTCCATTGCCTCGCGGTAGGCGTCGTGCAGCGCGGCAGGCGTCTCCGCGATCCGGCTGACGCCGATGCGGCAGCTCCGTCCCAGCACCCGTTCGGACATCTGGGGAACCTCGTCGGCCAGGGTGTACAGGGCTTCCTCAAGCTCCGCGGGCCCCCCTGCCAGCACGGACACGACCTTCCCGAACGAGAAGAAACTCACGCCGCGCAGGTACTTGGCGATCAGGCGGTCCATCGAAGCCGCGAACGAAGGCGGCGTGTCAATCGAACCGTCTCCGTTCAGGAGCGTGGACACCATCACGGTGTAGCAAGTCTTCTCGTTGGCGTCCCGCAGCAGGCCGCACTGGTACGCGCACGTCCCGGCTTGGACCGCGCCGTCCAGATCGGCGTAGGCGTCCAGGACCAGGGACATCAGCTCCAGGATATGCGGGTCATGTTCCACGTTCCGGTGCGTCGCCTGACGGAACGTGGCGAACTGCGCGTCGATTTTCTGCCGGATGATCCGCAGCTCGTCGCCCAAGCCCTTCACGGTCAGCGGCTTGAGCATATAGCTGATGATGTTGTATTGGATCGCCTGCTGGGCGTACTCGAAGTCGTCGTAGCCGCTGAGAAACGCGATGTTCGTAGTTGGCCGGACCTCGCGCACCTGACGGGCCAGTTCGATCCCGGAGATGAAGGGCATACGGATATCGGTGAGCAGCAGATCCGGCTCGTACTTCTCCACCAGCTGGAGCGCGTCCAAACCATTGCTCGCGCTGCCCACCAGGCGGAACCCGAAGTCCTGCCAGGGGATCATGGTGCAGACCGCTTCCCGCAGTTCGTCCTCGTCGTCGGCGACGACGACCGTGTACAGCGTTTTTAAATCCATCGCACCACAATCCTTTCCTGTTCCGCCCGTTCCTGCGAAAATGTGAAAAACAACGCGTCGTTCCCCGCCGCCGGCCCCACGGGAAGCGTTCCTTTTGTTGCATTTGTTGCATTTATTGTATCGCAGCCGGTCCCCGGTGTCAATGCGCAATTCGGAAGATCCCGCGCGGCAGCGGGGCGTCTCCCTCGAAGAGGGAGACGCCAGCTTTTATGGGACAGCCGCGCAAAACACTTCACGTCTGCCGCATAAAAACGGGATTCTCCCCCGAAGGGGGAGAATCCAAAAAACCTCTTTTTGTGAGACGGGGGCACGAACCGCTTGTTGTTTTGGTTGAAAAGGAGAGCCTCAACTGATATAATGGGACCTATCGGTCGTGATGCAAACTGAATGAATCAAGGAGGAGATCGTTTTGCTGGAACGTATGCTGACCTATGACGACATCGTGATCCAATGCCACGACGACCCGGACGCGGATACCATCGTCAGCGGCTACGCGCTGCTGAAGTACCTGGAAAGTAAGGGGAAATCTCCCCAGCTGGTCTACAGCGGGAGACGGGAGGCGACGAAAAAGAGCCTGCTCCTGATGATCGAGACCCTGGACATCCCTCTGCGCTACCGGCGGACGCTGGAATCGGTCCCGGAGCTTCTGGTCACGGTGGACTGCCGGGCCGGACAGCGGAACGTTTCGTCGCTGCCCGGCCAAACCCTGGCGGTCATCGACCACCACGAGCTGGACGCCGGGGAGGTCCTGCCGGAACTCCACGAAGTGCGTCCCGATTGCGGCGCGTGCGCGACGGTGGTCTGGGCGATGCTGAAAGAGGCCGGGTTCTCCATTGAGGACCGTCAGCTTACCACCGCGCTGTACTACGGCCTGTACATGGACACCCAGAAGTTCAAGGGCGCGGAGAAGCTGGACCGCGAGATGCTGGACACCCTGCGCTTCGACTGGGAAGTGATCCTCCAGCTCCAGAGCGCGGATCTGTCCCTGAACGACTTCCGGACCGCGGGCAGCGCGTTCACCAACCTGCGCTGCAATCCGGAGTACCGCTTCGCGTCGGCCCCGGTGGACACCTGCGAGCCTTATATGCTGGGCGTGGTCAGCGATATGATGATGGACGTGCATGAGCTGGACGTCTGCGCGGCGTACTGCCTCCTGGAGAAGGACCAGTGCGTCAAGGTCTCCGTGCGCTGCTGCAAGCGGAAGGATCGGGCGGACGAACTGGTCCACTGGCTGGTCCGGGGCATGGGCAACGACGGCGGCGGCGACCGGACCAAAGCCGCAGGCCGTCTGCCGCTGGCGCTCCTGCGGGAGAGCTTCCCGGAACGCGACGCGCTGGACGCGGCGGGCGAACTGATCTACCAGCGGCTGACCGATTACTTCCGGATGCCGCTGCGGCGGCTGGACCCGAAAGCGGAACACTACGAGCCGGAACAGGCGGAGTCGTTCTGTCGCGGGAAGGCCGCGCTGTACCGTAAGAAACAGATGCCGGTCGGCTGCGTGCGGGCGGCGGACCTGTTCCCGGAGGGGACCGAGATCCTGCTCCGGATGCTGGAGGGGGACGTGATCCAGGAGGTGACGCCGGACTTGTACATCATGATCGGCGTGGATAACGAGATCTACCACACCACGGAAGCCTACCTGAACGCCAATTACGAGCGGTTCGACGAACCGTTCCGGACGGACAGCCGGACGGCGTTTCCGCCGAAGGTCTACTACGCGGGGAAGAAGGACTTCCAGCTGCTGACTCCCTACGCCAAGAAGTGCGTAGCCAAAGCGGGCGCCCGAATCTGGGCCGGTCAGCTGGACTGCCGTCTGGAAGTCTTCGTGTGGGGCGACTGGCACTTGGGCGAACCGGGCGATTGGCTCGTCTGCCGGGAGGACAACCATCAGGACGCCTACATCGTTCAGAAGTCGGTCTTTGAGCGGACTTATGAGCCGGTCCAGTGACGCCGGGCTCCGAAAAAATCTAAGAAAAGAGGGACGGTCATGGAGGGAAAAGAACATTACCAAAAATTGCTGCACGACGGTTGGAAGGAGGATGTGGACGAGGGCTATATCTTCGTCAGCTACTCCAGCCAGGACTGGGAGACCGTTTACCCGTGCGTGCTGGCGCTGCGGGAACAGCACGTGAGAGCGTTCATCGACCCCAACTTCCAGAAGGATAAGGGTTGGCTGAAGAACATCGAAAACCGCTTGTTCAACGACAGCCGCTGCAAAGCCATCGTCGCGTTCGTGAGTACCGGCTACCTGGGCAGCTACGCCTGCCTGGCGGAGCTGTTAGCCAACCGCACCGATATCCAGCACATGAAACGCGGCGAACCGCTGCCGGTGTTCTACATCACCTTGGAGGAAGGTCTCGGGACGGCGCAGGACATCAAGAAGCACATCCTCAAACGGGAGGTCAAAGCACAGCTCTCCGCCGCGCCGGTAGAGTGCGCGCCGGTGGAGCTGGCCAAAATGGAAGAGTACCTTTTGGATCTCCACGACGAGGGCGGCCAGTGGGAGGAACTGCGGAAACGGAAGCTCCTGAACAACTTGAAGCAGATCAGCAACCGGTTCAACGTGGCCTATTTCATGAACAACCTGATCTTCTCGACCACGGACGTGGAGGTCATGCCGAGTTTCCTGGTGTTCCGGGACGCGGCGGATTTCGTTCCGTCCCTGGCGGAGGAGCTGCGCGAACTGCTGTGGGCGGAGGGCGATTCGGACCAGATGCTCCCGTCGGACCCGGAGCAGACCCCGAAACTGGCCGGGTCCCCGGAACCCGACGCCGCCGAACAGGAGAAAACGCCTCTGGAACAGTGCATGGCCCGCGCCGAACAGGGCGATCCCACCGATCAGTTCACGTTGGCCGAGTGCTACGCCAGCGGACTCTACGGCTTGCCGCAGGACCCCGAAAAGGCGGCGTACTGGTACCGTAAGGCCGCCGAGCAAAACCACGCCGCCGCACAGAATAATCTGGGCGTGTGCTACATGAACGGCATCGGCGTGAAACAGGATCGGGAACAGGCGCGCGAGTGGTACCTCCGCGCGGCGGAGAATTACCACTCCGACGCGATGTGCAATCTGGGCCAGCTCTACGAACGCGGCCTGGGCGTGCCGAAGTCCTTCCGTCAGGCCGCGGAGTGGTACCAGAAAGCCGCGAAATTAGGGGACGTGGACGCGCAGCTCCGCTTCGGCTATTATTTGTACTGGGGCCTGGGCATCCTCCCGGACCGGGCGCAGAGCGTCTGGTGGTACCGCAAGGCCGCGCAAAAAGGCGAAGCCCACGCGCAATTTAACCTCGCCTCCTGCTACTACAGCGGCGAGGGCGTGGAACAGGACCACAAACAAGCGTTCGAGTGGTACCGCCGGGCCGCCGAACAGGGACTCGACAGCGCACAGCAGAACCTCGCCGCGTGCTACTACAACGGCGACGGCGTGGAGAAAAATCCCGAACAGGCGGCGTTCTGGTACCGCAAAGCCGCCGAACAGGGCGACCCCGTTTCCCAGACGAACCTGGGCTTGCTCTACGCCCAAGGCTCCGGCGTGAAGCAGGACTGGACCCAAGCCTTGTACTGGTACTGTCAGGCCGCGGAGCAGGACTTCCCGCAGGCGCAGAGCAATCTGGGCGATTGCTACATCGGCGGGATGGGCGTGGAGAAGGACCCGGCGCAGGCGGTACAGTGGTACCTTCGGGCGGCGGAGCAGGGTTACCCCAACGCACAGTTCAATCTGGGCGTGTGCTACAGCCGGGGCGACGGCGTGGAGCCAGATCCGCAGCAGTCCGCGTACTGGTACCGTCAGGCCGCCGAACAGGGCCACGTCTACGCGCAGTACAACCTGGGCGTGTGCTACGACAACGGCACCGGTGTGGAACAGGACGAGACCCAAGCCGCAAACTGGTACCGCAAGGCCGCCGAACAGGGCGACGCTGACGCTCAACATAACCTGGGCGCCTGCTACTACCACGGCGACGGCGTGGAGGAGGACCCGGAACAGGCCGCGTACTGGTGCCTCAAGGCCGCGGAGCAGGGCCACGCCAACGCGCAGTACGATATAGGGCGGTATTACCTCCTTGGCATCGGCGTGGAGCAGGACCCGGAAGAAGCGATCAACTGGCTGACCAAGGCCGCCGAACAGAACCAACTGGACGCGATGTACGGGTTAGGGCTGCTCTACTTCGAGGGCCAAACCGTGGAAATGGATGAAGAATTGGGCTTATATTGGCTGCAACGCGCCGCGGAACAGGGCTTTTTGGAGGCGCAGAACACGTTGGGTATGCGCTACCTGACCGGCGACGGCGTGGAGCAGAACGAGGAACAAGGCGCCGTATGGCTGCGCCGCGCCGCGGAACAGGGCCACACGTTCGCCCAGTACAACCTGGGCATCAGCTACTCCCGGGGCGACGGCGTGGAACAGGACGAAACACAGGCGGTCTATTGGTTCCGCAAGGCCGCCGAGCAGGGCGACCCCGACGCGCAGTACTCGCTGGGCGCGCACTACGCCGAAGGCGACGGCGTGGAAAAGGATGAGGAACAAGCGATCTACTGGCTGAACCTCTCGGCGGAGCAGGGCAATCCGGACGCGCAGGAGCTGCTGGACGAGCTGGGCGGCTGAGCGATCACGAAACGCCTCCGTCCCCGCCTCACGGCTTCGACAGCCCCCCCCTTCAGGGGGGCTTCTCGAAGCCTCCCCGGAACAGGGAGGGAGGCCGAAGACAAGGGGACCTGTCCCTGAATGTTCCGATGCCCTGTCAAGAAAAGGGGGACCGTTATGGATGAACTGGAACAACTGCGCCATTCCGCGGAGCAGGGCGACGTTGCCGCGCAGTGTAATCTTGGCGTGTGCTATGCCGGCGGCAAAGGCGTGGAAGCGGAGCTTACGCAGACAGTGAAGCGTCTCCGCCACGCCGCCGCGCAGGGCAATCGGAACGTGTGCCGCGCCAACGGCGAAGGTGTGGAATGGGATTTTGTGCAGACGGCGCAGTGGTACCGTCAGGCCCCCGAGCGGGGCAGCGACGCCGCGCCGTGCAATCCTGACGTGTGCGTCACAAACGGCGAAGGCGTGGAACGGGATTTTGCACAGGCCGTGCAGTGGTTCCGCCAGGCCGCCGGGCAGGACTACGCCGCCGCGCAGTTCTATCTTGGCCTATGCTACGAAAAGGGCCGGGGCGTAGAACAGGATTTTACGCAGGCGGTGAAATGGTACCGTCAGGCCGCGGAACAGGGCGACGCCGACGCGCAGTGCAATCTTGGCGCGTGCTACATCAACGGCTGGGGCGTGGAACGGGATTTTGCACAGGCCGTGCAGTGGTTCCGCCAGGCCGCCGAACAGGGTCAAGCCGCCGCGCAGTGCAATCTTGGCCTATGCTACGACAACGGCTGGGGTGTGGAACAGGATCTTGCGCAGGCGGTGAACTGGTACCGCCAGGCCGCCGGGCAGGGCTACGCCGACGCGCA
>CANDKT010000032.1 GCA_947385365.1 uncultured Bacillota bacterium | reverse complement strand
CCATTGGGGCTCCGCCCCAAACCCCGCCAGGGCTCCGCCCTGGACCTGCCAGGGGGCCAGCCCCCTGGACCCCGGCGCGGCGGAAAGTAGGCAATCAACAAGAGACGCCCCCTGGACCCCGATACGGCGGAAAGTGGGCCGTCTTCCTAACTGGTACCCAACTGAATCCAGAGGTCATTATAAAGCGCACGGATATCGGGCGGTAAAACCAAGTAACTCTCGCAACGCTCCAGGACCTCGGCAGGCGCGGCGATGATCTCGTACAGTTCCGGGTCCAACTCCTCCCCTTCCTGCTCCAGGTAGTACGCCGGGTACTGTTCCAGAGCCTCGCGGTTGGGGGACGCGTAACCGATATAGTGCATATTGGCCAAATTCGCTTGGGTGGATGCGATGAAGTCCATCCACATATGCGCTTCCGTCTGGTGGGGGGCGTTTTTCAGCATACACATGGCGTCCACGAACCAGTTGCTGCCCTCCTTGGGGATGACGAAGGCTAAGTCCTCATTGTTGTCCAACATGGAGATATAGTCCCCGGCGTAGTAGGTGGCGATGGCCGCGTTTCCGCCCTCCATCGTCTGGAACACCTCGTCCATGACCTTGCCTTGGAATACGCCGCGGCGGTTGGCGTCGGCGATCAGCTCGTAAGCCTGACGGATCTCCGCCTCGTCGGTGGTGTTCACCGAGTACCCCAGGTAGAACAACGCCTCGCCTAAAGCGTCCCGGGAGTTGTTGATGAGAAGCACGCTGCCCGCGTACTTGCCGTCGTACAACGCGCTCCAGCTGTCGATTTCCTCGTCCACCATAGTTTTGTTGTAGATGATGCCCAGCGTGCCCCAGGCGTAGGGAACGGTATACTCGTTCGCGGGGTCGTAGGACAGGTTCCGGAACCGCTCGTCGATCAGCTCAAAGTTCGGGATCTGGCTGTAGTCCAGCTTTTCCAGCATATCCTCTTCGATGAGCTGGGAGATCATGTAGTCGGACGGCACGACGACGTCGTAGTCCGCGCCGCCGCTCTTGAGCAGGGAGTATAACGTCTCGTTACTCTCGGCGGTCTGGTAGTTCACGCGGATGCCAGTCTCCGCCTCGAACTGGTCGATGAGGTCCGTGTCGATGTACTCGCCCCAGGAACACACGTTGACGACCGGCCGGGACCCGGTGATCTGAGCCAGCGCGAAGACCGTGACCAGAAACGCGCCGGTCAGGACCGCCGCGCCGCCCCAGCGAAGCCACTTGTAACGCGGCTCCGCCATACGCTGCGCGAACCGTTCCAAAGCGTTCGGCTGACGGATGATTCCCCGGCTGTTCCGGCGTTCCTGACGGATTTCCTTCACGTTGGTGATGACAAGCAGTACCAGCACGGACAAAAACAACAGCGTGGATACCGCGTTGACGACAGGCGTCACGCGTTTTTTGGTCATACTGTAGATGGTCATGGCCAGCGTGGAGTTAGCCGCGCCGGTGGTGAAGTAGGAGATGATGAAGTCGTCGATGGACATGGTGAAGGCGATGAGCGCGCCGGAGACGATACCAGGTTTAATCTCCGGCAGCATGACCTTCCAGAACGCCTGCATCCAGGTACAGCCTAAATCCTGTGCCGCGTCGATCAAGTTTTTGTCCATCTGGCGCAGTTTCGGGGCGACGTTGAGGATGACGTAGGGGATATTGAACGCGATGTGGGCCAGCAGGAGGGTCCCGAAGCCTAACGACAGCTCTTCCGGGAGGGTAAAGAGGTTCTGCGCGCCGTTGAGCCAGCGGGCGAAGACGCCCCAGCCTTGAAAGAACGCCACGAAGAACAGGCACAGGCTGACGCCTGTGACGATATCGGCGTTCATCATAGGGATGTTGTTCACGGTCAGCAGAGCTTCCCGTTTCCGGCGTCCCAGGCTGTACAGGCCGATGGCCGCGAACGTACCCGCGGCGGTGGAGATCGCGGTGGCCAGCAGGGAGACCAGCAAGGTGGTGTAGACGCTCTTCATAATCAGCCGGTTATGGAACAGCTGGACATACCAGTCCAGCGAGAAGCCTTTCCAAACCGCGCTGGAGTCCCCGGCGTTGAAGGAGAAGACGATCAGGAGAAGGATGGGGGCGTAGAGGAAGAGGAACATCAACCCAATGGCAACGCGGCTGCCCAGACGGGATTGTTTTTTCACAACATCACCGCCTGTTCTTCGCCCTCGCCGAAGCGGTTCATAATCACCATGCAGACGACGACGACGACCATCATGACCAGGGAGACGGCCGCGCCTAAATGGGGGTTGTACGCGCCGCCTAAGAACTGCTGTTCCACCAGGTCTCCTAACATAAGCTGCGCGCCGCCGCCTAACAGGCGGGAGATGGCGAAGGTGGACACGGAAGGGACGAACACCATCGTCACGCCGGACAGTACGCCGGGCAGAGACAGCGGCAGGATGACTTTCCGGAACACTCCGGCGGAGTCCGCGCCTAAATCCCGGGCGGCTTCCAGCAGGGAGTGGTCCAGTTTGACGATGACGGAGTAGATAGGCAGGATCATGAAGGGCAGGTAGTTATAGACCATACCCAGCACCACCGCGCCGGAGGTACGGATCATCTGGATGTGGTCCACGCCCAGCAGGTCCAGCAGGCCGATGGCGCGGAAGAGTTGGTTGAGCAAACCGTTGTTTTCCAGGATAGACATCCAGGAGTAGGTACGCAGCAGGAAGTTCATCCACATAGGCAGCATGATAAGAGCCATCGCCACGCGTTGAAAGGCGGGGCCTTCGTTGGCCATCCAGTAGGACACCGGGTAGCCGATGAGCAGACAGATCAGGGTCGCGAGGAAGGCCAGGCGGAAGGAGCGCACAAAGACGGTCGTATACAGCCCCATCTGGGCGAAGTTGTCCAGGGTACCCTCAAAGGCTTGGGTGGTGAAGGCGTAGACGACCATAATCAGGATAGGGATCACGACGAACAGGGCCATCCACACCACGTAGGGGACCGCGAACCAGGAAAGTTTATTCCGCATTTCCGCTGTCCTCCTCATAGCCGGCGCCGCTGATCTCCTCGTATTCTTCGGAGTAGGAGGAGTAGTCGCCGAACATACCGGAGTAGCGGCTTTTTTTCATGACGTGGATGCCGTCCGGGTCGATTTTGATGCCGATGCGGCTGCCGACCGGGGAGAGGTCGGTGGTTTGGATGAGCCATTTGAAGCCGTAGAAGTCCACGATGATGTCGTACTGCATCCCCTTGAAGGTGACGGACGTGACCGTACCTTTCAACTGACCCTGGTCCTCGGGCACGATATCCACATCCTCGGGGCGGATGACCACATCGACCGCCTCGTCTTTGTCGAACCCGCCGTCCAGGCAGACGAAACGGCGGTTAAAAATCTCCACCACGCCGTCCGCACGCATGATCCCGTCGATGATGTTGGATTCTCCGATAAAATCGGCGACAAAGGCGTTTTTGGGTTCGTTGTATATGTCCTCCGGCGTACCGATCTGCTGAATTTTCCCGCCGTCCATCACGACGACCGTATCGGACATTGCCAGCGCTTCTTCCTGGTCGTGGGTGACGTAGACGAATGTGATTTCCATCGCCTTTTGGATCCGTTTCAGCTCGTTTTGCATATCCTTGCGCAGTTTCAAATCCAACGCGCCCAACGGCTCGTCCAACAGCAGGACTTTCGGGCGGTTGACCAGCGCGCGGGCAATCGCGACCCGCTGTTGCTGTCCGCCGGACAGCTGAGTGATCCGCCGCCGTTCGAAGCCGCGGAGATTGACGACCTCCAGCATTTCCATGACGCGCTGGTGGATTTCCTCCTCGGAGAGCTTCACTTTTCGTCCGAGCGGGTCGGTTTTCGGGATGCGCAGGCCGAAGGCGATGTTCTCGAAGATATTCAGGTGCGGGAACAGCGCGTACTTCTGGAACACCGTGTTGATGGCCCGTTTATACGGCGGGACAGCATTGATCCTCACACCGTCGAAGTAAACGTCGCCAGAGGTGGGCGTCTGAAAACCACCGATGATTCGAAGCGTGGTAGTTTTGCCGCACCCGCTGGGTCCGAGCAGTGTGAGGAACTCCTTATCGTTGATATACAGATTGATATTGTCCAGCACGACCTCGTCGTCGAACGCCATCGTGCAGTTAGCCAGGCGGATCAATTCCTTGGACATATATCCTCCCCCGTTTCTTTCAATTTTACCTTTTCAGCTCCCTCGATTTATTCACCGGGCGTCCAGACCGTCCTGGGGAGACGGCGGTGCGGTGACCGGCTTTCACGGATAGCGAGATACACTATAGCCGACCTTGGTCGAATTGTCAATCCTTTTCTAGCAGGATTTGTAGGAAATCGTAGGTTTTCGCCTACCGCGCGGCGTAGGGCTTGCACACGTTCTTGGTCATGCGGCATCGGGGGTCAGGGGATTTTGCTCCGGCCCCCGGCGGGTTTGGGCGGAGCCAGATACTTTGCTATACAAATTGCTAGGATTTTGGGATGTGGAAATATTGCATGATTCATAGCAAAATGTAAAGCACAAACTGTGTAGCGGGTGAAGATATGGGAAGGAAATTCAAGATACCTGCAATACCAAAACACACACAAAAAAACATTCGGTTTCCCAACGATATCATCGAAGAAGTCGAAGCCGCTATCCGCGGCAAAGACACTACCTTTTCCGCGTTCGTCATCGCCGCGACGCGCTGGGCTTTGGATAGCTTGCAGGAACAAACTTCAGAAGAAACTTCTCAAAATAGCGATCCGTAGGGCAGGTGGTAATATGGCCAGAAAGTTCAAGATCCCGGCTGTTCCGAAAGCCACACCGAAAAACGTTCGCTTCCCTAATGATGTCATTGAAGGTGTGGAGGAAGCTATCCGCGGCAAAGACACTACCTTTTCCGCGTTCGTCGTCGCGGCGACGCGCTGGGCTTTGGAGAACCTGAAAGAGCAGGAATCCGAACAAGAAACGTAGTTCTTTTTCAACAGGACGTTTCCGCTAGAAGAAGGGATTTTTTGTATTCTCCCCCCCTTCGGGGGGAGAATACGGCTTTAAAGAAGATTTTTTGTATTCTCCCCCCTTTCGGGGGAGAATACAGCTTGAAAGAGGATTTTTTGCCCCCTTCGGGGGAAGGATACGGCTTTTATGAGACGGGCGTGAACGGAACGCCCGTCGGGCGAGGACGTGGGGGGAAGGCCCCCCACGGGTTAGGAGGCCTTGGCGGCGGGGGTGATGTCCAGGACCAGACCGTAGATGCGCACCCGGCCCGGGGTGGTCTTGCGGAAGCTGGTCTCGGTGAACCGGCCGTCCCGCCACTGGTAGCGCAGGCGGGCGAAGCCTTTGCCGATGCAGCGTTCCAGGCTGGCGCGGCACTGCTGGAGGTACAGCAGCTGGTCAATGACCGCGTACTCCGACGTCACCTCGTCCCGGTACTCCATGCAGGGGCGGGCGTCGCAGGAGGTCAGCCGCCCTACGGAGCGGGAGAGCGTCAGGCTGCGGTTGGCGGCCTGCTGGCGCAGCTGTTCGCGCAGCAGGTGGATGGGGTACTCGTGGCCTTTCTTTTTCGCGTTCATAAATCGTTCCTCCTTCAGTTTTTGGCTGATACCCCTTTTCCGAAAACGAAAAAGGGCACAACATGACTCCTCGTCATATCGTGTCCTGACCTGATTTTGGGCGCAAGGACACTCTACAACTCAGTCATAGTCATGTCGTGTCCTAAGTCCTGGTTTGATTTTGGGCATGAAGACACAACATGAACATCCCGTCATATTGCTCTTCACGCTCGGTTTTCTCCATTATGCCACAGCCCGCGCCGTTTGTCAACCGGTAAATTCAAAAAAATTACGCCGGGCAGAATCCCGAAAAAGCCGGACTTACCAGAGTTTGGCGGAGCGGATTTGTCCGTTTTGCCGTTGCAAGGCGGTAAGGGAACTGGTATAATGTTGCGTGCCGGACCGCCGCGACGCGGCGGTCTCCGTTCCTTGGAAACCCGAACTGATTGAGTAAGGAGTACCCATGAAAACAACCGCAAACATGAAAACCAGCCTCCTGCGCCGGGCGGCGGCTCTGATTTTAGCCGCCGCGCTGGCCGTCCCTACGGTCCACGCCGCCGCCGGGGAGCGGAAGCTCCAGACCACCGCGGCCCTGACCGAGGGCTTGACTTACCGAAACACCGTCACCGTCAACAATTCCAGCCGCATCGAGAGCTTCACCCTGGAACGGGAACCGGACAGTGAAGCGGTCCCGATTCTTCTCCAGTCCGCCGGGACGGTCTACGGCGCGGCGACAATCAACCGTGCCGTCAGCCTGGCGCAGGAGCAAGGTTACCATGTGCTGGGCGCGGTCAACACCGACTTCTTTTCCACGGCCTCCGGCGTGCCGATCGGCATCGTCATCGAAGACGGCGTCTACAAGTCCAGCAGCGAGGAAGAAGCCGCTATGCTCATCACCGACGGGCAGGTCTCCCTGCTGGAGAAACCCGAGGTGGAACTCCTGCTGACCAACGCCCGCACCGGCGCGGAAGTGAAACCGCATCACCTCAACAAGTGGCGCAGCCCGACCGGCGGACTGTACCTTCTCAACGAGCATTTCTCCACGGTCTCCACCCGGACCTCTACCGCGGGCTGGCACGTGCGGATGAAACAGGCCCAGGCCACAGATCCCAAGGACCCGTTCGGTATCTGGAAAAATCCCGGCAGCGAACCGCAGGAGCTGACCGTCAACAGCACGCTGACGCTGGAAGTCACCGAGGTCCTGCAAACCGATCAGCCGACGCAGATCGGTCCGGACGAGTACATACTCACCGCCGACGATCAATCGGGCTACCTGTCCGTTTTCGAAGGCTTCCAGGTGGGAGACCAGATCACCCTGACCGCTTCCTGCGAGGACGAAGCGTTATCCGACGCCCAATGGGCGGGAGGAGTCGGCGACGTAATCGTTCAGGACGGAGCGGTCACGGATTCCACGCACTGGACCTACGTCAAGGATGGCCGCGCGCCGCGTACCGCGCTGGGCGTGAAGGAGGACGGGACCTTGCTGCTCTACGCGGCGGACGGGCGGCAGTCGGGCTACTCTATGGGCCTGAGCGAAGCGGACTTGGCCTCAGAAATGCAGGCGCAGGGCTGCGACTGGGCGGTGAACCTGGACGGCGGCGGTTCCACCGCCATGTCCGTGTGGGTCCCTGGGAAGAACGCCCCCGCGCTGCAAAACAAACCGTCCGATGGCCGGGCGCGGAGCTGCGCGACGTTCCTTCTGTTCGTCACGGAGGACGGGGGAGACGGCGAACCGGTCCGGTTGGCGATGGAGTCGGACGGCCTGACCGTACTCACCGGCTCCAGCCTGACCTTGCCCAAGACCGTGGTGCTGGACAGCGGCCTGAACATTCTGGACGAGCCGCTGGAAGATTTGGAAATCGAGCCGGAAAAAGAGCTGGGCGAGATCGCCGAAGGGGTCTACACCGCCGGGGAGCGTCCGGGAACGGAACGTCTGCGTTTGACTTCGGAGGACCTGGACGCGGAGGGGACCGCACAGCTCCACGTAGTGGACGCGCTCACGGAGCTGAACGTCTCGCGTCAGGGCCAGACGGCCCCGTTGACCGCGCTGTCCGTGAAGCCCGGAGACACGGTACAACTGGCCGTCACGGGCAGCTACTGGGGCCGGGAGGCTCTGCGCGGCTGGGAGGCGGTCACGTGGGAGTCGGAGGGCCAAGCGGGTACGGTCGATGAAACCGGTCTGTTCACCGCGTCGGATCAGGCGGGCAGCGGGACGCTCACCGCCCGGGCGGGGGGCTTGAGCCAGACCATCCAAGTCACCGTCACCGATGTCCACGCCGATGTGCCGCAAGACCACTGGGCCTACGACTCAATCGAGTACTGCTATAACGCCGGTATCGTAGGCGGGATATCCGCCACGGAATTTGGTCTGGACCTGAACATACGCCGGGCGGATTTTCTGCTGATGCTCTACGGCGCGGTGGGCCGCCCGGACGTGACCGCTAAAGCGGACTTCACCGACGTGGCGGAAACCGATTACTACTACACCGCCCTGTCCTGGGGCCAGAGCGTAGGGTTAGCTTCCGGCACCGGCGACGGCGCGTACTCGCCGAACGCTTCGATCACGCGGGAACAGGCGTTCACGATCTTACGGCAAGCTCTGCCGCTGCTGGGCAAGGTGTGCCCGGACGCGGAACTGAGCGTGTTGGAGCGGTTCGCGGATAAGGACCGCATTGCCGGTTACGCGCAGGCGCATACGGCGACGTTAGTGGCGCAAGGTCTGGTCAGCGGCCGGGACGCGGGCATCGACCCGCAAGGGAACCTCACCCGAGCGGAGATGGCGGTCCTGCTGGCCAAGAGCATGACCTACACGCCCATCCAGAACGACCCCGACGACCCGGATAAGCCGGACGACCCGGATAAGCCCGATAAACCGGACGATTCCGGGAAGCCCGATAAGCCCGACGATTCCGAGAAGCCTGACAAGCCAGACGATTCGGAGAAACCCGACAAGCCCGACGATTCGGAACCGCCCGTGGACCCCTCGGAGTACTCCCTGACGTTGGAGCAGAACCGATTTATCCTGACCTCCGGCGGGAGCGCGGCGCTGAAAACGCTCATCGACCCGGCGGTGGAGGACGCCAAGATAACCTGGAGCAGCAGCGACCCCAAAGCGGCGGCAGTCAGTCCTTCCGGCGTCGTGACGAACCTGTTCGCCGGACAGGGGAGTCCCACCGTTACCATCACCGCGTCCTGGCGGGGCCTGACGGCCTCCTGTCTGATTACGTGCCTCCAAGCGGAGCGCACCGGGACCGTCACCGGCGCGGAGAACGGTTTGAATATCCGCTCCGGGCCTGGGACCGGCTACTCGGTCATCGGCGGTCTGGACGACGGCAGTCAGGTAGTCGTGCTTCACGTCCAGGACGGCTGGTGTCAGATTCTCTGCCAGAACGGAGAGGGTCAGGTCGTGATCGGCTACGTTTCAGGGAACTACATCACGCTGAGCCCGGCAGGGTAACAGGAAAAGCAGCCGCCGCGGGAAAAAGAACCCGCGGCGGTTGTTTTCAGTGTTTGACGACGGCGTGGAGCATGGACCAGACGGACCAGAGGACTCCCGCGAGAAGCAGGACCGTCATCAGCGGCAAGATCCAGAGGATTTCCCCGAAGGCGCTGTGCTGCGGCAGGAGCTGCCCCAGGAACACGGAAGCCATGCAGATGCCCCAGAGGAACCAGCCGCCTTTCGAGCCGAAGCGTTGGCAGACCGCGCCGATGATGAGTCCGCCGCAGACGCTCAGGGCGGCGATCAGGAGCCACCAGTACCAGTCCAGGGTGAATGTGTTGATAAGCAGGGTGTTTTCGGGCAGAGGAAGGAGTTCCCCGGCGGCGTTGACGAAGAACGTTTCCGTTTGGGAAGCACCCTCTTCCACGGGTATCTCCACGCCGCCGGTGATGCCCAGCACCCAGCGGTCCGCGCCCGCCAACGCCGCCCACAGGTGTGGGCAGACGAAGCGTTCCAGAGCGGTCAGCAGGGCGGCCACGGCCATAACGAAGGCTTCCTCGAAGCAGATCAGCCCCAAGGTCAGCCCCAACGCCCGGCGGCGGGTCTGCCCGAAGCAGAGGGCTTGTTCGAAGTTGACGCACACATGGACCGCGGAGAAAATCAACACCAGGAAACCGCCCACGATAGGGAGCAGAATAGAGGAAACCGTGAGGCTGTCCTCGGGGCGTTCGAAGCGCATCACACAGCAGATGACGAGTTCCAGAAGCAGGAATATGCCGCCTTCGACGGCGAGGTAAAAGATCAGGTCGTCCAGGTTCAGCCGGACCAACTTTTTCAGTTTCAGCATCACGTTCACCTCACAGGAAAGCGCTGGATGACGCGCCAGATCAGAAGTTCGCCGCCGAGGAAGGACGCGGTCAGTATCCCGGCCAGAATCTGCGGCAGGGCGTTCCAGCCGGTCATGTCGAGGAAGCGCATCAGGCCGGTCTCCGCGGACAGGACTGTGAATATGGTAACGCCCATCAGCACGAAGATGGAAAGTAGGATGGCGAGCGTCGCCAGGAGCTTACTTTTCGTCATCAGCAGCCCGCCCAGACAGCCCAGCACAAGGGCTACAAGACACAGGGCGGGGTAAAGCAGCGGCTTTTCGTTGTAGACCGTCAGCAGACTGAAGCGTTCTCTTGGCGCCCAGTGGGCGATGAGGAAAAAAACGGACAGGAACCATTGGAGCGCCCAGCAGACGGCGGTGTAGAAGAGCATCACGCCTTGGATGGCCCAGAAGAAATCCCTCCGGCGCGCGCCCATAGACAGGCCCAGGTTCAGGTTGCTGGTGCAGAGGGCGAAGGCGTAGAGGAACAGACAGAGCAGGATCATAGTGGGGAACATGGCGTAATAGGTCTCGAAGAGGTTCCCGGCGTAGAGTCCTCCGCCGGGCACGCCGGTGAGGTAACAGCCCGCGAGGACGATGACGGCGAAGCCGATGATCGCGCCCAGATTGACCCAGGCGAAGTTGAGCAGAAAACGGAACGTTTTGAAGACAGCCATAGGTTTCAGCCCCCCTTACTGCGCGTCCCCGTGGCCGCAGAGCGCCACGAAGACGTTTTGCAGGTTCATAGGGGAGACGTCCACGTCGGCGGCCAGAGCCGGGGCCAGTTTGGAGACATCGCCCCGGACGGCGACCGTCTTGTGGCGTCCCATCTGGTGGACGGACAGCACTTGAAGCCCGTTACAGACCTGATCCACCACGTCCTCTCGGCCTGAGACGTACCGGAACTGGTCGATCAGCTCGTCGGTGGGGGCGTTTTCCAGGATACGCCCCTCGTCCAGAATGATGACCCGCTCGAAGACGGACGCGGCTTCCTCAATGATGTGGGTGGAGACGATAAAAGTGCGCCCGGTCTGGGCGAAGTCTTCCAGAAGCAGCTGATAGAACCGCTCCCGCATGACCACGTCCAACCCCGCCGCCGGTTCGTCTAAGATGGTGACAGGCGCGCGGCTGGCCAGCGCGATCAGGATCGTGACCATAGACATCTGGCCCTTGGACAGCTGGGAGATTTTGCTTTTCTGGTTGAGCTTGAACTCCTCCAGCAGGTTCCCGGCGTAATCCGGGTCCCAGTTGGGGTAGTAGATGGCCGCGGAACGAAGGTAGTGCTTGATTTTCAAGTTGTTCGGCCCGGAGAACAGCGTCGCTTGCAGCTCCCGCGAGAAGCATATGTCATCCAGAGCCGCTTGGTTCTCCCAGACCGGCTGGCCGTTGTAGGTGACGTCGCCGCTGTCCTTGGTGTTCTGCGCGGTGAGGATGCCTAACAACGTCGTCTTCCCCGCGCCGTTGCGGCCGATCAGGCCGTAGATCTTCCCCGGTTCGATGGTCAGGTCCAGGTCATGCAGCACCTGCTTGTCCTTGTAGGACTTGCACAGCCCCTGCGCCTTCAAAATACCAGCTTTCATGTCTCATTTTCCTCCCGAACGGCCTGCTCAATCATGGCCGCCAATTCCTCCCCGGTCAGCCCCAGGGACGCGCCCTCTTTGACCAAGGGCCGGACAAATCCGTCATAAAAGGCGGCTTTCCGTTTCTGTTTCACTTTCTCACCCGCTCCCGGGGCCACGAACATCCCGATGCCCCGTTTCTTATAGAGGATCTCCTCCGATACCAGCAGATTGATCCCCTTCGCCGCCGTGGCTGGGTTGATGTTGTACCCACGGGCCAGCTCGTTGGTGGAAGGGACCTGTTCCCCTTCCTGGTAGACGCCGCGGAGGATATCGTCCTCCAGCATTTGGGCGATCTGCAAGTAGATCATCGCGCGGTCGTCCAGGGTCCCATACACGCTATCGCCTCCCTCAGGTTTGTTGGTTGAGTGGTTCGTTACTGCTGTAATGAACCATACCACAAGAGTCCCCTCTTGTCAAGAGGAAATTTTCTTTCCCCCTGCAAAAAATTGACCCGTTACTTTTTGCGGCGCGGGCGCGTCTTGAGCTTTTTCCGCTTCTGGTCCGTATCCAGCCGTTCCATGTCGTGGCGTTTGATGTAGTCGAACGTATCCGTCAGCGAGAGGAACAGCCGGGGTTGACGGTGGTAGCAGTTCGGATGATCGGGCGTCGTGGTCAGGTTGATGTGGTCCAGCACGATAGGGCTGCTGTCCAGATGGATGCGCCACCGGCCAAGCGGCGTGCGGAGGATAAAATACGGTCCCTCGACGCTGTATGTAAACTGGCTCGCTTCGCACAGCTCCGCCAAGTCTTGGATGGACTCGCCGTTCCGCTTCCGGCTGGTGATGGGAAACGAATAGACGACGTCCTGTTTTTTGGTTGGCTTGCACAGCTTGCACGGGGTATAGCCCGCGCGGACCGCGTCGCGGAAACGAGAGAACCCTTTCAGGTTCGACAGGCCCTTCATCTTGCGGCAGCTGCGCAGGTGGAAGGTCTGGTACCCGGCGGCGGCCCAGAAGGCGTAGCGCGGCTGTGTGAGCGTGTAGAGATCCGCCCGCTCCTGGACGGTCATGGAGTCCAACGGCGCGCTGTCGCGCTCCTTCTGGGACTGCTTCAGCCGCTGTACCGCCCGCCGTTCCGGGTCCGGCAGGTTTTTTTCCGGTCGGACCGGCACGTCGATTTTCGGCGGGGGCGGGACCGGTTTGCAGAACTTGCAGGGCCGGCGTCCCGTTTTCACGCAGGCGTCGTAAGAGACGCCGCCTAGGACGGCGTTGGCGGATAACACGCGGGGGCAATCTCTCCGATGGAACACGGCGGAAGTTTTGGCGTAGAAGAACGGGTACTGGGAGTGTTCTACAAGTTCCCGATTCCGTTTCCGCTTCGCGTCCTTTTTGGCGCGTTCGCGGAAACGTTCCGGAGGAATCTCCAGCGTTTGCAGAACGGCCTGAACGGTCCGCACATCGTGTTCGGAGCAGTGGGCGGGCGCAGGGACGTCCAGTCCCAGCGCCGCGGCGATCTTGTAAGGGTTTTCCTGGGCGACGCCCTTGGCGGCGAGAACGGGACGCACATCGTCCAGCAAGATCCGCTGCGGTACGGCGGGCGGTTTTTCCCAGGACGGCGTGCGGAGCCGTCCGAAGACGGCGGACGGCTTTCTCGTCCACCAGTATAATTCGTCGTCCTCCCGGAGCCAGGAACGAAAGTTCCTCAGCACTTGGGACAGCGCGGGCGCGTTCAGGAAATCCTCCGGTCCGCCGCCGGAGAAGGCCACGTGGGTCCAGTCAGGGACACCGGCGCATTCAGGCCGGACCCGCGAGAAAAACAGATCCAGCGTCTGCCAATCCTCACCGGCGCGGAGCGCAGCGATTTGCGTCGGAAGAAACAGCCCTCGCCCCACGCAGAGCCATTCCAAATCCATCAGTACGTTCATGATCGCCCTTCCTCTCTGCTTGGAGATTTTTGACCCGGAAGAAAAAATTTCACAGGGAGTTTTATTGGACACCTTTTGTTGTATAATGTCAGTATACCGCAGGAATGCCATTCTGAAAAGGGGGATGTTTCATGAACCAACCGAAAAAGAAGCTCACGCTCCGGGTGGAGGGACCCGCGCCGAAAAAATCGCTGGTGCAGGTCCAGTTCCCCGGCTGGAACCGGAGCCTCGCGTACTACAACGACCGTTTCGACCTCCACGAAGGCGATCTCGTCTACGTAGACGGCAAGCTCGAAGGGGTGCGCGGACGCGTGACCGCGGTGAACTACAGCTTCAAAATCAAGCTGTCCGATTACAAGCGGGTCATCGCGGTGGCGGACACGCATATTTCCGGCGAACTCCACATAGCGGGGGCTTATCTGGCCACCCCCGACCCCGGAACGATTCCGTATGAAAAGATTGTCACCTGGTTCAAGGCCCCGGACCACGAAGATGACGTCTACGTATCCGGCAGTGACGGCCACGGATTCTGTCTGGACGACCTCAGCGGGATGAACGTCAGCGACGCCGTCGCGGAGCGGGGGCGCGGCTACTACGCGGAGAAGCGCGTCGTTTACTTCTGCCTCGACCACGGCCGCGGGCGGGCTATCGTGGAGGGGACGCGTCCCTACGAGGTCGAATTTCGCTATTGCAGCGGGGAGATCACAGATCTCGTGTGCAGCTGCTATTGCAGCGGTTTCTGCAAGCACACGGTTGCCGTCATGCTCCAGCTGCAAGAGACGCTCGCGTGGCTGGGCGAACACATGGGCTTCGACTGGAACGCAGACGGCTACGTCGCTGCGCTCCGTCAGAGCGCGTTCGCCGCCTTTGCCGTGAACGGCAGGACGATGGGCCGTCTCGTGCTGCAGGACGATTGACCGGCGGGTCCGTTCCAATTTCAGCTTTTAGGGAACTGACGTTCCGGAAACTTTATCAGGAGGCGCTTCGTATGTCCGACATCCTGCAAAACCTGAACGCCGCCCAACGGGAGGCGGTCACTTCCACCGAGGGGTTTATCCGCGTCATTGCCGGGGCCGGGTCCGGCAAAACCAGAGCCTTATCGCACCGCTTCGCCTACCTGGTCAACGAGCTGGGCATCCTGCCGGGGAACATTCTGTGCGTCACCTTCACGAACAAGGCGTCCAACGAGATGCGCCAGCGTATCCACCAGCTGACCGGGGACAACGACACCGGTTACATCAACACGTTCCACGGCTTCTGCGTCTCCATACTCCAGGAGGACAGCCACGCCATCCAGTACCCGAAAAGTTTCCTTGTGCTGGACAACAGCGACATCAACGCGATGCTCCAGATCATCTACGAAGAGCGGGGCCTGACGCTGCGGGAGATGACCTATAGCAAGGCGCGGGACATGATCGAGAACCGCAAGCTCTTCCAAAACCCGGACTACTACTTAGACGTCCTCTCCATGTCGCTGGACGGCCTGAAGCAGAAGTATCTGGCCGCTTCCAGCCCGGAGGACGTACTCTTCTACGGCTACCTGTACCAGCAGAAGAAGTGTTTCGGGCTGGACTACAACGACCTGATTAAATTCTCCCTGCACATTTTCCAGACGCACCCGGACATCAAACGCAAGTGGCAGCAGCGTTTGGAGTACATCATGATCGACGAGTTCCAGGACATCGACGCGCTGCAATACCGGCTGATGGAGGTGCTGTGCGGCTACCACAGGAACCTGTTTCTCGTGGGCGACCCGGACCAGACCATCTACACCTGGCGCGGCGCGGACGCGAAGTACCTGATGGAGTTCGACCAGCACTTCCCGCACGTCCGGACGATTCTGATGATGGAGAACTACCGCTCCACGCCGGAGATCTTAGCGGCGGCCAACTCCCTGATTGAGAAGAACCAGTACCGGATCAAGAAGGAGCTTTCGCCGAACCTGCCGTCCGGCGCGCCGGTCTGGTGCCACTACGCCGGGACGCAGGAGGAGGAAGCGCAGTGGTTATGTGGGGAGATCAAGCGGCTCCGGGAGTCCGGGGTCCCTTACAAGGACATCGCGGTCCTCTACCGGGCGCATTACGTCACCCGGACCGTGGAGTCCGTCTTCCTGGAGGAGAAGCTGCCCTACGCGCTCTACAGCGGGACGCAGTTCTTCGACCGCGCCGAGGTCAAGGACGCGCTGTCCTACCTGCGGATGGTCGCGTTTCAGGACGACCTGGACTTTTTGCGCGTCGCCAACCGGCCCAAGCGGAACGTAGGCAAACGACGCGTCGCGTTTTTGCAGGCTTACGCCGAACAAGCGGCCTGTTCGCTCTACCAGGCGTTGACGCAGAATTTAGAGGAACCGCTCTTCAAAGGCACCCGGGCGCAGGAGTTCGTCGCCCTGATCGAGGCGTTTTCCGCCAACTACGCCCAACGGCCCGTCTCCGAGGTGCTTGCCGCGCTCCTGGACCAGAGCGGTTACGAACAGGCCCTGCGGACCGAGGGCAGTCAGGAACGCCTGGACAACCTGGCGGAGCTGAAACAGTCCGTCTACGAGTACGAAACCACCTGCGGCGAGGAGGTCTCCCTGGAGGACTACCTGACCCACGTGGCGCTGTTCACCAACAGCGACGGCGGCGATTCCGGGGACCGCGTGAAGCTGATGACCGTCCACGCCGCCAAAGGCTTGGAGTTCCCTTACGTCTTCCTGTGCGGGATGAACGAGGGGATCTTCCCATCCCGGAAGGTCCGTACCCTGCCGGGGATGGAGGAAGAACGCCGGTTGGCGTTCGTGGGCATGACCCGCGCCGAAAAGGGGCTGTACCTCTCCGAGGCCAGCGGGAAAAATCACGACGGGTCCATCCGCTACCCGTCCCGCTTCCTGCTGGAGATCGAACCGTCCCTGCTCGCCTACACCCACGAACCCCAGGAAGGACTGATCCGCGAAGCGCGGGACTACGTGGAGCGGATGCAGAAGTACTTCCCGGAGGACGGCGGCCCGGAACGGTTCCAGCCCGGCGAACGGGTGCGTCACGCCGCGTTCGGTCCGGGGACCGTGTTGGAGATCGACGCGGATAAGGGCGCGTATGTGGTCCGGTTCGACGGGATGGCGACCCCGCGGAAGATTTCCTTCCGCGCCAGACTGGAACGGAGCGGTACGCAGGGCCTTTGAGAACCCCCACAAAATACGGGTGGATTTTTGCGTCCCGTTATGTTACAATGAACCATGCCCCGAATCCAAAAAATTCAAGGAAAAGGAATGGTCACGATGCAAATTTTCTGTGAAAAGGACTACGACGCCATGAGCCGCCGCGCGGCGCAGATCATCGCGGCGGAGATCGTCCACGCTCCGGGCTGCGTGCTGGGTTTAGCCACCGGCTCCACCCCCGAGGGCGCGTACAAGTACCTGGTCGATTGGTGCAAGGCCGGTCTGTTGAGCTTCCGGGACGTCCGCAGCGTCAACCTGGACGAGTACAAGGGCTTGGCCCCCGATCACGACCAGAGTTACCGCTACTTTATGCAGCGCAACCTGTTCGCTCACGTCGACATCCGCCCCGAGAACACCCGCGTGCCGGACGGCTTAGCCGCCGACCCCGACAGAGAATGCGCGGAATATGACGCCTACATTCAATCCCTGGGCTATGTGGACCTTCAACTGCTGGGCATTGGCCGTAACGGTCACATCGGCTTCAATGAGCCGGGCGACTGCTTCATCCGGGAGACCCACGTAGTCGACCTGGCCGAAAGCACCATCGAAGCCAATTCCCGCTTCTTCGCGTCCCCGGACGACGTGCCGAAGCAAGCGATCAGCATGGGAATCGGCGCGATCATGGGCGCGAAGCGTATCCTTTTAGCCGCCAGCGGCGCGGATAAGGCCGACGCGATCTACAAGACCGTCTGCGGTCCGATCACGCCCCGGTGTCCCGGCTCCATCCTCCAGCTCCACCCCAACGTGGTCCTGGTCGCCGACGAGGCCGCCCTCAGTAAAGTCAACGCGGCGTCCTGACGCCCCCAACGCCAAAAATCCCGAACGGTCCCGGAAACAGGACCGTTCGGGATTTTTATATACGCGCACCGCCGGGGAAAAAGCGGTCCGGTATTTTTGAGGGGACTCCGTTCAGGCGTTGGCTTTGGAGACGTTCAAGGCCCGGTAGACGTCCAGAATGCGGACGAACAGCGGGTGATCGGGCTTCAGGCCGGTGTAGGTCTCCAGCGCCTTTTCTACGCCCTCTTCCTGAATCTTCCGGCGCATTTCGACGCTCTGCTCGTCCTCCGCGCAGTCGAAGTGGAGCGCGGCCGCCGCGCCGAACAGCAGGTGATCCACCGGCAGGCCGTAGGAGTAGGCGGTCATCAGGGGCTTAATCAACCGGTCGGTGGGGGCCAGCTTCCGGATGGGTTCCCGCGCTACGCGGGCGGTCTCGTCCTCCAGGAAGGGGTTCTGGAAGCGGGCAAAGATGCGGTCGATGTAGGCGTGATGCGCCTTCGGGTCGAAGCCGAACTTCTGGATGAGTCCCTCACCGCTCTCGCACATGGCCCGATAAACCAGATGACCAATGGCGGGGTCCGCGATGCTCTCCACGATGGTCCGATAACCCTTCAGCGTGCCCAGGTAGGCGCAGATGGCGTGGCCGCTGTTGAGCGTGAACAGTTTCCGCTCGATGTAGGCGGACAGGTCGTCCACGAAGCTCAAGCCTTGGATGTCGGGCAGTTCGCCCTTCCAGCCGCCCTTCTCCACGTCCCACTCCGTGTACTGCTCCACGGCCACGTCCAGAGGATTTTCAAAGGACGCTTTGGGAACAATACGGTCCACGGCGCAGTCGGCAAAGCCCACGTACTCTTTGGCATAGGCGATTTCGTCCTCGCTCAGGTGGGTATAGACGGAATCCCGCAGCTGACTCGTGCCGCGGACCGCGTTCTCGCAGGCCACCACGTTCAGCAGCTGGGTACTTCCGGCGGCTTTCCGGGCCTTGATCCCGGCGGCGATGGGCTTGGCCACGATGGGCAGGATGCGCAGGCCGACCGCGGTGGTAATCAGTTCGCAGTCGCCCGCGATGGCGTCCACCAGCTCCTGGCCCGCGGAGGAAATGCCGCTGATGTTGGTCACGGTCCACTCCGCGCACTCCTTGTCCTGGATGTGGACGGTGTAGCTCTTGCGCTCGTTGATGGCGGCGATGAGGTTCTCCGCCACGTCGGCGAAGGTGACGTGCCAGCCGCTCTTCTCCAGCAGCGCCCCGATGAAACCGCGTCCGATGTTGCCTGCTCCGATCATGATTGCCTGTTTCATGTGATTCCCTTCCTTTTCTGTGTAGTTTTGGGTTCCCGGTGTTCCTTAATGGAAAGTATAGCACCCTCTCCTGGCGGATTCAAGCGGCGAACCGCCGAAATATCCGCCCTGTCCCATGCTCCGAAATGTGAATTTGCACGTTTTTGATTGGTTTGAGGAAAAAGCAGCGGACGTTCCCGTCCGTCCGGGGCGGTTTTCCGGGAACCTTTTTCGGGAGCGGCGCGGGCGGTTGGGTGAAACCGCTTCGGGACAGGCGGTAAAACGCGGGTTTTTGGCAGTATGCACAAAAATAGGGGCCGATTTTTGTGCATAGAAATTGGCGCAATCCGGTTGACTTTCGGACGGGGGTGTGTTACCATTAACCCGTCAAAACAAATCATTCGTTCATTTCCAATCACCCCCGAGGCCACCAAGGAGGCGAACCCGATGTTGGCTGAGCAGCGCGCCCGTACCATTTTACAGCAACTCTCCCAGCGGCAGACCATCAGCGTCACCGAGCTTTGCCAAGTCACCGGCGCGTCTGAAGCCACCATCCGCCGGGACCTGAACGCTCTGGCCGGTCAGGGCCGCCTGGTCAAAGTCCACGGCGGCGCAACGACCCTGGAGGAGTTCATGGCCAGCGAATCCGACCTGGCGACCAAGCAGCGTTACGCCCGGGAAAAGGAACGCATCGCCCGCTACACCGCCGCGCTGGTGGAGGACAGCGACGTGGTCTACCTGGACTCCGGCACCACCGTGCTGCACATGGCGAACCACCTGAAAGACTCCAACGCCCTGTTCGTCACCAGCAGCATCGACCTGGCCGGTATGCTCTCCGCCCACAAACGGCGCGTCTACGTCCTGGGCGGCGTCCTGAAACCCGGGACGATGGAGATCACCGGCACCGAAGCCATGCACTCCCTGTACCGCTACAACTTCACCAAAGCCTTCCTGGGCGCGGGCGGCGTCAGCCTCTCCCAAGGCTTCACCACCCCGGACCCCGAAGCCGCCGCGCTGAAAACCTTAGCCGCCGCCCGCACCAAGTCCGTCTTCTTCCTGACCGACTCCAGTAAATTCGGCCGGGTCACGGCCTCCGCGATCCTCCCGCTGGACGCGGCGCAGATCATCACCGACAAACCCCCCGACTCCAGATACCTGGACCGCACCGCTGTCATCACTGTTTGATCCCGTATCCCTGTACTGTGCCGGAACAGTATAATTTATATTTGAAAGGATGTATTCATTATGGTATCCAAACAGGTAAAGGTCATCAATCCCCAAGGTCTGCATATGCGCCCCGCCCAGCTGTTCGTGAGCGAGATGAACAAGTACGACTGCAACGTCACCGTCTTCTTCAACGGAAAGAGCATCCCCGGCAAGAGCATCATGTCGTTGATGGCCTCTCAGATCAAGATGGACAGCGAGATCGAGATCCGCTGCGAGGGCACGCAGGAAGTCGAAGCCCTGGAAGCCGCCGTCAATCTGGTGGAGTCCGGCCTGGGCGACCTGGAAGACCAGTAAGAGGAGGCCGCGATGATCCTTAAAGGAATCAATGCGTCTGCCGGTATCGGTCTCGGCCGCGCGGTCTGCGTGCGGGAGGAGAACCTGGACTACTCCGCCGTCGCCTACGCCGGAAAGGATGTCGAAAAAAAGCGTCTCCAGTCCGCCATCGACGAGTTCAACCTGCGCACCACCGCTATGGCCAACCATATCCGGGAACAGACCGGTCCCAAAGAAGCCGAAATCCTCACCGGTCAGATCACCATGCTGTCCGACCCCTTCATGCTCTCCCAGATGAACGAGGCCATCGACAACGGTTCCTGTGCGGAAGCCGCCGCCGACGCCATATGCAGTATGTACGCCGAGATGTTCGCCGGAGTGGACGACGAGCTGATGCGCCAGCGGGCGACCGACGTGCGCGATATCCGCGCCCGGCTGCTGTCCATTTTGCTGGGGACCACCGGCATCGACTTGGCGGAACTGCCCGCCGGTACGATCCTCGTGGCCCGGGACCTCACCCCGTCCATGACCGTGGGCCTGAACAAGGAGAACGTGGCCGGTATCGTCACCGAGACCGGCGGACGCACCAGCCATTCCGCCATCCTGGCCCGCGCCCTGCAACTCCCCGCCGTACTCAGCATCCCCAAAGCTCTGGAGCTGATTAAAGACGGGGACGGCCTGATCGTGGACGGGAGCGAAGGCGTCGTGGTCCTCGCCCCCGACGCCTGCACCCGCAGCGAGTACCTGAGCAAGCAGAAAGACTATCAGGAAAAAGTCGCCGCTCTGGAGGTCTACCGGAACCGCCCCACCGTCAACGCCGACGGCAAGTACTACCACCTGTACGCGAACATCGGCTCCGCCGCGGACGCGGAGACCGCCGCTCAGTCCGGCGCGGAAGGCATCGGCCTGTTCCGTACCGAGTTCCTGTTCATGGACCGCACCAGCCTGCCGGACGAGACCATCCAGTACGAAGCCTACCACGCCGTGTCCAAGATCATGGCCGGGAAAGAGGTCATCATCCGTACCCTGGACGTGGGCGGCGACAAAGCCATCGAGTACCTGGGCATGGAGCAGGAGGAGAACCCCTTCCTGGGCCATCGCGCCATCCGCTACTGCCTGGACCGCCCCGAGCTGTATAAGGTCCAGCTCCGCGCGCTGCTCCGTGCGGGCGCGGAGGAGAAAAACATCAAGATCATGCTCCCCCTGGTCACCTGCGTGGAAGAGGTCCGGGCCGCCCGGGAGCTTCTGGAAGCCTGCAAAAAGGAGCTGGCGGAAGCCAACATCCCCTTCGACCGGGACATCGCCTTAGGCGCGATGATCGAGACCCCCGCCGCTGCGCTCATTGCGGACCTGCTGGCGCAGGAATGCGACTTCTTCTCCATCGGCACCAACGACCTGACCCAATACACAATGGCCGTGGACCGCGGCAACGCGAAAGTCGCGAAACTGTACACCCACTTCCAACCCGCCGTGCTGCGCTCCATCCGGAACGTCATCACCGCCGCGAAACGGGCGAACATCCCGGTCGGTATGTGCGGCGAAGCCGCCGCGGACCCGGGACTCATCCCGCTGCTCATGTGCTGGGGCCTGGACGAGTTCTCTGTCAGCGCATCCGCGATCCTGGCGTCGCGGGCTCAAATCCACCGCTGGCACGAGAAGGACTTCTGCCGCATCACCGAGGAAGCCTTGAGCTTGTCCACCGCCTCCGGCGTGGAGGGCTACCTGAAAGCCACCGTCAACAAGTAAACGCGCCGGGAACGCCGCGCATCGCTTGCGCGGCGTTCCAGACGGCCCGCACGTTCCCACCTAACATGGAAAGGAGATCTTCCTTTGAAAGAACGCGTACAGAAATTCGGGCGGTTCCTCAGCGGGATGGTCATGCCAAACATCGGCGCATTCATCGCCTGGGGCCTGATCGCCGCCCTGTTCATCCCGGACGGCTGGCTGGGGAAATGGGGCCCCGCCGCCACCATCAACACAATGGTCGGGCCTATGCTCTCCTACCTGCTGCCGATCCTCATCGGCTACACCGGCGGCAAGGCCGTGGGCGGCCAGAAAGGCGCCGTCACAGGCGCGCTGGCTACTTTAGGCGCGATTGCCTCCACTGACAGCACCATGTTCATCGGCGCGATGATCTGCGGCCCTCTGGGCGGCTGGTGCATCAAGAAGTTTGACGAGAAGATGGAGGGCCACATTCCCGCCGGCTTTGAGATGGTGGTCAACAACTTCTCCGTGGGCATCATCGGCGGCAT
>CANDKT010000031.1 GCA_947385365.1 uncultured Bacillota bacterium | reverse complement strand
TTCGGGGGGAGAATACAGCTTTTATGAGTTTTTTGCATTCTCCCCCCTTCGGGGGGAGAATACAGCTTTTATGAGTTTTTTGCATTCTCCCCCCTTCGGGGGAGAACACAGCTTTTATGAGATAGACGTGGATTTGGTATCCTCTTTGAGGATACCACAAAAAACGAAAAGATACTGTAAAATTCCGTCTCCAGAATCTGGAAGCGCGCGCCGCCTCCGCCCCCGGACGGGAAAATTTTACCGCCTCCATCTTGCGGCGGACCGCCGCGTGTGCTAAAATCAATGCACCAGGAGGCGGTTCACTATGACACAAAAGCTCCCTTCCCTGCTCCGGAACGAGCTGAGCGGGTGGAAACCTTGGGAAATCGGTTGGCTCGTCACCGCCTGCGCGCTCATCGTCGCGCTGAGCCTGTACTGGCAGGATACGTGGGTCGGTATCCTCTCCGCAACCACCGGCGCGGCTTGCGTGATCTGCACCGGAAAGGGAAAACTCAGCGCGTACCTGTTCGGACTCGTCAACTCCGCGCTCTACGCCCTCATCTCCTACCAGGCCGCCCTCTACGGCGAGACCATGCTCAACGCCCTCTACTACGTCCCCATGCAGTTCGTCGGCTTCTACACCTGGTCCAAGCACATGAACGCCCAAACCAACGAAGTCCGTAAACGGAACATGACGTGGCGGGGCAGAGCGGTACTGACCCTCTCGCTCGCCGCCGGGACCGTCGCCTACGGCTTCCTCCTGCGCGCCTTAGACGACGCGATGCCGTTCCTCGATGCCTTCACCACCGTCACCTCCGTGGCCGCTATGTTCGTGTCCGTCCGGATGTTCGCGGAACAGTGGTGGATCTGGGTCGTCGTCGATGTCTTCACCGTCTATATGTGGTACCAGTCCTTCTCCGTCGGACAGGACAATATCGCAACCCTCATCATGTGGATGGTCTACCTCGTCAACGCCGTCATCATGCTCGTCAAGTGGGAGCGGGAAGCAAAACAAAACAGGGAGGTTATCCGCACATGAGATACCAAGTCGGAATGTACGGCGGTTCCTTCGACCCGCTCCATGTGGGGCACATCCACGACATGATAAAAGCCGCCGCGCTGTGCGAGAGGCTGTACATCGTGATAAGCTGGTGCCAGGGACGGGAGTCTACTCCCAAAGAACTGCGGTACCGCTGGGTCCTGAACTGCACAAACCACCTCCCCAACGTGAGCATCCTGCTCATTGAAGACGACGCGGTCAGCAAGGACGTCTACAACACGGACCACTACTGGGAGAAGGGCGCGGCGGATATCAAAGCCGCCATCAGAGAGCCTATCGACGCGGTGTTCTGCGGCAGCGATTACCGGGGAACAAACCGGTTTGAATCCCTGTATGGCCCGGAAAGCGATGTCATCTATTTCGACCGGGAGGAGGTCCCCATCAGTTCCACGGAAATCAGGGATTGGGCGGTCACACATTGGGACTACATCCCGGAGGTCTGCAAGCCTTACTATGCGAAAAAAGTTCTGATTCTCGGGGGAGAAAGTACGGGCAAGTCGACTTTGGTGCAGAATCTCGCCTTGGCCTACAACACGAACTATGTCAGCGAGGTGGGCCGGGATACCTGCGCGTATGCCGGAGGCGAAGCGTTCATGAACGCCGGGGACCTCTACGAAAACCTCCTGCGGCAGCGGGTCAACGTGATGGACGCCCTGAAAAGAACCAATCGAGTCCTGTTTGTGGATACGGATGCAATCACGACTCTTTTTTATGCGCATTTTCTTCTGTCCAATCAAGAGGAAATCGAGAAATGTACAAAACTCGCGGAAGCGATTCATGAAATCACCGAATGGGACCTGGTTGTTTTTCTGGAACCGACCGTAGCGTTCGTGCAGGACGGGACCCGCAACGAGACCATCGCCGCAGACCGGGAACGGTACAGCCAGCAGATCAAGGAGCTGCTGGACGCCAACCAAGTAAGCTACACCTGCGTCTCCGGCGACTACTACGAACGTTTCACGCAGGTGAAAACGCTCCTGCAAAACATCGGGCTTATTACAATCTGGTAAGGAGAGCTGCACGATGGAACAAACCAACGGCGGTGTGCCCGCCAAGAAAAAGAACGTACCGTTTGCGGCTGTAGCGGTCCTTGTGCTGCTCGCGGCGCTGATGCTGGGATTATGGGCCGTCACCGCCCCGCGGTCTCAGGCAGGAAGTAAGTCCATCGTCGTGGAAGTCGTCCACGGCGACGCAAGCACCAAAGAATTTCGCTACACCACCGACGCCGGTTATTTGGGCGAGGTGCTGTCCGCCGAAGGCTTGGTCAAGGGTGAGGAAGGCGCTTACGGTCTGTTCATCACCGAGGTGGACGGCGAAGCCGTCCAAGGCAATCAATGGTGGTGCATCACCAAGGACGGCCAGCGTCTGGAGACCGGCGCGGATTCCACCCCTATCGCCGACGGCGACCACTTCGAACTGACCCTGTCCGTCTACTGACCGCATGGACCGGAACTTCTCGCCCGGACGGCTTGTCGTGCTGTCCGCGATGCTCTCCGCGCTTCTGGTGGTCCTCCAGATGGCTATGGCCTTCCTGCCCAACATCGAACCGGTTTCCCTGCTGGTCCTGGTCTACGCCCTGGTCCTCCGGCGGAAGGTCTTCTACATCCTCTTCCCGTTCGCCGTACTGGAAGGCTTAATTTTCGGCTTCGGCCTGTGGTGGGTCAGCTACCTCTACGTCTGGCCCCTATGGGCTTGGATTGTGCTGCGCCTCGACCCGCATAGCGGGTCTTGGACCTGGGCCGTCGCCAGCGGCGCGTTCGGGTTGAGCTTCGGCGCGTTGTGCGCGCTGCCTTACCTGGCAGGCGGCCCTTGGGCGGCGGTCTCCTACTGGCTCGCAGGCATCCCCTTCGATCTGCTCCACTGCCTGGGCAATTTCTGCTTGGCTCTGGTCCTGGCCGAACCGCTCCGAAAACTCCTGGACCGGCTGGTGACAGATCTATGATTCCTCCTCCCGCTGCTCCGGCGGGGCAAAATAAAAAAATCGGGCCGTCTTCGGTGTGCAAACCGCAGACGGCCCGTAATTTTTATGCGAAAACTCCCTTGCCAAAAGAAGGAGGATTTACAAAAAAGTGTACTTTTTTGTAAACCCCCGAGCCTCCTTTCTACAATATAGTATAGCAGAAAAATGTTTGGTTTTCAATAGGAAAATGGGAAATTTTGAAACGTGGGGTTGACTTACAAAAAAGTACACGTTTCAATAATCTGTAAAGGAGATGAGTTTTTGGGATACATCATTATATTTCTTATTATTTCTTTTTCTTTGGCAATAAACATATTTGTCGCAATGAAATTTGAGGCAATCGCGAAGATGAAAGGACACACAGGATATTTGGGGTGGTGTTTTTGGCTTGGCGCAATCGGATGGGCTATGGTTATTGCGCTTCCTGACCGAAACCGGGAAGGTTCCATACAAAAATCCGGAAATGCCCACAGCAGTCCGGCAGCAAGAACGGATGACGATACTCTCCCGGAACTTTAGGAGGCGGGGAAAATATGAGCGAACGGTTCACCCGATTGTACACGCTTCCAGAAAACTTATATACAAATGGCGCGCCGGTATTGATTACAGCAGGCGCACTGCTCAAAGACAACCAAAATCAAAAAATTCTGGTACAGTTGAAATTGCAAAATCTGAGTCAGTCACAATTAGTTGCCTGTAAAGTTTCCCTTCAGGCTTTTGACCCCAGCGGAGCAGAAGTGGCTGGTGTAGAAAATTACTCCTACTTAGATCTTGCAGTACTCCGTGGGAGATACTTTGGTTCCCAAACCCCGATTTATTTGCCTGACAGCACAACGCGGAAAATCGTTGTTTCTGTCACACAAGCGGTATTTGGAGACAAAACAGTATGGCAATATTCTGGTGGTAAATGGAAATCAATTTCTTCAAACAGGCAACGAATCAAGGATATATTTCCGGACGTTGAATTGCAGAAGCAATACGCCGTTGAAGTCGGAAAAAATTGCGAATACGTTCCCGTGATATCTGACCATTTATTCCTATGCACTTGTGGCGCAGTAAATCTATCCAAGGACAGAGTATGCCATCAGTGCGGCAGAGAAACGGCTAAACTTCTGTCTGCGCTCGACCTAAAAGAGCTAACAAGGAAAAAAGATGCTCGTTTAGCGCAGGAGGAATTGGAACGCCAGGAGCAAGAGAGGAAGGCGGAAGAGGAACGTCAGAAGCAAGAGAGAAGGGCGGAAGAGGCACGAAAGGCTCTTGAACGTCAGCGAGAAAAAAAGCGCGCTGTACTCAAGAAGGTGAAGCGTATTGCCATTATTGCTACGATTGCCATTGTGATTGGAATTACAGCCCCTATGGTTGTCCAAAAAGTGATTATTCCAGCGAACAAATATAAAGCAGCTGAACAATTATTAGCTGAGCAAGACTATGAAGGAGCCATTACTGCTTTTACGGCACTCGGAGATTATCGGGATTCGGCTGATAGAGCAGCGTATGTAGCAGCTGAACAATTATTGGCTGAGCAAGACTACAAAGGAGCTATTACTGCTTTTACGGCGCTCGGAGATTATCGGGATTCGGCTGATAGAGCAGCGTATGTAGCAGCGGAACAATTATTGGCTGAGCAAGACTATGGTGGAGCCGCTGCCGCTTTTACGGCACTCGGGGATTATCAAGATTCGGCTGAACGGGCATATGGAATTGCTGAACAATTATTGGCTTTGCAAGACTATGAAGGGGCCATCGCTGCTTTTACGGCACTCGGAGATTATCGGGATTCAGCTGAACAAGCTGAACGAGCCGTATACTGTGATATCAAAAGGATTGATTTTGATGATGGTTGGAGTCACAATCTTGCATCTATATATAACCGTATTTCTGATAAAATTGAAAATGAATCGCTCAAAAATGAACTAATGGATCTGCCACAAATGAAAACGTTACTGACTCTGCAAGGAACCTGGAATACCTCCGGAAACCATACCATTTATAACTATAACTATACTATTAAGATTCAAGATGGCGACGTGACTCTCGATAAAACTCATCATTATTCCAATGGTGATAAGTTCTACAACTATAGACTTGTAATCTTCTATAAGGATGGACGGTATTACTTCAGTGATAGTGAGGAGAATTACTCCGAGAAAGAAATCTTGAATATTTCTGAAAATCAGTTCTGTTATACGGAGGATGATAAAATATATACCTGTACACGCGTATCATAAGTTTTCAGTTAGGAAATCAAAATGGATGGAGAAGCACTGTTGCGCAGATGTTGCGAATTTGATTCTACTTCATCCAAAGAGACACACCAATTTTTAGAGAAAATCATCAAAGGGAACATTTGAGCGAAACGGCTCTGACTTTTGAAAGTCAGGGCCGTTTTCTGTAGGAACGCGGAGCTTGACAATCCCGGCTTCTGTATTTCCACGCTTGCCTTTGGCCCGGCCCCGGGCGTATAATGAAGCTATCGCCGCTCAAGCGGCAAATCTGAATATTGGGAGGACGCGCCATGACTGATCAAATCCGTACCCTACAGCAATGGCTCAACGAAAGCCGTAATATCGTGTTTTTCGGCGGGGCCGGCGTCTCCACGGAGAGCGGTATCCCTGATTTCCGCAGCGTGGATGGACTCTATAACCAGCACTACGCCTACCCGCCGGAGGAAATTTTGAGCCACTCGTTCTTCGAGGCCCAGCCGGAAGAATTTTACCGCTTCTACCGGGACAAAATGCTCTGCCTGGACGCCAAACCCAACCCGGCACACTTAAAATTGGCGCAGCTGGAACGGGCGGGACGTTTACGCAGCATCGTCACCCAGAACATCGACGGCCTGCATCAGCTGGCCGGGTCCGAGCGCGTCTGGGAACTGCACGGCTCCGTCCACCGCAACCACTGCACCCGCTGCCGCCGCGCCTACCCCGTGGAGTTCATCCTCAAAAGCAAAGGCGTCCCACACTGCGAATGCGGCGGCATCGTCAAACCCGACGTGGTGCTGTACGAGGAATCCTTAGACAACCGGGTACTCAACAACGCGCTGCGGGATATCCAAAACGCTGATCTGCTCCTCATCGGCGGCACCTCCCTGTCCGTCTACCCGGCGGCCAGCCTGGTCCGCTACTACACCGGACGGCGGTTGGTGCTAATCAACAAGTGCCCCACCCCCTACGACAGCAGAGCCGACTTGATCCTCTCCGGCCCAATCGGCGAAATCCTGGAACAGATTCAGTGTCCCCCCGCTACCGACGCCGCCAAATGAAAAATAGCCGCCTGTTTCAGCTCCTCTACCTGCTTGTGGAGCGGAAAGGCTCCCTCACGGCGAAGGAACTGGCCCAGCGCTTCGAGGTATCAGAACGTACCATTTACCGGGACGTGGACGCACTCTCTGCCGCCGGTATCCCCGTCTACACCCGGCAGGGTCGGGACGGCGGAATCTGCTTGATGGAACAGTTCGTCCTGGACCGCGCCTTGCTCTCCCCGGCGGAACAGGACGAGCTGCTCTTCGCGCTCCAAGCCGTGCTGGCCACGCAGGCGGCCGACGCCAAAGACACCTTAGCCCGCCTCTCCGCCCTCTTCCGCCGGGACAGCGCGGGTTGGTTGGAGGTGGACTTCCACGACTGGGGCAGCGGCGAGACCGAAAAAACCGCGTTTCTCCAAATCAAACAGGCCATCTTGAACCAACGCGTGCTGGCGTTCACCTACTACAGTTCCGCCGGAGAACGTACCCAACGGCGCGCCGAACCGGTCCGGTTCGTCTTCAAGTCCGGCTGCTGGTACCTGCAAGCCTTCTGCCTGCTCCGGGAGGCGTGGCGTACCTTCCGGCTGGCGCGTATGGAGGACCCGCGGATGGAAGAGACCCGCTTCCAACCCCGGCCCGGCCCGCCGGAAATCGACCCCGTTTCCGCGGAAGACTGCCCTATGGCCGCGCTGGTCCTGCGCTTCGCGCCGCAAGCCGCCTGGCGCGTGCGGGACTACTTCAGCCCCCGGCAGATTTTTGAGGAACAGAACGGCCGCCTCTTGGTCCGATGCGTTTTCCCTGAAAACGACTGGCTGTTATCCTTCCTGCTGTCCTTCGGGGACAGCCTGGAAATCCTCGCCCCGGACGCGTGGCGTCAGGCCGTGGCGCGGGAAGCAGAAAAATTAGCGGCGCGCTATAAAACTTGACAGACCCTGTCAGGTTTTCCGGCGTATCCTGATGTCACCGGAACGGTCCGAATGGACCGCTCCAGACAAAAGGAGGTTTTTTATTATGAACGAAATGCAAGAACGCCGCTTCTGCCAGTGCTGTATGATGCCCTTGGACAACCCGGAAGACCAGGGAACGCAAGCCGACGGGACGCTCAGCCCGGACTACTGCCGCTACTGCTACCAGAACGGCGCGTTCACCGCCCCCGACGCCACAATGGAAGACATGATCGCCTTCAACCTCAAGTTCAACGCGGAACACGGCTTCCCCCTCGGCCCGCAGGAACAGGCGGAAGCCAATATGCGCGCCTGGTTCCCCACGCTCAAACGCTGGAAGACGCGGCCCTGAACCAAAAAACAAACCTGTAAGCCAATCTTTCCTTGAGCTGCACGCCGTTTTATGCTATACTGACAGCAGAAAGGAAGGTGCTTCTCATGCGGACCATCCTCCACGCACAACGGCGCAGCAGTATCGCCGCGGCTCTGATTACAATCCTGCTGGGACTTCTGCTGGTGTTCTGGCCGGACCACTCCGTCAATTTCCTCTGCCTGCTGCTAGGCATCGCGCTCTTCGTCACCGGCTTGATCTACCTGCTGGGCTGGATCGCCCGGCGGCTGGAACAGCCCTCCATCTTACTCGCCCTGCCCGGCGTCGTCCTATGCGCCCTGGGCGTGTGGCTCATGACCAACCCCGCTTCCGTCGTCGTCCTCGTGCAGTACATCTTCGGGGCCGTGCTGCTGTTCCACGGCCTCGTCGACCTCCAAGGCGCGTTCGCGTTGCTGCGGCAGCGTTGGACCCGCTGGTGGCTGGACCTGCTGCTGGCGGTCCTGACCATGCTGCTGGGACTGGTCGTCCTGGTCAACCCCTTCGGCGCGTTCGCCGCCCTGACGATGCTCATCGGCTGCTCCCTCATCTACGACGGCATCAGCGACTTGATCCTGATCTGGCGTCTGACACGGGCGTTCCGCGCCCTGGAAGCGGAAGCGGAACAGAATGGAGAGGACTACTTTGAGTCATGACCTGCGCGAGATCAATCCTTCTGCTCTGAAACCCCTGTGCGCTTAGGGGAAAATGTCCCCCCAAACCCGCGGCTTTTCGTCAAAAGGGATGAAATTTGTTTTTTTACTTGATTCCGCTTGCAAAACGTCCTCTGATTGTGTATAATTGTCTTCATCATGCGGACAAATCAATAAGCCAGACGAAGTCCACAGAAAAGCGGTTGAGGAACCCCTCAGCCCACCGACGGTGTGACGCTCTCAGGTACCAGGACTGTGGACGGATGGCGCTCTGGAGACACCCGCTGCGGGGGCCGAAGGTGCAAAGTCCGGCGTAAGCCGGACCAATCTCTCAGGCAAAAGGACAGAGACGGCTTCGCCCGTGTCAGGGACCTGCGGTCCCCGATACGCGCACGCTGTTCCATTTTTTTCGGGAGGCGCAGACTTCGGCTGCACTTCCCGTTCTGCGCTTTCAGGCTCGACGTCCGCGGAAAAGGGAGAGGATTGCTTATGTTAGAAACCATTACCCAAATCAACAGCGCGATCAACAACTTCGTCTGGGGGCCGATCATGCTCGCCCTCCTGGTCGGCACCGGCGTGTTCCTGACCTTCCGGACCGGCTGGGTCCAAGTGCGCTGGTTCGGCTACATCATGAAAAATACCATCGGGTCCCTGTTCACCAAAAAACAGAGCAGCGACGGCAGCAACCTGACCCCCTTCCAAGCCGTCACCACCGCTCTGGCCGGCACCGTCGGCACCGGCAACATCGCCGGCGTCACCGGCGCGATCTTCATCGGCGGCCCCGGCGCGGTGTTCTGGATGTGGATCTCCGCCTTCTTCGGTATGTGTACCAAGTACTCCGAAATCGCCCTCGCCATGAAATTCCGCAACACCGACGCCGACGGCGTCCATAAAGGCGGCCCCATGTACTACATCGAAAACGGCCTGGGTAAAAATTGGAAGTTCCTCGCCATCCTCTTCGCCGTCCTCGGCGGCCTGGCCTCCTTCGGCATCGGCAACATCGCCCAGTCCAGCGAGATCGCGGGCGCGCTCAACGGCCTGTTCGGCCTGGACCCCCTGGTCAGCGGCATCCTCCTGACCGTCGTGGTCGCCATCGTGGTGATCGGCGGCGTGAAACGGATCGGCCAAGTCACCTCCCTCCTGGTCCCCTTCATGGCCATCTTCTACATCCTCGCCGGACTCATCGTCATCGTCCTGCGGATCACCGAAATCCCCGCCGCCTTCGCCGCCATCTTCACCAGCGCGTTCAGCTTCGAAGCCGTCGGCGGCGGCGTCTTCGGCTACGCCATCATGGTCGCCATGAAAAACGGCTTCGCCCGCGGCGTGTTCTCCAATGAGGCCGGCCTCGGCTCCGCCCCCATCGCCCACGCCGCCTCCTCCTCCCAGGAACCCTGCGATCAGGCCATCTGGGGCGTGTTCGAGGTCTTCATCGACACCATCGTCATCTGCACCATCACTTCCTTGGCAGTCCTGCTGTCCGGCTTCGAGCTGGGCGCGGACGCGCTGGCCTCCTACGCCTCCAAAGGCGCCGCCGCCGTCGCCGCCTTCAACTCCATCCTCCCCGGCGAACTCGGCGGCACCATCATCCAGATCAGCCTCGTCTTCTTCGCCCTGTCCACCATCCTCAGCTGGAGCTACTACGGCGAACGCTGCTGGGGCTACCTCTCCAACGAGAACAAAACCTTCGTCCTGGCCTACAAGGTCATCTTCGTCCTGTTCTGCATCGTCGGCGCAACCGGGTCCGGTCAGCTCATGTGGGACATCTCCGATACCCTCAACGGCGCGATGGCGATCCCCAACCTGGTCGCGCTGCTGCTCCTGTCCGGCGTCGTCGCCTCCACGACGAAAAGCTACTTCGGCAACCGGAAGTAACCCGTCCCCGCAAACGAAAATCGTCTTCTCCCCTCCGGGGGAGAAGACGATTCTTATTTCTTCCGGAACGTGAAGGTCAGCGCGAACCACACCGCTAAGTAGAGCGTGATCGCCGCGCCTGCGGACGCGCCCGCGTAGTAGGACGTCATCAGCCCGGCAATGCCGGACAGGACCGCTCCCAGTACGGAAATCAAGTGGTACTGGGCCATATTCCGGGCGACGTTCCGGGCGGAAGCCGCCGGGAGAACCAACAGCGAGTTGATGACCAGCAGTCCGACCCAAGTCATGGACAGCGTGACCACCACGGCGATGGCCATAGAGAAGACGGTCTCCTGCCAGAACACCCGGACCCCCCGGCTGTCCGCCAGAGCGGGGTGTACGGCGGAGAGCATCAGCTGATTGAACGACGCCGTCCACAACAGAACTACCAGCAATAAAATCAACGCCAGCAGGGCGATTTTAGCGGGTTCCACAGAGAGGATGTCGCCAATGAGCAGGCTGTTGAATTTGGTGAAGGAGCGTCCCCCTAAGGTGGACAGGAAAATGCCCAGCGCGACCGCGGTGGAGGAGAACACACCGATGACCGTATCGCTGGCCAAGGCGGCGCGCCGGCGGACCACGTTGAACAGCAGCGCGAACAGCAGCGCGAAGATCACCGCCGCCCAGGTAGGTTCCCGGAAGCCGCAGATGGCTCCGATGGCCATGCCGGTGAAGGCGGAGTGGCCTAAGGCGTCGGAGAAGAACGACATCCGGCTGTGGACCACCATCGTGGACAGCAGACCGAACAGCGGCGTGACGACCAGTACCGCTAACAGCGCGTGTTTCATGAAGTACATCTGTCCCGGCTGCGCCCACTCGAACGGCAGCAGTCCGAGCAACCCGTACCAGACGTTCATCCCGCGCCCCCCTTTCCCATCCGTAAGTGGAAGGTCTCGTAAAATTCCGGGGAGGACAGCACGTCGTCCGGCGGCCCGGCTTTCAGCACCCGGCGGTTGAGCAGAATCACCTGATCCGCGAACTGCCCCAGCGTCGCGAAGTCGTGCGTGGACAGGAAGATGGACAGGTCGTACTGCGTGCGCAGCTCGTCCAGCATCTCCAGCAGCTGATGTTCGCCCTCGATGTCCACCCCGGAGAGCGGTTCGTCCAAAATCAGGATGTGCGGCACCGGTTCCAGAGCCAGCGCCAGCAGCACGCGTTGAAGCTGCCCGCCGGACAGGACGCCCATCGGGCGGTCCAGCAGGTCCTCGCCGTGGACCCGCGCCAGGCACGCCGCCGCACGCGTCCGGTACTTGGACGGCACCGGCAGCCACACCGGCCATTTCGCGGTCGCCGCCGTGAAGAAGTCCAGCACCGACACCGGGTCCCCCCGGTCGAAGCTGGGCGCTTGCGGCACGTAGCCCACCAGAGGCCGCGTACCGCCCGTCACCGTCCCGTCCGCCAGCCGGATCGCCGGACCGCCCGCCGGGGAGAACGTGATGGTCCCCTTATAGCTCATCTGTCCCAGGATGCTCCGGAACAGCGTGGATTTCCCGGCCCCGTTGGGGCCGATCAGCGCGACGATCTCCCCGCAGTGCAGGTGGAACGACACGTCCTCTAAAATGGAGTCGCCCTCCAATCGGACCGATAGCCCGTCCAGCTTCAAGCAGCAGCTGTCTGCGCAGTTGGACGACAGCTTCCCATGTTTGATCTTCCTCACGGGTGCGCCTCCTTCTTTCCGGCAAAGCCGTTGATGACCGTCTCCACGTTCCGCCCGTAGTGGAAGTAGTCGCATACCTCTTCCGGTTCCAGTCCCGACACGTCCGGGCCGTCCATCAGCATATCCAGTTCCTGCACGTCGCAACCCGTCTCCCGCGCCACCGCGCGCGCGGTGGCGTCGGAGCCGTTCACTTCCGTGAAGATCACCGGCAGGCGGTACTCCTTTACCAGCCCTGTGATCTCGACGATCTCCTTCGCGCTGGCCTCGCTGCCCGCCTCCTCCTCGATGGACGCCAGCAGCTCCACCCCAAGCGACTCGGCGAAGTACCGGAACCCATCGTGGAACGTAATCAGCGCAGGCGGCGTCTCCATCCGCGGCGCGTACTCCGCCCAGACCTCCTCCGCGGCCCGCTGGCACGCCGCAAGCGCTTCATCGGTCCGCTGCGCGTTGTCCTCGTACTCCGCCGCGTGGTCCGGGTCCAGCAAAATCAACCGGTTCCGCAGATTCGCCGCCATCGCCCGCGCGTTGTCCAAGTCCATCCAATAGTGTGGGTCCCAATGTCCGTGATCGTGTCCGTGTTCGTCCTCCTCCTCGTGGTGGTGGGAGGGGTTCTCCAACAGTTCGATTCCCTGGGAACAGTCCACAATCTGCGCGCGGGACGCCGCCAGCGCGTCCTCCAGGAACTCCTCCAGGCCCGCGCCGTTCAGCGCGATCACGTCCGCCTGTTCCAGCTTCTTCATGTCGTTCACCGACAGGGTGTAGTCGTGGAGACAGCTTGTACTGCCGGTGTCCAGCCGTTCCACCGCGACGCCCTCCACCCCGGACGTCAGCGCGGACGCGAACAGGTAGATTGGGTACGTCGTGCAGACCACCCGGAACCGAGCGTTTTCCGTACCGTCTCCCGCGCAGCCGCTCAGCAAAACGACCCAGACCAGCACGGCGCATAGGGATTTCCTCATTTCCTTCCGCCCGCCTCTCGGAGTTTTTAGTGTCCTCAAAGTAAAATCCCTGGACCGCTCCGCTTCTGAGCGCGAGGCGGTCCAGGGGTTCGTGTCTCGATCAGCCGGTGACGAAGCGCGCGCCAAACGCGTCCGCCGCCTCATGGCCCTCCAGAGCCTTCTCCCGCCAGTCGGAATAGTCCTGACTGCGCAAAGCGGAATCCGCGCTCTGTTTCCACATGGGGTCCTTCGGGCCGACGTAGTACATGATATGCCAGCCCTTCGTGGAACTGCCCGTGTTCTGCACCAAACCCGTGTCGCCGCTCTTCCGGGCCGGGTCCAGCGTCCAGTCCGTGAACGTGTCCACGTAACCGGACTCCGCGGTCACGTTGGCGATCAGACCGCCGTTGGCGGCGCTGCCGGTGTCCGCGCTGTTTTCCTCCGCCAGAGCGGAGAAGCTGTCTTCGGTTGCTTCGCCGGACTTCCACTGATCCAGCAGTTCCTGCGCTTTGGTTTTCGCGGCTTCGTACTGCGCCTCGGTGGGTTCGGAAGCTCCCTCGTCGGTCTCGGCGGCCACCAGGACGTGCCGGACGTCATGCGCAGGCGTCTCGTCCCGTTCCCGGCCCTCGAAGCGCACCACGTAATAGTTGTAGGACGTCCCCGTGCTGGGGTCGTACTCCTGCAACGTGACGTCTCCGTTCTGCCGGGCGTCCGTGACCCACTCGCTGTACGCGCTGGGCAGAGAGGACCCGTTCATTTTCCGGGAGATGAAGTAGGAGGTGATCTGGTCGTTGTACTGCAACACCAACGCTTCGGGGTAGGCGTCGTTTTCCAGCTGGAGCTTCAGCGTTTCGGCCAAGCTCTTCGCTTCGGTTTTCGCCTCTTCCAAGGCGGCGGACTTTTCCTCGTCGGTCATCTCGATCTGTTTGCCCTCGCTGTCGGTGGTCTCCACCTGCGCCTGGACCAGGAACTGCGTGACGGTGAAGGAATCCAGCGTGTCCTTATTCTCCTGGTAATAGGTCTCGTAATCCGAATCGCTGTAGGTGAACGCGTCGCGTTTGGAGTTGGCGTAGTCCTCGGCCAGCACGTCCTGGGTCAGCAGTTCCACGAAGCGGTTATAGGAGAGGTAGGGGCCGTAGTTGGCGTGGAGGAACGCGTTCCGGCTCCGATAGCCGCCGTCCTTCCAGTTTGTCTCCAAACTTTCCAGGACGCTGTCGATGGTCTCCTGGCCGTCCTCGGAGAGCGTGTAGCCTTCGGCTTTGGCCTGCTCGGCTAAGGTTGTGTTTTCGGTCATGGTCTGCTTCGCCTGAGTCATCAGCTGATCGAACCAAGTCTCGCCGGTTTCCTGATTGAACACCTGACTTTTCGTGGAAGTGTTCAGGTCGAAGGGGGCGGAGCCGAAGTAGGACATATACATATTGACCGTCCCGGAACGGGCGGAGTTATAGTAGTACTCCACATCGGCGGCACTGTAGTTCACGCCGTCCACGCTGGCGGCGGGGATGGTACGGTGGAAGAGCCCGCCGTTCCACGCCAGGACCAGCGCGGCTAACGCCACGCACACCGCTCCGACGACGGCGTACCGCACGTTACTGCGGTGTGCTTCCTGCTGTTCTTTCCGACGTTTCTGCTCACGTGCGGAAGGTCCTTGGACGGTTTCGTCCTGTCGGCTTTTCTTTTCTCTGGATGCACTCAAAATTTGTTCAGTCCTCTCGTTGTCGTAAAGCTCCGGACAGGTTTCCGCTGTCCGGGCCGCGCCTCTGGCCGCGTACCTGCACATTATACTAGAATCTCCCCTGTCTTGCAAGTGCCGCCGCGCAAGAATCCGGTAGATTTTACACTTTTTTTGCATTTCCGCCGGGGCAAAAAAAGACCGCGGCATACGCCGCGGCCCAGTTCCAGTGTTTTTTAGACCCCGCTCTGGCCGTGTGGGCCCAATTAAAACCTGCACGAAGTGGCAGGTGGGTCGCTTCCACGACGTTTTTCTGCTTCCAACTTCCAGCTGACCTCGCAGGGGGCCGGGAGGCCTGCAAGCCGCGCCGTGAGGGAGCGTCCCGTTTCAGAGATGTGGGTTTAAAAGAAACCCATCACGCACCGAGCAGGAAAAAAATACACTGGGTTACTGCGAACGGTTCAGTCGTTTTCCTCCTGGAAGAAGCGTTCCATGAACAGATCGTAGATCGTCTCTAATTCCTCGTCGCTGTCCGGGGTGGACAGCAGTTCCTCGCCGTTTTCCTGGATGACCTTCATGATGACCAGGCCATATTCCTCGTCATCGGCATCCACATCCGCCGGTTCGCCGGTCTCCTCGTCCTCCGCCACGGCGGGGAACATCGCGTAGTAGGTGACGCCCTCATGTTCCAGGCTGTCCACCAGCTCCAACTCGAACTCGTCGCCGTTCTCATCGGTGAGCGTGATAAAATCAGGGCCGAACTCTTCGCTCATGCAGGCTCTCCTTACTGCGCCGGAATCCGGCGCGTCCCGTGCGGGACGTTTTGATAGCCCTATTTTACCCCGCCTCAGTCAAAAATGCAAGAGGGCAGAGCAGTAAATTTTTCCCGCCCCGTATTTTTTTCTACGCCTGGGCTTGGCTCAGAATCTCCAGCACCTCTTCCAAGGGCAGCTTGAAGCACTCCGCTATCTCCGCGGGTTCCAATACCCCTTTCAGCGCGGCAACCACTTTTTTCTGTCCCTTTATTTTCCCCAGTTCGATTCCTTCCGCATAACCTTCCGCATAACCTTCCGCATAACCGATCCGGTATTCATCCCGTAGCTTTTGTTCATACGTCATATTACGATACCTCAAACCCTAGGACTGGCTCAGAATTTCCAGCACCCGTTCCAAGGGCATTTTGAAGCGTTCTGCAAGAACAGCAGGTTCCAACAAGTCTTTCAGTGCGACAACCAGGTCTTTTTTGTTTATTTCGATACCATCCTCTACGCCTTCCGCGTAACCTATCCGTCGTTCATCTCGCATTTTCTGCGCATACGTCATACATAACACCCTCCACTTCCTGAACCGCTAGGACTGACTCAAAATGTCCAGCACCCGTTCCAAAGGTATTTTGAGGAGTTCTGCAATCTCAGCGGGTTCCATGCGTCCCTTCAGCGTGATAACCGTTTCTTTTTTATTTATTTCGATACCATCCTCTACGCCTTCCGCGTAACCTATCCGTCGTTCATCTCGCATTTTCTGCGCATACGTCATATATGACACCTCCAATTCTCTGTCACTGCGCACTTCCAGCATACGCTCCCGAGTCCTTTGACCTAAGGACGTTTCATACAACTGTCCCATATCGTTCGTGCGGATCAGGTCCAGAAATTCCAGAATCGGTTTGCTGGCGTTGGCTTCCGTGTAGCGGCTGTTGAGGAAATACACATGGGAGCCGTCCTCGTAAGGCACCGAGGTTCCTTTCAGGAACGAGACCCGTTCGGCTACCGCTTTGCCGGTGTGGAAGCAATCAAAATCGCAGACGAAAATGATGCAGCTCTCGGAAAGATCCGCGTAATCCGCGCCTTTTGGCAATTCGTTCCGGTCGATGCCGCTCTGGTAGAACCGGACTCTTCGGGGCAAGTCGTTCCGCCGGTCCGCTTGAATCTCGACGTTGAAGACGGTGTTGGACTCATCCTTCAAGTACACGTCCAGCCGTATCCCGTGGTATGCGTAACTGTCCGCGAGGTCTTTTTGCCGGTCCAGGAATTGGATTTGCTGGATGGACACGTTCAGCAGGGCTTCCAGGAACAGCTTACAGATGTCCTCCTCACGCATGACCTGTCCGAACATGAAGTCGTTCCGCAACGGCAGTTCGCTCAGCGGGGTGATCGGGTACTGTCTTGGCATAGGGCAACGCTCCGTTTCGTTTGGTACTGGGGATAGTATAGCACAAAAAAGACGCTTGGTCAATTTCCGGGACGTTTTTTGGGGGTCCGTCTTACGGGAGCGGTACTCTCCCTCTCCGGGGGATGGGATCACGTTCAGGAGTTGGGCGTGCGCGGCGCGTTATTACCTATTGACAAAGTATGTTAATAGGGATATACTGGCTCCGATGCGAAGGGCTGGGGGAAGTTCCCCGCCCGGAAAGGAACTTGCTATGATCTACGCCGACAACGCCGCGACCACTCAAATGAGTGACGCCGCGCTCCAAGCCATGCGCCGCTGTACGGAATCGAATTTCCCTCTTGACAGGCGCGGCGCGGTTCGCTATACTGGACCCAAATCCAATACAGATCTTCGGGGCGGGGTGCGATTCCCCACCGGTGGTATAGCCCATAAGCCGTCAGGCATGACCCGGTGAGATTCCGGGGCCGACCGTATAGTCGGATAGGAGAAGATCGTGCGAACGCGGGTGTATTCTGCTCCGCGCCGTCTGCCGTCACGCCCTGGAACAAAATTTGTTCCAGGGCGTCTCGCTTCTCGGCGGTCCGGGACGCTTGCGCCCGTTCCCACGGCGTCTTGACGATTCCAAGCCAAGACGCCGTATTTTTGTGGGGAGGCGGAACACTTGACGGATGCAGATTACATGACCCTCGCGTTGGAGCTGGCTCGGAAGGGCGCGGGCTGGACCAGTCCGAACCCTATGGTCGGCGCGGTCCTGGTGCAAAACGGACGGATCATCGGGCAGGGTTGGCATAAACGGCGGGGCGGGCTCCACGCGGAACGGGAGGCTCTGGCGGACTGCCGGGAGTCCCCCGCCGGGGCGGTCCTGTACGTGACGCTGGAACCATGCTGTCACCACGGGAGACAGCCGCCCTGTACCGACGCGATTTTAGAGGCGGGGATTGGACGGGTGGTCGTCGGGTCTCTGGACCCGAACCCTCTCGTGGCCGGGAAGGGAATCGAGATACTGCAAGCGCACGGGGTGGCGGTGGAGACCGGCGTACTGCGGGAGGAATGCGACCGTTTGAACCGGGCGTTTTTCCGCTACATCACGGTCAAGCGGCCCTACGTGACCATGAAGTACGCCATGACCTTGGACGGCAAGATCGCCACGCGGACCGGCGCGTCCCGGTGGATCAGCGGGGAGGCCGCGCGGGAACAGGTCCACCGGGACCGTCACGCCAACGCCGCCATTCTGGCGGGGGTAAGGACCGTGCTGGCGGACGACCCGCTGCTGACCTGCCGGATGGAGGGCGGGAAACAACCGCTCCGGGTCATCTGCGACACGCGTTTGCGCACCCCGTTGGACAGCCAGCTCGTCCGCACGGCGGGGGAGTTTCCCACCGTCCTGGCCACGGGTCCGGTCGGAGCGGGACGCGCCGCGCCGTACCGAGCCGCCGGGTGTCAGGTCTGGGAGCTGCCCCTGCGGGAAGGCCGGGTGGATCTGCCCGCCTTGATGGACCGCCTGGGCGCGGAGGAGATCGACAGCCTGCTTCTGGAAGGCGGCGGGACGTTGAACTGGGCCATGCTGGAAGCCGGTCTCGTGCAGCGCGTCCAAGTCTACCTGGCCCCGAAGCTGTTCGGCGGGACGGCTCCGTCTCCGGTCGCCGGGACCGGCGTGGCGTACCCGGCCCAAGCGGTCCGGGTACGCGGCTGGACCGTGACGCCGGTTGGCGAGGACTTTCTGATCGAAGGGGAGGTGGACCAAAGTGTTTACGGGGATTGTTGAGGAGATCGGCGTTGTGCGCGGGGTCCGGCGAGGCGCGTACTCCGCCGTGCTGTCCATCGGGGCGTCCGTGGTGCTGGACGGTCTGGAGATCGGGGACAGCGTCGCGGTGAACGGCGTCTGTCTCACCGCCACCAGCCGGGACCGCGGCGGGTTCACCGCCGACGTGATGCACGAGACCTTGAACCGTTCCGCGTTGGGCGCGCTGGCGGCAGGCAGTCCGGTGAATCTGGAACGGGCGATGCCCGTTCAGGGGCGTTTTGGCGGGCATATCGTCTCCGGCCACATCGACGGGGTCGGGACCATCGCCGCGACGCGTCGGGACGGCAACGCGGTCTGGTACACGGTCCGGGCCGAGCCGGAGCTGCTGCGCTACGTGGTCGAGAAGGGTTCCGTCGCCATCGACGGCGTCAGTTTGACGGTAGCCGCGGTGGAAACGGACCGCTTCTCTGTCTCGCTCATCCCGCACACCGCGTCGGCTACGGCGTTGGGGCGGAAGAGACCTGGGGATACCGTCAACTTGGAGACGGACCTCATCGGGAAGTACGTGGAGAAGCTGCTGCAACCGCGGGAGAAGACCCCTTCGGGGTCTGGGCTGACGCTGGAGCTTCTCCGGGAAAACGGATTTTGACAGGAGGCATTTGGTTATGGAACACCCCTACTGTACGGTAGAGGAAGCTCTGGAAGAGCTTCGCGCCGGGCGGATCGTCATCTCCATCGACGACCCGGACCGGGAGAACGAAGGCGATATGATCTGCGCCGCGCAGTTCGCCACCACGGGGAACGTGAACTTCATGGCGGTCCACGCGAAGGGTCTGATCTGCACGCCGATGAGTCAGGAGATTGCGGACCGGTTAGGGCTGGAGCAGATGGTCAAGGTGAACACGGACAACCACGCAACTGCGTTCACGGTGTCGGTGGACCACGCGGACACGACCACGGGGATCTCCGCGGAGGAGCGGGCGTACACCTGCCGGAAGTGCGCCGACCCCGCCACGCGGCCGGAGGACTTACGCCGGCCCGGTCACGTGTTCCCGCTGACGGCCCGGCGGGGCGGGGTACTGGTGCGGAACGGCCACACGGAAGCGACGGTGGACCTGTGCCGTCTGGCGGGGCTGACCCAAGTCGGCCTGTGCTGCGAGATTATGCGGGAGGACGGCACGATGATGCGCACCTCGGAACTGCTGGGCAAAGCGGAGGAGTGGGGGCTGAAAGTGCTTCCGATCCGGTCGCTCCAGGACTACTGCCGCCGCCACGACAAGCACGTCGTGCAGGAGGCGGACGCGAAATTACCGACGCGGTTCGGGGAGTTCCGCATCTACGGCTACGTCAACGACCTGACGGGGGAACACCACGTGGCGTTGGTGAAGGGCGAGTTAGGGGACGGCCGGGACGTGCTGTGCCGGGTGCATTCGGAGTGCCTGACCGGGGACGTGTTCGGGTCCCGCCGCTGCGACTGCGGCGAGCAGTTAGCGGCCGCGCTGCGTCAGATCGAAGCGGAAGGCCGCGGCGTGCTGCTCTACATGCGCCAGGAGGGCCGGGGGATTGGGCTGATTAACAAGCTCAAAGCCTACGCGCTCCAGGAACAGGGCTTGGACACGGTGGACGCCAACGTGAAGTTAGGCTTCGCGCCGGACCTGCGGGAGTACTGGACCGGCGCGCAGATTCTGCGGGACTTAGGGGTCCGGACCATGCGTCTGCTGACCAACAACCCGGACAAAATTTACCAGCTGACCGGGTTCGGTTTGGAGATTGCGGAGCGGGTGCCCATCCAGATGGACGCCACGGAAGAGGATCTGTTCTATTTGCGCACCAAACAGCGGCGTATGGGCCACTGGGTGGATTACTGAGACGAACGAAAGGAGCGTTTGCGTTTATGAACGTCTACGAGGGAAAACTGATTGCGGAAGGGGTACGGATTGGGATTGTGGCGGCGCGGTTCAACGAGTTCATCGTCTCCAAGCTGCTCAGCGGCTGCGAGGACGCGCTGCTGCGCCACGGGGTCCGGCCGGAGGACATCACCGTGGCGTGGGTGCCGGGCGCGTTCGAGATCCCCCTGGTTGCCGGGAAGCTGGCCAAAAGCGGGAAGTTCGACGCGGTCATCGCGTTAGGGGCGGTCATCCGGGGCAGCACCAGCCACTACGACTACGTCTGCGCGGAGGTCTCCAAAGGCGTCGCGTCCGTGTCGTTGGACAGCGGTGTGCCGGTGTTGTTCGGGGTGCTGACCACCGACACCATCGAGCAGGCCATCGAACGCGCCGGGACCAAGGCCGGCAATAAGGGCGCGGATTGCGCCCAGGGAGCCATCGAAATGGTCAATCTGCTCCGGGCGTTGGAACCGTGACCGGTTTGGAACCGACTGCTTCCGCCGTCTCGTCCAGCTGGGGGCGTCGCAGGGACGTCCCCGCACGAGACCGGCGCAGCCGATGTTCTCCCGGATCACGTTCCGGTCATCGTCCAGTTCTTCCGGACAGACGAACTTCTCCCTCTCGCAATTCCTTCGCTTCGCTTCCTTCGCTTCCTCAACCACAGCCGGGCTTTGGAGGGGGGGAAGGGGGAAGGGAAGTGAATCTTTACTTAGTGGGTCAGTAATTTGTTTCTCTTTATTTAATTGCGTTTGATTCCCCAACGTTGGGTTTTTCCTAGTAGGTTCCTCCTGTGCAGATTGGAACAAAAAAAGGGGCTGCTCCCGGATGACGTACTCGCTTCCCAGCAGACGGCCCTTCTCGTCCCGCAGGTGGTAGTTGCTCATAACGGTGTAGTTTTTGGTATGCTCCGCGCGAAAAACTGCCATAGTAATCCTCCTCAAAAAGTCCTTCTACTAATGGCGGGAAAAGCCGGAAAGTTGTACGTTTGCGTACACCTTTCCGGCAAATTTTTTGTTCGCGTCTGGAGCGGCCAGCTCCACGGGGAAAATCCCCGCGGTTTCAGCGTAACGGATGCTTTTTGTGCTATTTGCCCGTTTACGAATGCGACCGGATATGTTACAATAAGTGGGGTATTTTTAGGCCAACAGAAGGAGGTCCTGCATAATGGCTCCGTTACCGCAAGAAGAACGCTACTCATTCGCTGACCTGCTGGAATGGGACGACAGCGCCCGCTATGAATTGTATGACGGCGTGCCTGTCGCATTGGCTTCGCCGTCCAACGCCCACCAGATTGTCAGCGGCGAGTTGTTCCGTCAAATCGCCAACTACCTTGTGGGGAAACGCTGCAAGGTCTATTCCGCTCCGTTTGACGTCCGCTTGTTCGAGGAAAAAGACGACGCCCCGGCGAATGTTTCCGTGGTGGTCCAACCGGATCTGTCCGTGATCTGCGACGCGAGCAAAACGGACGGTCACGGTTGCAAAGGCGCGCCTGACATGGTGGTAGAAGTGACTTCGCCGTCCACGCAGCGGCGCGACCGGCTGACGAAGTTTAACCTGTACCAACGCGCCGGCGTGCGCGAGTACTGGATCGTTGATCTGGATTCCTGTATCGTGTCGGTCTACGTGCTGGAAGACGGCGCGTACCATGCCGCTGCCACTTATGGCGCGGGTTCTTCCGTTCCTGTCGGCGTTTTGGAGGATTGCACAATCGACTTGTCCACCGTGTTCCCGAACCCATGAAGCCCGGAACGTTCAGGGTTTCTTCATCGTCAGCGAGATGCGCGGTCGTTTTTCCGTCCCGGAGACTTCGACGACCCACACAGAAATGACGTCGCCTACGGCCAGCAGCTGGGAAGGATGTCCGACCCGTCGGGGCAGGTTCGATTTATGCACCAGTCCGTCCTGATGCACGCCGATGTCCACAAATACGCCGAAATCAACCACGTTCCGGACGACGCCTTGCAGTTCCATACCCGGTTTCAAGTCCCCGGCCTGCATCACGCCGGTCCGCAGAACCGGCGGCGGTAATTCGTCCCGCGGGTCCCGGCCTGGTTTGGAGAGTTCCTTGATGATGTCCGCCAACGTCGGCGCGCCCGCGCCGCAGCTCTGCGCCAGACGTTCCAAGCCGATTGACTCGGCTTTTTCTTTTAAGCCTGCGATCTCCCCGGTCTTCACGTCCTCCAACGT
>CANDKT010000030.1 GCA_947385365.1 uncultured Bacillota bacterium | reverse complement strand
GTTACGACGAGACCCAGGCTTGGGAGAACCCGTTCGTCGATGTGGAAGACGACGACTACTTCTATGAGCCGGTCCGCTGGGCTGTGCAGAACGACGTGACCAGCGGTACCAGCGCGACTACCTTCAGCCCGGACAGCTCCTGCACCCGTGCGCAGATGGTGACATTCCTTTGGAAAGCCGCCGGTTCCCCCAAGGCGCAGAAGTCCGAGAACCCCTTCACTGACATCAAGTCCGGCGACTACTTCTACGACGCCGTCCTTTGGGCCGTCGAGAAGGGCATCACCAGCGGTACCAGCGCAACGACGTTCAGCCCGGACGCCTCCGTGACCCGTGCGCAAGCGGTCGTGTTCCTGTACGCTTACGCCAATCGTCCCGCGCCCGCTTCCGAGAACCCCTTCACGGACGTGGCCGACGGCGCTTACTACACCAACGCGGTCCGCTGGGCGGTCGCCGAGAAGATCACCAGCGGCACCAGCGACACGACCTTCAGCCCCGAGAACGTCTGCACGCGTGCGCAGATCGTTACCTTCCTGTTCCAGGCAATGCAGTAATTGCCGCGTTCCCTCCGCACAGTAAACCCAAAAGGGCTGGCCGAAAATCGGCCAGCCCTTCCCTTTGACCCGCGCACGGCGTACCGCTCCCGTCGGCTGCCTATTGACAAAACCGCCTGGGCGGGGTCATAATGAAGAAGAGCCGCCAGAACGGCGGTCTCTTTCAACAGAACGAAGGAGAGATCTATCATGACGATAACCCGAGAGCAGGCTTGGGACCTGCTGACACGATACAATCAGGAGACGTTTCATCTCCGCCACGCCATCACAGTGGAACATGTTATGGATTGGTACGCGCAGGCGTTGGGCTACGGCGAGGAACGGGAGTTCTGGTCTATCGTGGGACTGCTCCACGATCTGGACTTTGAACGCTGGCCGGAGGAACACTGCGTCAAAAGTCAGGAGCTGATGCGTCAGGCGGGACTCGATGAGGACTTGATCCGCGCCACAGCCTGCCACGGTTGGGGGCTGTGCGTGGATATCAAGCCGGAGCATGAGATGGAAAAGGTCCTTTTCGCCAGCGATGAACTGACCGGTCTGATTGGCGCGGCGGCGTTGATGCGCCCTTCCAAAAGTACGGCGGATATGGAATTGAAGTCGCTGAAGAAGAAGTACAAGGACAAAAAGTTTGCCGCGGGCTGTTCCCGGGAAGTGATCGCCAAAGGCGCGGAACTGCTGGGCTGGGAGCTGGACAAGCTGTTGGATATGACCTTGAAGGCTATGCAGGCCGAGGAGGACGCCATTGAAGCCGCCGTTCAGGCGGGCGGGGTCGGGTAGAGATCTGCCCCCAAACTTGAGGGGTCGGGAGAGGAGGAACGCCCGTGCGGAAACTGGCGATTGCAGGGTTTTCCTTTTCCGGAGCCGTCTTTGTGACGGTCTTGCTTCTGCCGGAGTTCTGCTGGATTCCGGGAGGCGTTGGAGCGGCGTTGATTTGCGCGGTGTTGGCCTGCACGGCGGGAAGACGGGAGCGGCGGGGACTGGCGGTTACTTTGACCTGCGGCGGTCTGGCGGCGGGACTGCTGTGGACCGCGCTCTACAACGCTGTCGTACTGCCGCCCGTTCAGGCGTTGGACGGAAGGACCGTGCGTCTGTCCGGCACGGCGGCGGATTACCCGCGGGAAACAGAATATGGCGTATCGCTTCTGCTTTGGGCGGAGACAGACGCGCCTATGCCACAGACCGCCGTCCTCTATTTGGACGAGCAAGGGACTTCGGTACGACCGGGGGACCGTCTGACCACAGTGGCCCGATGCGCGGCAGCAAACCGAACCTTTTCCGGGGAGAAGATCACCTACTACACGGCTAAAGGCGTGTTTCTTCAAGCGCAAGCCTACGGCCATCTGGAGGTGGAACGACCGGAGAGACCGCCTCTGCGGTGCGGGCCCGCCCTGCTGGCGCAGAGGCTGAAAGAAGGCATCGACGCGGCCTTCCCGGACCACGCCGCGGCGTTGGTCCGCGCTCTGGTCACAGGCAACCGGGACTACTTGACGGACAGCTTCACCACGTCCCTCCAACGCACGGGGCTGTCCCACACAGTAGCGGTTTCCGGGATGCACTTGGCGTTCCTGAGCGCGATGCTCACCGCGCTGCTGGGGCGCGGGAAGCGGAGTACCGCTTTCCTCATACTGGCAAGCGTCGCTGTATTCTGCGGTATGGCAGGCAATACCCCTTCTGTCCTGCGGGCGGCGGTGATGATCGCGCTGCTTCAACTCGCGCCCCTGCTGGGCCGGGAACGCGACGACGCGACCGCGTTAGCCTTTGCGCTGGCCCTGCTCCTGCTGGCGAACCCGTTCGCCGCCGCCCATGTGGGTTTGCAGCTGTCGTTTGGCTCGGTAGCCGGTATTCTGCTGGTCTCGGACCCAATCCAGCGGTGGTTCCTGGACCGCTTGGGTCTGGAACCGAGAAAAGAATCCCGCTTGGTCTATGCGCTGCTGGCAGCGCCTCGCTTCCTGGCCTCCGTGCTGTCCGCTACGCTGGGCGCTTCGGTGTTCACCATACCCCTGGCCGCCGTCCATTTCCAGAGCCTGTCCCTGATCGCGCCCCTGTCCAATCTGCTCACGCTTTGGGCAGTGGCCCTGTTATTTGCCGCCGGACTGCTGCTGGGCGGGTTGGGCGTGTTCCTGCCTGGCGCGGCGCAGGTGTTAGCGGTCCCCTGGACGCTGCTGGCCCGGTACCTGGAACGGGTCGTGGAAGGGTTGAGTCAGCTTCCCCTGGCGTCTGTTTCGCTCAATTCCTTCTACTACCGCGCCTGGGCAGCGTTTTTCTGCCTGCTGCTGGCGCTTTTGCTCGGGACTCCGGGGAGAAAACGGCTCGTTTTGCCGCTGTGCGCCGCTGGGCTGACGCTATGCGTCTGCTTCGGGATGAACCTCTGGGAGTTCTGGTCCGGGGAGCTGACCGCGGTCGTGCTGGACGTAGGACAGGGACAGAGCGTTCTCCTGCGGACCGGACAGTACCTCACTTTGGTGGACTGCGGCGGGAGCGGTTCGGATAACGCCGGAGATGTCGCCGCCGATTACATTCAGTCCGTGGGCCGGAACCGGTTAGACTTGCTGGTGGTCTCCCACTACCACGCCGATCACGCCAATGGTATCCCGCAACTTCTGCGCCGGGTCGCGGTATCGGCCATCGCCCTGCCGGACGTGGAAGAGGACGACCGCCTGCGGCAGGAGATCCTGGAGCTGGCTCAGGCACGTGAGATCCCGGTTTGGTTCATTCGGGAGGAGACGCAAGTGCGTATGAAGGAGACGTATCCTGTGACCATTTTCCCGCCTTTGGGGCAGGGGATGGAGACGAACGAGTTAGGACTGACGGTCCTGGTCCGCGTGGGGACGTTTGACGCGCTGCTCACCGGCGATATGAGCGGGGAGGTGGAACAACTGCTGCTGGCCCGCGCCGAACTGCCGGACATCGAACTGCTGGTGGCCGGTCATCACGGCTCCGCGTCGTCCAACACGGAGGAGCTGCTGGAACGGGTAAAGCCGGAACTTGCCGTGATCTCCGTGGGGGAGAACAACCGCTACGGACACCCGGAGCAGGAGACACTGGAACGTTTGAGCCGCGTTGGCGCGGACATCTACCGGACCGATCAGAACGGGACCGCGGTGATCCGCGTCAAAGCGGGATGAATACAAAAAAGCAGGAGGAATATGTATGCCGCCGAAGAAAAAACCGGACACGGCTGGGTTTCAGCAGCTGAAAAAGGATCTGGCTCAGGGACAGCCTGGGCGGCTCTACCTGATGCACGGGGAGGAGACTTACCTTCGGGATCACTACCTGAACAAGCTGCATGAGCAGATCCTCACCGGCGGTATGGGCGTGTTCAATCTCCATGAGCTGTCCGCAGGGTCCATGTCGCCCCGCGCGCTGGAAGCGGCAGTGGATTGCCTGCCCGTCATGGGGGAGCGCACGCTGGTGCTAGTCACCGACTGCGACCTGTTCAAGGCGGGCGATCAGGACCGGACGGAGTACATCCGTATCTTTTCGCAGCTGCCGGATTACTGCACGGTAGCGTTCGTGTACGACGTCGTGGAGTATAAAGGAGACGCCCGGACGAAGTTGGGCGCGGCGTTGAACCAGTACGGGACGATTGTAAACTTCGTGCGCCAGGACCAGAACGATTTGGTCGATTGGGTCCGGCGGCATTTCCGTGCGCTGGGGAAGGAGATCGATTCCCGCCTGGCCTTGGAGCTGATCTTTCTGTGCGGCGACCTGATGACGAATTTGCTGGGGGAGATTGAAAAAATCGGCGCGTACTCCAAACAGAAGCACATCACGCGGGCGGATATCGACGCGGTCGCGACGCCGCAGCTGAACGCGGTGATTTTCCGCATGACCGACGCCATCGGGGAGCGGAAATACGACCGGGCTATGGCGGTCTTGGGGGAGCTGTACCAGATGCAGGAAGCGCCGGAACGGATCATGTGGTTTCTGGGACGGCAGATGCGTCAGCTGTACTCGGCGCGGCTGGCTCTGGAGGACGGGAAGAACAGCGCGTATGTAGCCGGACTTTGGGGAATCAAGCCCTACCCGGCGGAGAAGCTGATGACCAGCGCGCGCCGTTTGGATCTGAAGTGGTGCCGCCGCGCGGTGGTGCGCTGCGGGCAGACGGACCTGGCGATCAAGTCCAGCGGTCAGGAACCGCAAGCGTTGCTGACCGCGTTGATGTTGGAGCTGGCGCACGCGGTCTGAACGCCACAGGAGGGAACAACGTGCTTTACATCAAAGAAGCAATCGTGGTAGAGGGCCGGTATGACAAAAACACCCTGGCGCAGGTGGCGGACACGCTGATTTTGGAGACCGCCGGGTTCGGGATCTTCAAAGACCCGGAACGGATGGCACTTCTCCGCCGCGCCGCGCAACGCCGGGGGCTGATCGTTCTCACGGACTCCGACGGAGCCGGTTTCGTCATCCGCAACCGGATCAAAGGAGCGATTCCAGCCCGGTACCTCAAACACGCTTACATCCCTGACCGCTACGGGAAGGAACACCGCAAACGCCGCCCCGGGAAAGAGGGGAAGTTAGGCGTGGAAGGGATGCCGCCTTCGGTGCTGGAGGAGGCTTTGCGTCAGGCAGGAGCGACTTTTTTGGAGGAAACGCGCGTTTTGGCGCGTCAGGAGCCGCCGCTGACCAAAGCCGATCTGTTCGCCGCCGGGCTGTCCGGCGGACCGGACAGCTTCAAACGCCGTCAGGCGTTCCTGCGCCGCCTGGAGCTGCCGGAACATATGAGCGCGAATGCGCTTCTGGATATCCTCAACAGCTGCTACGCCCGCGACGAGGTGGAAAGCTGGTTTTGAGAACGACCGCGTCCGCGCCATGCGGCGCAGAACCAGCGCCCAGTTGGAAAGTTTTTCTGTTTCAGGGTGAAAAACTCGTTGCAAAATGACCGGGAATAGGATATACTATCCCCATCACAGAGAAAAACGGAGGAATCCAGTTATGACCATTACCAAGGACACCATTATCGGCGATATCCTGACCATTGCGCCGCAGACCGCGCCCCTGTTTATGAACATCGGGATGCACTGCCTGGGCTGCCCCGCGTCGCGGGGCGAGACGGTGGAACAGGCTTGCATGGTCCACGGTCAGGACGTGGACGAGCTGTTGGCGAAGGTCAACGCGATGATCGCCGCCGGCGAGTGAGCCAGCTTCAGGAGGGCGGGGAGACCCCGCCCTCTGCTTTTTGCGGCCCGGCGGCTGGAAAAGAAAGGATGTCCGGGATGAAATTGACGATTTTAATGGGCAGTCCCCGTAAAAACGGCAACACAGCCGCGCTGCTGGAGCCTTTTTTGCAGGAGTGCGCCGCCTTAGGCGCGGAAACAGAGACGATTTGGCTCTATGACCGCTCCATCGCGCCTTGCCTGGGCTGCATGACCTGTCAGGATTGCCTGGACGGGTTAGGCTGCGTCCAGAAGGACGATTTTCCAACGGTGTTCCAAGCTATGGCCGACAGCGACGTGATCGTGCTGGCTACGCCGATCTACGCGTTCTTCTGCACCGCGCCCATGAAAGCGTTGCTGGACCGCGCCATCTACGCCGGTACAAAAAATTACGGCCGCCAGAAAGGCCCCAGATTGCTGGCGGGGAAACGTTTGGCGTCCATCGTCACGTGCGGCTACCCGAAGGAGAAAGCCGCCGATTTGTGGGAGGATGCGCTGAAACGTTTCTGTAAACATGGCGGCCTGTACGCCGCTGGCGTGCTGTGTTGCCGGGATATGGGCCGTCAGGCACCATTTATGGACGAGGAAAAGGAACAAGCCGCCCGAAACTTCGCCCGGACGCTGTTTCCGCCGGAAACACGCGGCAAACAAGTCCATCTCTCCCCACGGCTCCGAATGGCCGCGGATATGATCCCCACAGATTCCAACGGCATTTCTCTGGTGGATGTGGGCACCGACCATGCTTATCTTCCCGTCTGGCTGCTCCAGAACCCCCAAAAGGACCGGAAATTTGTCCACGTCATTGCCGCCGATTTGCGGGAAGGGCCGCTGAATCGAGCGATTCAGACCGCTCAGGAAGCGAAGTGCAGCGGTATTGATTTCCGCTTGTGCGATGGTCTAAGCGCCGTGGATACAAAAGAGGCAAATGTGATTGTCATTGCCGGGATGGGTGGGGAGACCATCGTTCACATTCTGAAAGACGCCCCCTGGCGTGACTGGACAGACAAGACGCTGATTCTTCAGCCAATGTCTTCTATGCCGGAACTGCGGGGATGGCTTCAGGAAAACGGTTTCCGGATTGAGGAAGAGCGCTTGGCTCAGGAAGGGGAGACTCTTTACACCGCCTTTCTGGTCCGGGCGGGGGAGATGGACCCGCTCCGTCCGGCGGAGCTGTGGGCCGGGCAGAATCGAAACGTCCCATTACGGGGCGCGTGGCTGAATCAGTGGCTCGCCCGAATCGGCCGGGCGTTGGAAGGTATGGCGCAAAGTCAGGACAGCGGGATACATACCCGCCGTCAATTTCTGACGTCGGTCTACGGCGGGCTGACGGAAATGAAAGAGGAGTGGGAACAGTGGCAGAAGTAAAGGATATTTTCGCATTCCTGGACAAGATCGCGCCTTTCCGCATTCAGGAAGGGTTCGACAACGCGGGATTTCTGGCAGGCCGGGGGAACCGGAACGTAACGAAACTGCTGGTGTCTCTGGACATCACCGAGGAGGTCGCGGAAGAAGCGGAGCGTTGGGGCGCGGAACTGATCGTGGCACATCATCCGGTCATTTTCCAGCCGGTGAAGTCCGTCACCGACGAGACTGTCACCGGACGGATCTTGCTCCGGCTGTTGGAGGGCGGCGTCGCCGCCATCTGCGCGCACACCAATCTGGACGCCGCCGAAGGCGGCGTCAACAGCTGCCTGGCGCAGGCGTTGGAGCTGACGGATATCGGATCGCTCCAACAGGCCGGAGAGGACGACCAAGGGCGTCCCTACGGCATAGGCCGGACCGGTACGGTCCACCGCCCCGGCCTGAATGCGGCGCAGTACGCCGCTTTCGTCAAGGAACGGTTAGGCAGCGCGTCCGTGCGGTTCACGGACGGCGGCCGCCCAGTCCGGAAGGTGGCCGTAGGCGGCGGCGCGTGCGGTTCCATGCTGGACGACGCGCTGCACGCGGGCTGTGATACGTTCGTCACCGCGGACTTGAAGTACAACCAGTTCCTGGACGCCAAAGCAATGGGCTTGAACCTGCTGGACGCCGGTCACTTCCCGACGGAGAACGTCGTGTGCCGGCCTCTGGCGGAACAGCTGTCCGCCGCGTTCCCGGGGCTGGAGGTACGGGTCTCGCAAGTCCACAAGGAGGTCTTTGCCTGTGTCTGAGCGGAAGACGCCCTGGCGGGAGAAGACAGGGACCGGAGTGGTGCTGTTTCTGCTCCTGATGGCTCGGGCCTGCGCGTTTGGCGTGCGGTATTATCCCCAGCTGGACGACTACATCCAGTACCACAATTACCTGAACTCTGACAGTTTCGCCGCGCTCCAGGAGCTTACCGGGCTGTTAGCGTCCCGGCCTCTGGCCGGGTTAGCCGATTACTTCCTCTGGGGCCGTATGTTTGGCTGTATGATCGTGGGCGTAGCCCTGATCTCCCTGCTCTGGGCGTTGACCGCGCTGCTGTTCTGGGACATTTTGGAGCGTTATTTCCGCGTCGGGCCGATTTTCCCCGTGCTGATGACCCTGCTCCCCCTCGGAATGGAAGGCACTTACTGGATGTCCGCGTCCACGCGGGTCGTGGTGGGGATGTTCTTCGCCGCGTTAGCGGCACGGGTGTTTCTGCACTGGCTGGACGTGGGAAACGTGGGGTGGTTCTTCCTCTACCTGGGGCTCCAACTGCTCCCCTTCGGCTTCTACGAACAAGCCGGTATCCTCTCCGTCACCCTGACAGTGGGTGCGGCAGTGCTGGAATGGACGCTGCGACAGGAGAACCCAGGACGCTGCGCGGTCTCCTTATGGGGCGCGCCCGCGATGGGGCTGTACTTCCTGTTCACGAACTTGATGGCCTCCGGGAGCGCCTACAGCAGCCGGGCGGAGATTATCCTGCCCGTCAACCACTACTATTGGGCGGTGTTTCTGCCCAACGTCGTAAAACAGTTCCGGGACGCGTTCCTGAAAGGCGGCTTCCTGACGCTGGCGAAAGGGTTCGTCCGCAGCGCGCGGATGATCGTCTCCGGACAGCTTCTTCTGTGGACGCTGGCAGTGCTGGGACTTTCCGTGTTGCTTTGGGGGATGGTCCAACAGCAACCGGTCGGGAAACCGAAGGGGAAAGGCGGCGTCTTGCTGGCGGTGCTGTCGGGAACGCTCCTGGCAGTGGGACCGGTGAGCCTGTTCCTGCTCCTGGAAAACCCTTGGTTTTCTCTGCGGAGCGCGGTGACGTCCTTCCCCGGTCTCGCGCTGGTCGGAGACGCGGCGCTGATGGCCCTGTGGGACCTGTTCCGGAGCAGACGGAACGTTCCGGCGGTACTGGCGGCGGCGATGGCGTTCGTGTTCTGCGTGGCCGGGGCCAGCGAGGTGAAAGATTACCGGGACACCTACGAAAACGACCAGCGCATCGCGGCGCTGACGCTGGACGTCCTGCTCCGGGACGGCTTCAAGCTGGAATCGGATCGGGTCGGCATCCTAAACGTGAAGGATTCCTACCTCCCGAACCAGAACTTCTTCTTCCATGAGCATATCCACGGCTGTACGCAGAGCGGCTGGGCCTTTACCGGCCTGCTGAAAACGGTAGGGGACACGGAGTTCCTGCCTCCGGTAACGCCCCTGCCCGCCGCGCCCATGTACCAGAACTGGAACCGAACGGAAAATCATCCGTCCGGGTTCAGCATCCTGTACTGGTTCGACGGGGAGAGCCTGACGCGGGCGGAGCTGGTGGAAATAGGAGAAAATACCTATCAGGTCCAGGACACGTCAGGCAAACCCTTGGGACGTATCTGGGAGGAAGACGGCAACGGATACCTTCACGCGGTCTAAAAGGAAACGCTTTGAGAAAAGGAGAGCGTGGAATGGTGCGCATTTGGAAAGTTGGTGTGACGCTTGCGGCTCTGTTGCTCTGTATCAGCGGCTGTGGTCTGGCGGAGAAAGCTCTGGAAGCCTTGCCGGAGGAAGTCTTGAACCAAATCGTGGACGCCGCCCCCCACACGCCGTCCTATGTGGAGGAAACTGCCGTCCGTTTCCTTGCGGCGGTGGAGGCCCAGGACACACAGGCGGTAAAAGCCCTCTTTGCCCCCGGCGTTTTGGTGGAGGACGAGGACTTTGACGCGGTTCTGGCCCAGCTGTTTGCTTTCTATCAAGGGCCTACGGACGAGTGCTGGTCGGACAATACGCCGGGCATTTCCAAGCACCTCCACTACGGCAAGACGACCCGCCGCAGCTATTCCGGCTGGATTCCGGTGGTCTCGCAGGGGGTAAACTACTACTGCTATGTGGCCGTCACGGAGATTGACGAGGATGCGCCGGAGAAGATCGGGATCAATATGCTGGCATTCGTCACGGAGAAGGCCCGCTGCGCTCCGGAATTTGAGCGGCCGGAGGAAGACGGACTGTGGTTCTATGCGGACCCGCCGGGGGATTACCAGACCTGCCGCATCAACGAAAACGCATACATCTATACTCCGGTGGATCGGACGGTGACAAAAGAGGAGATGGCCGCGTTTCTGGAAGGCGACGCCTCTTGGGACGCGTTTACGGCCCGGTTTGGGGAGCCGAATGTGACCGACGATCCGAATCGGGTAGATTGGAACGTCTATTACTACGCCCTGCCGGAGGAGGATGGGGAACCCAGATGGGCCAGGTTGATGGTAGAGGACGGAGCGATCACCTCGGTCACGCTGGAAGGAAGAAGCTATCACAGCGAGGGCGTACTCTGGAAACCGGCATCCTGAATCTCTCTGCAAAGGGTTCGTTCGGCTCCGAACAAAGAAAAATGTGGAAAACACTTGCAATCCGGGCATCCGTGTGGTATACTGCTTTGGTCTGAATAACGGGCGGTCCTCTGCCGCGGCACGAGCGCGCGGCAAGAACGCCTATACAACAGGAGGAACTCAATTATGGATCTCATGCAGGCTTTTACCGACAAGTACAAAAAGGCGGAACCCCCCGTCGTCGCCATCGGCGATACCGTCCGCGTCCACCTGCGCGTCAAAGAAGGAAACCGTGAGCGTATCCAGGTCTTTGAGGGCACCGTCATCGCCAAAAAACACGGCGGCATCGAAGAGAGCTTCACCGTCCGCCGCATCTCCTACGGCGTCGGCGTCGAGAAGGTCTTCCCCCTCCACGCCCCCTCCATCGAGAAGATTGACGTGGTGCGCCACGGCAAGGTCCGCCGCGCCAAGCTGTACTACCTGCGCGACCGCGTGGGCAAGGCGGCCAAGGTCAAGGAAGCCCTGTGATCTGCAAAAGGAGCGGCAAAGCCGCTCCTTTTTCTATCCTGCCCAAAATATCGCCCGACACACGCCTAATACCAGCAGATGAGCCGGGTAGAAAATATACCATATGTATTTGCTTCCCGGAAAACTTCGGCCCTTCTCCCCGTTGTAGAAGAAGGTGAACGCTACCCCTAGCAGCGGACCCAGAGCGTTTACGCACAGCTTACAAAAAAGCAAGCAACTTCCTTACAAATATCTGACATTTCAGGAGGTTCTCATGAACATTCAATGGTATCCCGGGCACATGACCCGGACACGGCGGCAGATCGAGGAAGACTTGAAGCTGGTGGACATCGTGGCGGAAATCATCGACGCACGTATTCCAGTGTCCAGCCGGAATCCGGATATCGACGCAATCTGCGCCGGAAAACCGCGGCTCATCGTCCTGAACCGCGCCGATCAGGCGGACCCAGCGCAGAACCGAGCTTGGGCGGCGCGTTTCCGAGTCCTGGGCGGCGCGGTGTTGGAGACGGACGCTAAAACAGGACTGGGCATCGGACAGTTTCCCAACGCGGTCCGGGGGGTCCTGAAAGAGGAGATCGAACGCTGGCAGGCCAAAGGTCAAGTGGGCCGGTCGCTCCGCGCAATGGTCGTGGGCGTGCCGAACGTCGGCAAGTCCACCTTCATCAATAAAGTCGCGAGAAAAAAGTCCGCCCAGACCGGCGACCGCCCCGGCATCACCCGAGGGAAACAGTGGATTCACGTGGAACAGGGCTTGGATTTGCTGGACACGCCCGGCATCCTCTGGCCGAAGTTCCGGGACGAGACCACCGGCCTGCATTTGGCCTTTACGGGAGCGGTCAAGGATGATATCATGGACGTGGAGACCTTAGGCTGCCACTTGATGGCCCTGCTGGGGGAGCGTTACCCGCAGGCACTGCGGAACGGGTTCCGATTGGAGACGCTCCCCGCCCGTCAGGCAGGGGAAAACGACGTGGCTTGGGGCTACCGGCTTCTGGAAGCCGCCGCCGCCCGCCGGGGTATGAAGATCTCCGGCGGCGAGCTGGATACGGACCGTATGGCCCGCGTGCTTCTGGACGAGTTCCGGGGGGGAAAACTGGGCCGTTTCACGTTGGAAACGCCTTGAGCGGAAGGAGACTGAAAAATGAACCTTTGGGAACATGAGCGGAACGTCCTGTCACAGGGCTGGAGCAACGTCTGCGGCTGCGACGAGGCGGGCGTCGGCCCGCTGGCCGGTCCGGTGTACGCGGCGGCGGTCATCCTGCCGCTGGGGATCGAGATCCCCGGCCTGAACGACTCCAAAAAATTGACGCCCAAAAAACGGGACGCCTTGTTCCCGGTGATCCAGGAAAAAGCCGCGGCCTGGTCTATCGCCTGGGTGGACGCCGGGGAGATCGACGAGACGGATATCCTCAGCGCACGGATCAAGGCTATGCAGCTGGCGATCGACGGCCTGCGCGTCAAGCCGGACTTCGCCCTCATCGACGGCAACCGGGATCATGGCCGGACCGCCGCAATTACGACGCCTCATTGCTGCATCGTCAAAGGAGACGGTTTGTCCGCGTCTATGGCGGCGGCGTCCATCCTGGCTAAGGTGAGCCGGGACCGCTTGATGGAAGAAATGGCTCAAAAGTACCCGCAGTACCGCTTCGAAAAGCACAAAGGCTACGGGACGAAACAGCACTTCGCCCTTTTGGAACAGTACGGGCTCTGCCCTATCCACCGCCGCACCTTCCTGAAAAAGAGGGCGATGGCATGAGCGGACAGGACAGCCGACTCCTGGGCCGCTGGGGAGAGGACCTGGCCGCGGATTACCTGCGGGAGAAGGGTTACCAGATCCGCGCCTGTAACTGGAAATGCCGCTACGGCGAACTGGACATCGTGGCAGAAGATCGGAGGTTCCTCTGCTTCGTGGAGGTCAAGCTGCGCAAGACCGACGCGTTCGGTCAACCGGGGGAGTTCGTCGACGCCCGGAAACAACAGCGTCTGCGTACCGCCGCGCGGCTCTACCTGGCCCAGAACCCGACCGGACTCCAGCCTCGGATGGACGTGATCGAGATCCACGCCCCTCAAGGCGTGCAGACGCCGCGCCCAACGCTGAAGCACTTGAAAAACGCCTTCTGAGCGTTCGGAAATTTCCGGGAGAAACCAGGGATTTTCCCTCGAATCCCTTGACCTTCCGGAGGGAAACTGGCATAATAGATTCCAGGTCCCGGCCCGCTACGCCGGAGCTTGAATCATGAAGATAGGAATGATTTGCAATGCGATATATCAGCACCAGAGACCTCTCCATCCGCTGCAACGCTTCCCAGGCAATCGCCCAGGGCTTGGCCTCGGATGGCGGGCTGCTGACGCCCTTCTATCTCCCCCGACTGCCCAATAAGACCTTGGAAGAGCTGAAGGAAATGTCCTACCAGCACCGGGCCGTCTACATCATGAAGCAGTTTTTGGAGGAGTTCACCGTCAAGGAGTTGACCGACTACGCCGCCGCCGCTTACGGCCCCGAGAAATTCGACACCCCCGCCGTCGCCCCGGTGCGTACTCTGGACAATAACACCCACTGCCTGGAGCTGTGGCACGGCCCTACCTGCGCCTTTAAGGACATGGCGCTCCAAATGCTGCCCCACCTGCTCACCGCGTCCCTCACCAAGACGGAAGAGACCAAAACCGCTTTCATCTTAGTCGCCACTTCCGGCGACACCGGGAAAGGCGCGCTGGAAGGCTTCCGGGACGTCGCCCGGACCAAGATCCTCGTGTTCTACCCCAAAGACGGCGTCTCTCAGGTCCAGCAGCTCCAGATGACCACCCAAGAGGGCGGCAACGTGGGCGTGACCGCCGTCCACGGCAACTTCGACGACGCCCAGACCGGCGTCAAACGCCTGTTCTCCGACAAGAACCTCCGGGAAGAACTCGCCCGGAGAGGGTACTTCTTCTCCTCCGCCAACTCCATCAACTGGGGCCGGGTCCTGCCTCAGATCGTCTACTATATCTCCGCTTACTGCGACCTGCTCCGGGACGGGCGCATCCAGCCCGGTCAGGGGTTCCATATCTGCGTGCCCACCGGCAACTTCGGCAATATCTTAGCCGCCTACTACGTCCGGGAAATGGGCATCCCGGTCCAACGCCTGATCTGCGCCTCCAACCGCAACAACGTCCTCACCGAGTTCCTGCGCACCGGCGTCTACGACCGCAACCGGAGCTTCTACAACACAATCTCGCCCTCTATGGATATCCTGATCTCCTCCAACCTGGAACGCCTGCTCTTCTCCATGACCCAGGACCCGGAAGAGGTCCGGGGCTACATGAAACAGCTGAACGCGCAGGGCCGCTACCAGCTGCGGGAGAACGTGGTCAACCGTATGAAGAAGATTTTCTGCGGCTACAGCTGCGACGACGCGGAGACCAAAAAAGTCATCCGCCAGATCTACGAAAAGTACGACTACCTCATCGACACCCACACCGCGGTGGCCTTCTCCGCGCTGGAACAGTACCGCGCTGAGACCGACGACGATTCCCCCTGCCTGGTGGCCTCCACCGCCAGCCCCTTCAAGTTCAGCGGCAGCGTGCTGGAAGCCTTGGGCGTGGAACCCTCCGGCGACGGACTGGACGCCCTGGACCAGTTGGCGGAAAAGACCGGCCTGCCCGCGCCCGCGCCTCTGGCCGGCCTGCGCGGCAAAGCGGTCCGCTTCACAGAAGAGGTGGAGAAGACCAATATGGCCGACGCGGTGCTGTCGATGCTGGAGTGAGCCGATGGCTCTGTACGCCATAGGAGACACCCACCTGTCCCTGGGCAGCAGCAAGCCGATGGACGTGTTCGGAGGCGGCTGGACGGGTTATGTGGACAAGCTCCGCCGGGGGTTCGAAGCGGTGCGCCCGGAAGATACCGTGGTCCTGTGCGGCGACCTGTCCTGGGGCATGAGCCTGGAAGAAGCCCGCGCGGATTTCGCCTTCCTGGACGCCCTGCCCGGCGAGAAAAAGCTGCTGCTGAAAGGCAACCACGACTACTGGTGGACCACCGCCCGGAAAATGAACGGCTTTTTCGCGGAGAACGGGTTCACAACCCTGGAGATCCTCCACAACAACTGCTGGCTTTACGGCGAGATCGCCCTGTGCGGCACCCGCGGGTGGTTCTACGAGGAGGAACGGGGCGAACATAGCGCGAAAGTGTTCAACCGAGAGCTGATCCGCTTGGAAGCGTCCCTCAAGGCCGCCGGAGAACGGGAAAAATACTGCTTCCTGCACTACCCGCCCCTGTATCAGGGCTACCGCTGTCAGGAGATCATCGACCTGCTGGAACGTTACCATGTGACGCGCTGCTGCTACGGGCACCTGCACGGCGGCAGTCACCGCCTGGCCGTGTCCGGCACGCAAGACGGCGTGGAATACCGCCTCGTAGCAGCGGATTACCTGGGGTTCTGCCCGGAGAAAATCCTGGACTGACGTCCCCCCAAAACCGTCATTGTGCCTAATTCATGGAAGATCCTTCTTTTTTTTGCACCCGTTTCCCCCCGCCAGAAGAGGAAATTTGGAAAAAATCCGGAAATCTCTTGCAATCACTCTAGCCAAATGATAAGATATCTGGTAAACTACCGTGGCGAAAGTAAACGGCGCGGTCGGCCCGCGCCAACAGGAGGAAGATTGACAAATGAATGTCACCAGTGTTGAGAAGAAAGAAAAAAGTACCGTCGAACTGACGATCCAGATCGACGCCGAGGAGTTCGAAGCCGCCGTCCAAAAAGCGTATCTGAAAAATCGCGGCAGCATCGCCGTCCCCGGCTTCCGTAAGGGCAAAGCCCCCCGGAAGATCATCGAGGGAATGTACGGCTCCGCCGTGTTCTACGAGGACGCCATCAACGCCGTCTACCCCGGCGCTTACGAGCAGGCAGTGAAAGAACAGGGCCTGGACGACGTGGGCTACCCCAAAATGGAGGTCGTGGAGGTCGGGAAAAACGGCCTCACCTTCAAGGCGCTGGTTTCCGTCCGCCCGGAGGTCAAACTGGGCGCGTATAAGGGCCTGACCGCTCCACGGGAGGTCGCCGAGGTCACGGACGCCGATGTCGATCAGGAGATGAAACCCTACATCGACCGCGCAACCCGCTTGGTGAGCGTGGAACGCGAGGCGCAGGAGGGCGACACCGTCGTCATCGACTTCGAGGGCTTCGACAACGGGACCCCCTTCGAGGGCGGCAAAGGCGAGGATTACGACCTGAAACTGGGTTCCGGCACCTTCGTCCCCGGCTTCGAGGAGCAGCTGACCGGCCTGAAAGCCGGAGACGAAAAGGACCTGGACATCACCTTCCCAGAGGATTACCACGCGGAACTGGCCGGGAAGGCCGTGGTGTTCCACGTGAAGGTCAAGGCCGTCCGAGAGGCCCAGGTCCCCGAACTCGACGACGAGTTCGCAAAGGACGTCTCCGAGTTCGGGACCTTGGCCGACTTCCGTCAGAGCCTGGCTCAGAACTTGTCCGAACGCCGCGCCCAACAGGCGCAAACCGATTTCGAAAACGCTATCCTAGAACAGCTCGTCCAAAATATGGAGTGCGAGGTGCCAGACGGGATGATCGAAGTCCGCCTGGACCGTTTGGTGGAAGACTACGCCCGCAGACTCCAGAGTCAGGGCATCTCTATAGACGACTATATGCAGATGATGGGCGGCAACCTCAATATGCTGCGGTCTTCCGCCCGGCCTTCCGCCCTGCGTCAGCTCCAAGTGGAGCTTGCCTTCGACGCCATCGCGCAGGCCGAGGGCCTGGAGATCACCCAGGAGGAATTTGACGCCGAGATCAAACAGCTGGCGGAACAGTACAACATGCCCGAGGAACAAGTGCGCTCGTTCCTGCCTGAAGAGGACCTCAAACATGACCTGCTCATGCAGAAAGCCAGCAAACTGGTCATGGATACCGCTCAGGTCGGCCCCGCCCCAGAACAAGCCGAAAACTGAACCGCAGCCACGGCCCGGGACGGTCTGGATCGTTCCGGGCGTGTCCGCACACAGCGCCCCGCGCCGGAGCAAAGGGATTCTTTTCCGGAAAGCCGGGCATACTAGCCAGTATCGGAAACCTTCCCCCCCACCCCGATTTCAACCGTTTCCGGCGCGGCCCATGTAGTATAATGAAGCATCCCAAAAAAGGAGTAGTTGAACGATGAGTTTAGTCCCCTACGTAGTGGAGCAGACCAACCGGGGAGAGCGGTCCTACGATATCTTCTCCCGCCTGCTCAACGACCGCATCATCATGCTGTCCGAGGAAGTCAACGATACCACCGCTTCCCTGATCGTGGCGCAGCTGCTGTACCTGGAAGCGCAGGACCCCGATAAGGACATCCAGTTCTACATCAACAGCCCTGGCGGCTCCGTCACCGCGGGCATGGCCATCTACGACACCATGCAGTACGTCAAATGCGACGTGTCCACCATCTGCATCGGTATGGCCGCTTCTATGGGCGCGTTCCTGCTGTCCTCCGGCGCGAAAGGCAAACGCTTGGCCCTGCCCAACGCCGAGATCATGATCCATCAGCCTTCCGCCGGAACACAGGGCCAGATCACCGATATGGCGATCCACCTGCGCCGCTTGGAGATCGTCAAGTCCCGTATGAACCGCATCCTGGCCGAGAATACCGGGAAACCAATCGAAGTGGTCGCCGCCGACTGCGAACGGGACAACTTCATGACCGCCCAGGAAGCAATGGAGTACGGCTTGGTGGACAAGGTGCTGGATAAGCGCTGAACGAACCGTGCATCGCGTTGAATTTTCCAGAAAGGCAGAACGGACGGCCCCCTAAGACGGCTCCCTCCGTTCCGAAGTATGAGGTGCGTCAATGGCTCGAAATGAAGACAAAAAAAATATCCGCTGCTCCTTCTGCAACAAGCATCAGGATCAGGTCCGCCGTATGATCGCCGGACCCGCGGCCTATATCTGCAACGAGTGCGTCCAACTGTGCGTCAGCATCCTGGACGAGGGCTACGAGGTGCTGGAACCGAACAGCCTGGCACAGGCCGTTCCGGACGTCATCCCTACGCCGCGGGAGATCCACACCGTGCTGGACCAGTATATCATCGGTCAGGACGAGGCTAAAGTGGCCCTCTCCGTGGCCGTCTACAACCACTATAAACGCATCTGCTTCGGCGACGGGGAAGACGTGGAACTTCAAAAAAGCAACATCCTGCTCATGGGCCCCACCGGCTGCGGCAAGACGCTCTTCGCCCAGACCTTGGCCCGTATGCTGAAAGTCCCCTTCGCCATCGCCGACGCCACTACCCTCACCGAAGCGGGCTACGTGGGAGACGACGTGGAAAATATCCTCCTGCGCCTGGTCCAGGCCGCCGACTACGACGTGGAATTGGCCGAGCGGGGCATCATCTATATCGACGAGATGGATAAAATCGCCCGGAAAAGCGAAAATACCTCCATCACCCGCGACGTGTCCGGCGAAGGCGTTCAACAGGCCCTCCTCAAAATCCTCGAAGGGACCATCGCCAACGTCCCCCCACAGGGCGGACGGAAACACCCCCATCAGGAGTTCATCCAAATCGACACCAAAAATATCCTCTTCATCTGCGGCGGCGCCTTCGACGGCATCGACAAGATCATCGAACACCGCCTGGATAAGCGTTCTATGGGCTTCGGCGCCGAGATCCAGAGCAAAAAAGAACGGGACGTGGGTCAGCTCATGGCCGAGATCCAACCGCAAGACTTGCTCAAATTCGGCATCATCCCCGAATTGGTCGGCCGCCTGCCCGTCATCACCACGCTCCACTCCCTGGACGAGAGCCAGATGGTCCGCATCCTCACCGAACCCAAAAACGCCTTGGTCAAACAGTACCAGAAACTCTTGGAGTACGACGGCGTGGAACTGGAGTTCAGCCCGGACGCGCTGGAAGCAGTCGCCCGTCAGGCCGTCCAGCGCGGGATCGGCGCGCGCGGCTTGCGGGCCGTGCTGGAGAGCGTCATGAACCAGGTGATGTACAACGTGCCCTCTGACCCCACAATCACAAAAGTCTCCATTACCCCCGCCTGCGTCCTCGACGACGCGGAACCCGAAATCACCCGCGACCCGGAACATAGCCGCCTGACGCGACCGGACTACGCCGCGCCGCGGGAACCACGCGGCGGTATGCCCGGTACCCATGCCGGTTGATCCGGCCCTTCCCCCGCCCTGACGCCCCGCGAAGCCGGTCCATCCGGCCGCAGGGCGTCTGTCCTTCCCTGGAGAAAATTGGAAAAGAATCCCAGAAACACCGCTGGAAACGCAACGTCAGTGAGGTGAGCCATATGCGCAAAGAGCAGGAAGCATTCCAAACAACGACCATGCCGGTCATCGCTCTGCGGGGCCTGACCGTGTTCCCTAACGTCCTGATCCACTTCGAGGTGGCCCGCGAGACCTCCGTCAAGGCGCTGGAAGCGGCTATGACCGCCGGAAGCCCCGTGTTCCTGGTGGGGCAGAAGGACATCGCCCTGGAAACGCCAGACCAGGACGACTTGTACACGGTGGGTACCATATCCAGTATCCGTCAGATCCTGCGTATGTCGACGGACAACGTGCGGGCTATGGTGGAAGGCCAGTGCCGGGGCCGCTTGGCGCGCGTGCTGCGTACCGAACCCTACCTGGAAGCAGAGGTGGAGGAGATCGAAGCGGACGCCCCCGTCCCGAACACCCCCAAAACCGAAGCGCTCATGCGCTCCACCTACGAGATGTTCCAGCAGTACGCCGAGCTGGCCGCGAAAGTGTCCCCGGACTTGCTGATCCACGTGCTGGCCAGTCAGGACCCCGGCTATATCGCCGACTATATCGCTCAGAACATCGCGATGCGCAACGGCGACAAACAGGCTATCCTGGAGGAACTGCGCCCCGTCCGGCGGCTGGAGAAACTCTACCGCCTGCTGGAACGGGAGGTGGAGATCCTGATTCTGGACGAGGAGATCCAGAACAAAGCCCGCGGACAGATCGTGGAACATCAGCGGGACTACTACCTGCGGGAACAGCTGAAAGCCATCCAGAGCGAACTGGGCGAGGGAGACGCAGAGGACGAGATCCAGGAGTACCGCAGCCGTATCCTGAAAGCCCGCCTGCCCGGCCCGGTGCGGGAGAAGTTGGAAAAGGAACTGGGCCGTCTGGCCAAACAGCCCTTCGGCTCCGCGGAAGCCAGCGTCCTGCGCAGCTACCTGGACATCTGCCTGGAACTGCCCTGGGGGAAAACGACACGGGAAAAGATCAGCGTCTCCGCCGTCCAAAAAGCTCTGGATAAGGACCACTTCGGCTTGGAGAAGGTCAAGGAACGCATCTTGGAATTTGTGGCCGTCAAGCAGCTCGCCCCGGAGCTGAAAGGACAGGTGTTATGTCTGGTCGGCCCGCCGGGCGTGGGCAAAACTTCCGTCGCGATGTCTATGGCGCGGGCCATGAACCGGAAACTCGCCCGTATCTCCTTGGGCGGCGTCAGCGACGAGGCCGAGATCCGCGGTCATCGGAAAACTTACGTGGGCGCAATGCCAGGCCGCATCCTCTCCGCCATCAATCAGGCCCAGAGCTGCAACCCCCTGATCCTCCTGGACGAGATCGATAAGCTGGGCCGGGACCATCGGGGCGACCCCTCCTCCGCCCTGCTGGAAGTGCTGGACGGCGAACAGAATGACTCGTTCCGAGACAATTTCCTGGAGATTCCCTTCGACCTCTCCAGCGTCATGTTCATCACCACCGCCAATACCACCGAGACCATCCCACGCCCCCTGCTGGACCGGATGGAAGTCATCGAACTGTCCAGCTACACCGATGAGGAGAAACTTCAAATCGCGAAACGCCACCTGCTGCCGAAGGAACTGAAACGTCACGGGTTGACCAAACGTCAGCTAAAAGTTTCAGACGGCGCGATACGGGAGATTATCGCTTCCTATACCAGAGAATCCGGCGTCCGCGTCCTGGAACGTCAACTGGCCGCTATCTGCCGCAAGACGGCTATGCAAGTGGTCGCGGTCGGGGAAGAGACAGTCCGCATCACTGAAAAAGATCTGGAACGCTGTTTGGGCGCGCCAAAATATCACCCGGAACGTCAGGCGTTGGAAGAACGGGTCGGAGTCGTCAACGGGCTTGCCTGGACCTCCGTGGGCGGCGAGCTGCTGGAAGTGGAAGTCAACGTGGTCCCCGGTACGGGCAAGGTGGAACTGACCGGCAACTTGGGCGATGTGATGAAAGAATCCGCCCACGCCGCCCTGAGCTTCATTCGAAGCCGGAGCGGTCAACTGAACGTCGCCCCGGACTTCTACAAGGAAAAGGATATCCACGTCCACTTCCCGGAGGGCGCCGTCCCGAAAGACGGCCCGTCCGCCGGAATCGCGATCACAACGGCTATGGTGTCCGCTTTGACCGGCACGCCGGTGCGCCGCGGCTTGGCTATGACCGGGGAAGTGACGCTCCGAGGCCGTGTCCTGCCCATCGGCGGGCTGAAAGAAAAAACAATGGCCGCCTTCCGGAACGGGATACGGACGGTCATCATCCCGGCGGACAACGCCAAAGATCTGGAGGAGATCGACCAGACCGTGCGGAAAGCCCTGCACTTTATCCTGGTCAGTCAGGCGGAACAGGTGCTGGAACAGGCGCTCCTGCGGCCCGTGTCCGGCTTGGAGGACGAGAGCGGTACGGTCCGGACGGAACAGCCGGAATTACCGCCGGTCCCGCTGTCCTCAGAACACGCCGGACCGCAGCTGAGACAATAGGAGGAAGCAGAATGAATGTGAACCTGCAAAACGCGGAATTTATTCTGTCCGCCGCCTCGCCGAAGGATTTCCTACAGGACGGCTTGCCGCAAATCGCTTTTGCAGGACGCTCCAACGTGGGGAAATCCTCCGTCATCAACTGCCTGCTCCGACGGAAAAATTTCGCCCGCGTCGGCGCGGTCCCCGGCAAAACCGTCCACGTCAACTACTTCAAAATCGACGGAACCTTTTACCTGGTGGATTTGCCCGGCTATGGCTACGCGAAGGTCTCCAAAGCGGAACGGGACCGTTGGGGACGGCTCATGGAGAGCTACTTCGCCCGCCCGGAGCGGATGACCTTAGGCGTGCTGATCGTGGACGCGCGCCACAAACCGACCGCAGATGACTGCACAATGGCGCAGTGGTTCAAGGATACAGGCCGCCCCGTCGTAACCGTGGCCAATAAGCTGGATAAGCTCAAGAAAAGCGAGATCGAACCCAACCTCCAACGTATTCGGGAGATGTTGGAACTGGGACCTGACGCTTCCGTCGTCCCGTTTTCCGCCGAGACACGCGTTGGACGTGAGGAGCTTTGGAGCCTGCTCCAAGACGCCTGGTAATTGCCCACGCCTCGCCGCGCCGGGGTCCAGAGGGTTTTTGCTCCGCCCCCTGGACCCCGATATCGCGTGACCGCAGCGTGGGCAATCCTTTGCCGCCGCTCACAACAACTTCACGATCTCCTTCTTCATACGCGCGATGATGCGCTTCTCCAAGCGCGAGATGTAAGACTGGGAGATTCCTAGCTGATCGGCGACCTCCTTTTGCGTACACTCGCGCCGGCCGTCCAAGCCGAAACGTAAGGTGATAATCGTCCTCTCTCGCGGTTCCAGCCGCTCCATCGCCCGGCGGAGCAGCTGACGGTCTACATCCGCCTCGATGGGCTGCACCACCAGATCCGCTTCCGTGCCCAGAATATCCGACAGGAGCAGTTCATTTCCGTCCCAATCGGTGTTCAGCGGTTCGTCAAAGGACAGTTCCGTCTTTTGATTGGCGGTCTTGCGCAGGTACATCAGAATCTCGTTCTCAATGCAGCGGCTGGCGTAGGTAGCCAACTTAATGCTTTTGGCGGGCTGGTAGGTGCCTACCGCTTTGATTAGCCCAATGGTCCCGATCGAGATCAGGTCCTCGATATTGATGCCGGTGTTCTCGAACCGGCGGGCAATGTACGCGACTAACCGGAG
>CANDKT010000029.1 GCA_947385365.1 uncultured Bacillota bacterium | reverse complement strand
AGATTTTGATGTGGCTGTCCACGTGCGACTGCATGGTCGACTGCCTGTTCGGCATCGGCCTGAACCGCCCGCTGAAGGGCGTGTTCCGGAGCGCGGTGCGGCAAATGAATGGACAGACTTGTCCTGTTGTCGCCTGCGACATCCCGTCGGGCGTTCATGCGGACACGGGGGAAATCTTAGGTGAGGCGGTCCATGCGAAGATCACGGTGACGTTCACGTTACCGAAACCAGGGCTGTACCTCGGAGAAGGCGGCGCGTATGCCGGGGAAGTGCGCGTCTGTTCTATTGGTATCCCGGATGTTGTACCGTCCCACTTTCTGCGGCAAGTCCCGCGGCTGGAAGTCATGCAGCATCCCAACGCGAGTTTGCCGCTGCGACCCCGGACGGCTCACAAGGGCGATTTTGGGAAAATTTTCCTGCTCGGCGGCTCGGAGGGCTTTACTGGCGCGCCGGTACTGGCCGCACGGGCGGCACTGCGTACCGGTGCGGGACTGGTCTATCTGGGCGTGCCGCGGGACATCTACCCCATCGTGGCCGTCAAATGCGACGAGGCTATGCCGTTTCCTCTGCCGGAAGAGAATGAGGCTGTTCTGGAGAAAGCCCGGCGTTGTGATGTGGCTCTCATCGGCCCCGGAGCAGGCCGGTCGGCTCAGACGGAACAGTTGATTCTTTTCCTACTGGAGCATTTAGATCTGCCTGTGGTTCTGGACGCCGATGGCATAAACGCCTTAGCTGGACATATAGATATACTGGATTCCAGAACCGCCCCCACGATTCTCACGCCCCATGAAGGGGAATTTGCCCGGCTGCTCGGCACGGCCCCGCCCGTTCAAGATCCCTTGCGCGCCGCTCAGGACTTCGCTCAAACCCACCACTGCGTGCTGGTCCTGAAAGGTCACAGGACGATCACCGCCGCGCCGAACGGGGCTGTGCAAATCGCGGACGCCGGGAACCCCGGTATGGCAAAAGGCGGTTCCGGTGACGTGCTGGCCGGTGTCATCGCCGCTCTGCTGGGGCAGAAACACCTCGGAACAAGGAAGTCAGAAGCCGCTCAGCTCTTCTCTGAGGACGCCTTACTCTTCTCGCAGACGGTATCGACGTTCTGGGCCGCTCAGCTCTCTGCGGACGCCGTACTCTTCCACGCCCTGGCCGGCGACGCCTGCGCGAAGCGTTTGGGCGAATACGCCATGCTGCCCAGCGACTTGATCGAGGCGTTGCCCGAAGTATTGCGGCAGTGGGAGGACGAACCACGGTAAGGTCACGCGGGCAATCACTGGAAAACGGAGGTAATTCATTTTGAATGTGCGCAAGCTCCTGCTCTGCGTACTAATGACGACCCTCCTGCTCACCAGCTGCGGCGGGTCGAGCGGGAGCGAAGCGGAAAAATTAGCGTTGGACATCCGGTCCCGCTACCTGGCGTTGGAGACCTGCACCGCGCAAGCGTCCATCACCGCCGATTACGGCCAACGGGTGTACCAGTACGAACTTACCGCCGAGGTCAGCAAAGACGAGACGCTCCTCACGCTCACCGCGCCGGAGACGGTCGCCGGAGTGACCGCCCGCGTCAGCGGCGAGGACAGCGTGTTGGAGTTCGACGGGATGTCCGTGGAAACGGGTCCGTTGAACGAGGACGGTCTGACGCCGGTGTCCGCTCTGCCCGCGCTGTTGGAGACCGTCCGGTCCGGTTACATCACCGCCTGCACGCTGGAGGAAGACGGCGCGTTGCTCCGCGTAGACTTCGGCGACCCGGAGCAGAACTCCGGGTCCGGCACGGAAACGGCCTTGTGGTTCGACGCGGGAACGTATGCTCTGACACGGGCGGAGATCAGCGCGGACGGGTTTCGTGTGATCTCCTGCGCGTTTTCTGAATTTTCCCCCGGATTCACGCCGGATAAATGACATCTGCGTCGCAAGAGAAAGAAGGATACCAATGAACGACATCCGCACCGCCCGCACATGGGCGGAGATTAATTTAGACGCGTTGGTCCATAACTACCGCCTGCTGCGGAAGCTGGGCGGGGAGTCAAAGTTTCTGGGGGTAGTGAAGGCGGACGCTTACGGACACGGAGCGGTCCGGGTCGCGCGGAAGCTCCAGGCGTTGGGGGCGGATATGTTAGCGGTGGCCTGCCTGAGCGCGGCCATCGAATTGAGACAGGCGGGCGTGAGTCTGCCGATCCTCTGCTTAGGCCAGACGCCCCCGGAGTTCGCCGAACTGCTGCTGGAGTACGACGTCACGCAGACCGTCAGCGATTTGGAGACCGCGAAAGTCCTCTCCGCCTGCGCCTCCGCCGCCGGACGGACGTTGAACGTTCACATCAAACTCGACACCGGTATGGGACGGCTGGGCTTGGTGTACGGCGACTTCGCGTCGAAAAACGCCGCCGCGCTGCAAGAGATTCAGCTCATCTGCGCCCTGCCCGGCCTCAACCCGGAAGGACTCTTTACCCACTTCGCCAACGCCGACGGGAGCCCGGAATACACGGAACTCCAATGGCAGCGTTTCCAAAACGCGATCTGGGGCTTGAACAACCTGGGCATAAAATTCAAAATTTGCCATTGCGCCGCCAGCGCCGCCGTGTTAAACTATGAGAAGACCTGTCAGGGCATGATCCGCCCCGGTATCGCTCTGTATGGCTACGTCCCCGACCCGGCGATGGAAAACCCTGGTCTGAAACCCGTCATGTCCTTGAAAAGCCGCGTGGCTGCGGTGCGCTTCCTGACCGCCGGGAGCTTCATCAGCTACGGCTGCACCGCTCAGCTGACGCGGAACTCCAAAATTGCCGTCTTGCCCATCGGGTACGGAGACGGTCTGCCTCGCGTGCTGTCCAACCAGATGAACGTGCGGCTCAACGGCGCGCTCTGTCCGATTTTAGGCCGTATCTGTATGGATATGTGCATGGTCGACGTCACCGATCTGCCTGACCCGAAACCCGGAGACGTCGCCGAGATCTACGGCCCCGGTTTGACCGGACCCGCCGCGGAAGCCGCCAGCACCATCGTTTACGAACTGCTCTGCCAGATCACCCCGCGCGTCCCGCGGCTCTACCTGGAGGGCGGCGCGGAAGCGACTTGAAAGCACCCGCGTCCTTCCCGCCGCATAGGATGGTCTGGAGCCGCGGAGAAGCCCGCTTCTCCGCAGGGCGCGGCGGGTTTTGTTTGCCGGAAGGATGTATAAACCCCGCCGCTGCGTGGGAGACTCATAGTAAAGCGTTACATAGGGCCGCGGCCCGTAACGCCTACTATCTTCCAGCGGAGTGTGAACGTATGTGGACAACAGTGTGAAACGAGGCGACATTTTTTACGCCGATCTCAGCCCGGTGGTGGGCAGCGAACAGGGGGGCGTCCGACCTGTCCTGATCGTCCAGAACGATACCGGCAACCGCCATAGCCCTACCGTCATCGCCGCGGCCATCACCTCCCAGACCGGGAAAGCCCGGCTCCCTACCCATATTTCCGTCTCCCCTCTGAGCGGCGGCCTGCCCAAAGAGTCTGTCATCCTGCTGGAACAGGTGCGTACCCTCGACAAACGCCGCCTGCGGGAGAAAATGGGCCGTTTGGACGAAAACGTCATGCGTCAGGTCGACGCCGCGATCGCGGTCAGCTTCGGCCTGCACCCCGACGCGCTCGTCTAACGACTCCAAATATGGCCGCTGTCCCGGACCTCCCGTTCAAACATGATATGGGCAGGAGTGACTTTCGGTCTCTCCTGCCCTTCCATTGCCGGTGAAAAAGGAGCTTACTTATGACAAAACATGGCAAATCTTTCCGTGTCCTCCCTCTGCTCGCGGCCCTGGCCCTGCTGGGCGGCGGGTCCGCCTTAGCCGCCGCAGGCGGAAAGGACGACCCTTTGATTACGCTGAGCTATATCGACCAGACTGTAATCCCCAGCGTTGTCAGTCAGGTCGAAACCAAAACCGCCGCGCGTCAGGCTGAACTGGAAAAAGCTCTGGCGGACCAGATCGAACAGTACAAAAAAAACCTGGCCGCGAACCCCGGCGGTACGGTCAGCCCTGGCAGCGAACCCGGAGACGCCAGCGCGTCCTTCACCCTGATCTCCCTGTCCAAAGGCCAGACGCTTCACCTGAACGTCGGCTGTGAATTGCTGCTCCGGGTCGGTTCCGCCACCGTCAACGCCGCGACTTCCCCCGCCTTAATCGACACCTCCACGGGCGGCACCATCTCCAACGGCTCCGCGCTGACCCAGAACCACCTCTACATGGCTACCATCCCGGACCGGACCCTCTCTCCGACCGCCGAGACCGTCCGGCTTCTCATCCGCGGTTCCTACGCCATCTCTTAGTGGCTCTCGTTTTCGTGAGCGATTCGCTCCCTACAGCGACGTTACGCAGGAAGCTAAATATTGCTGAGCTGTAAGGCTGTATGTAACATATGTGAAGGGTTCGCCTTCTTTGGAGATTCCCTCTGCCTCTTCGATCCCCAGTTCCCGGCCGTTGGCCGAAGGACGCCAAATCGTATGGTTCCGCTCGTTGGTGAGCTTTTGAAGCACCCCCTGCCTGGACAAGTACTCCCGAAGCTCCGTTGCGGACAGGCCCTGCATGGCGGTCGGGTCCGGCAAAAGCGCGTTGACGCGCTGCAAAAACACCCCCAACGTGACCGGTTCCTGCGTGACAACAATCTTTTCACGTAGCTCCGGGGGCAGGCGGAAGGGCGTTTTCGCCGTGAAATAGCCGACCTCTAAAGTGCGGCGTAAACTTTTAGCGGTGAACGCAAAACATTTTTGAAGCCGTTCCTGGCGCAGTGGGTCCCCGCCCGCCAACGGCTGGCATGTCACGGGATGAAGCCCCTGTGCCAACCGCTCCATCCCGCGGAGATTCCGCTCCAAACCGCCCCGGTTTTTCACCGCGTTTTTGGATTTTTTCTCCTTGGGGCTGTGGCCCTGACACCACCTGGACAACTCCTGGAGCCGCTCAAAGACGAACTTCTGACCCTCGGGGCGGAACACGACGCGCCTCTTGCCTTCAAACGACTCAACGTTCCCGATTCCCACCGTTTGCCCCATACCGGTGACGACGTATTCTTGCGCGTTCCCTGTGGGCTGCAAACAGCCCAAGTCCGTCAGCCAACCGAACAACGACACTCGGTTCAGGCCCCGGCGCTGGCTCAGGTCGATCTCCCGATTGATCCGCTTGATTAGGTCCTGCATCTCAACGGTACCGTTCGCCGCCTTGAGCCGTTCCTGTTGTTGGGCCGTGATCGAAAATGGCGGACGTTCCACCAAGCCGTCATAGCTGATGATTGTGTTGAGATTTTGGACGCAGTGCGAGAACAACTCCCACAGGTCTCTTTCCTGGGCCGCCGAAAAATCAGGCAGAACCTGACCGCTGATGGGGTCTGTTCCGTCCCGGAGTTTCTCTAAGTAATCCTTCGCGCGGTTGAGGACGTCGATCTGCATATACCTGGGCATGGAAACCACTTCCTTTCTACAATCATGATTCGGAGTGACCGCCGCAAAGCGAGATGCTTTGCGGCGGTTTTTCGTTTCGCCAACCACTGACTGCTCACAGTGGGACCTTGCAGTCCAAAGGGCAATCGTTCTTTCCGTCTTCGTGGATTGCAGAACCCCCAAATTGCTTAGTCAGCAGATGTGTATTTGTCGATGAGGTAGTAATAATATTTGACAGCCTCCGACGAATACCTCCTGGCGGTCACTTCTGTCGTTTGGTAGTAATAGTCGAATATGTTTTTACTGCCGTCAGAATAGTCGTTAAACTCTTTGATATAGTCATCTACATGTTGAAAAACAAGCATATTTTGATATTCTGCTCCTACAGAATCGTAGAGTTTTATCATTTGATACTGATAGCTGTGATAACATTCGTGGCACAAGCTCTCTAATACGTCTTCCGCTTCTGCTGTACGGAGATGGTCAATATCGATAAAGATCTCGTGATTTCTGTGATTGTAGTGAGCCAACGTATTGACATCTAAGACCGCGCTTTTTAAGTACAACTCATGGTTTATTCCTAAGAAGCGGATTTCGATGTTTGTAATAACGCCGAGAACATCAAGTTTTTCTTGCTCGTTGAGCTGCGCCCATTCTTCCTCTGTTAAAAGGCGGACGACATCAATCTTGTTCTGTACGGTCCATTCCTCGTTTTCTTTGCTGGCCGAGACAGGCGTAATGTTTGTTTCAAGAAGTCCGTGACCAAAAATAAGTCGAAGTCCGATCGGAACGATCAAAAGAAGCAGACAGACAGCAACGATGACACGGCTCGTAAGGAACACATACTTTAATCTTCTTTGGATGATCGCTCTCTTTCTGGAATGGTTCTTGATTGGCGAAGACATAACAAGGCCAAAAAAGAGGATGACTGCAATGCCGCTTATAGCAACCGAGATCCAAACGAACCAAGGCAAATAAACATGATAAGCAAGGACGGTATACACCTCATATGGGAGAAGCATATTGACAGCAAGACTTAAATTGTTTCGCTTTCTTTCTGCCGTAGAAAGCCATCCAATAGCCGATAACGCTATTACGACAACCCACAAAATCATTTTCGACCATACAACTGAAATCCGAGGAAGCGCAATGAAGAAAATATTCCTGTACCAAATCATCGTAATAACGGGCCAGAAAATGTGATTGCCCAAATATTCTCTTGGAGTCATAGTGTTGTTTTTTCTCATAGGTATATACAGTTCGTGCGCTCTGTGTGATCGAAAGCAGAGCGATTGCAGCAAAGTAGCAAATTTGAAAAATGGGGGTATCCCTTTCGTTCAGCTGAACGGCTGTACCAACCGCCTCATGGCGGGGCTAGCCCCGCACCCCATTGGGGCTCCGCCCCAAACCCCGCCAGGGGGCCAACCCCCTGGACCCCGAGACTGCGAGGCGTGGTCCATTATCAAGATCCGTCTGCCCTAGACCTGTCAGGGGACGGAGCAATCCCCTGAACCCTGAGACCGCATAGTCTCACCGTGGGCGATCACCTAAACGTGGTAGCACCCGCCGCCGATGAACTCCCGCATGAGAGAAGTCTTCGGAACGTTATCCGCCGGAATGGAGAGGAAATAGTTGAGGAATTTCAACAAACGTTTCGCTTCAATATACTCCTCGCTGTCCCGCGGCACGCCGAACAGAAGCGGTTGCACGTAGGGCTTGAGCAAGGCGGTCTCGTAGACCAAAGCGGAGTTGAAGATCACATCCGCGCTGTCCTGGAAGGGGAAAATATTATTTTCCTCCCCCCGCCGGACGGACGGCCACATCTTGATCGTCGCCTGTGCGCTGTAGCCTCTGGTCCGCGCGTCCCGCTCGATACGCCGCAGGAGTCGGGCGTCCGTCGTTGGGATACGGTTGTGGTCGTCGATGTTCAGCGTGGTCAGGCAGCTGATATAAATACGGTACTTACTCTCCCGAGGCAGCGTGTGCGTGAACTGGTCGTTGAGGCAGTGGATTCCTTCGATTACCAGCACGTCGCCGTCCCGCAGCGTCAGGAAATTCCCGTTGTACTCCCGCGCGCCCTTTTTGAAGTTGAACGACGGGATTTCTACCGTCTCCCCGTTGAGCAGGCGGGTCATATCCGTGTTGAACTGCTCCACGTCCATAGCTCCAAGCCCTTCGAAATCGTAGTTACCGTTTTCGTCTCTGGGCGTGTCCTCCCGGTTCTTGAAGTAGTTATCCGTCGCGATGGCGTGAGGCCGCAGGCCGCAGGCGCGTAACTGCGTGGACAGCCGGTGGGAGAACGTCGTCTTGCCCGAGGAGGACGGACCCGCAATCATCACGAACCGGACTTCCTTCCGCGCAGCGATCTCCGCGGCGATGTCGCCGATTTTTTTCTCCATCATGGCCTCGTGCGCCAGGATCAACGGCGTGGCGGTGCCTTGAGATATGGTCGTGTTCAGCTCCGCCACGTTGGAGGCTTGCAAAGCCTCGGAGCGCAGCGTGGAGTCCCGCAGTTCCCGGAAGACCTTGACGGAGGGCTGGAAATCCCCTAACTTTTCCGGTGTCTTCTGCGTAGGCAGACGCAAAACGAAACCGTTTTCAAACAACTCCAGCGCGAAGCACCGGATATAGCCGGTATCCGGGGCCATGTAGCCGTAGAAGTAGTCCACAAACCCGTCCAAAGAGTACACGTTGACGTGGGAGTTGATCCGGAAGCTGAGCAGCTGTGCTTTGTGTATCATCCCAGCCTTACGGAACAGTTCCACCGCGTCGTCGGTGTTGATGGAGCGTTTCTCAATGGGCAGCGCCAATGCGGACAGCTCCCGCATCCGTGCCTCAACCCGATCCAGCAGCGCTTGGTCCAGTTTGAAATTGCCTCGTGCCAGAATGAAAATGGCGTTGCTCAAGGAGTACTCCACCGAGATACGCGCCACGTTCTCCCGACCCGCTACGTCGTAGAACGCTTTCAGCATCAGAAACACCGCGCTGCGCTCGTAGGTCTGTATGCCGGGCTTGTCCTGAGCCGTAATCATCTTCAACGTGCAGTCCCGGTCCAGGACCTTGTGCAGTTCGCAGAGCTTCCCGTCCCGGTTCACCAGCAGGATATCGCTGGGGTACTGGTCCTGAAAATCCGCCGCAATCCTACGGTACGGCGTCCCGCTGGGGTAGGCGCGTACCGCGCCGTTCACCGTGACCTGTATCATGTTCTTCTCTTCCATCCGAATGACCTCCTCCATGTCTGTATGTCCCGCCGCTGTACGGGTTGGCTTCCTGTTCTTATCATACGTCATCTTGTGAAAAATTACAAGAATATTCCGCGCCGTCTTCCAACAAAATCTATAAAAATGTGCAATCACTACGGCAGAAAAGCTGGGAAGATTCATTATCCAAAAACCGTTATGTATCCCTTCCCCAAAGGCAGAGTTTGTGGTAAGATAGAGGCAGAATAGAAAAGGAGGAAGCTTCCTTGAATAAGAAACTCACCCCCCGTCAGCTGACCTTGATCGGGTCCATGCTGTTTGGGCTGTTCTTTGGGGCGGGCAACCTGATTTTCCCGCTGATCCTGGGCGCGAAAGCTGGGCGGAATCTGCCTGTGGCGCTGTTAGGGCTGCTCATCACCGCCGCGGGTATCCCTCTGCTGGGCGTCATGTCCATCGGACTGTCCCGGAGCGAGGGCCTGCTGGACCTGTCCGGACGCGTTTCCCCGCGCTTCCGGCTTCTCTTTACCTGCGCCCTCTACCTGACAATCGGTCCCTTGTTTGCTATCCCGCGCTGCGCCGCTACCAGCTTTACCATCGGCGTGGCCCCCTTCCTAGACGAAAACCTGTGGCTCTGGCAGTTCGGATTTTCCCTGTGCTTCTTTGCGGCGGTGCTGTACTTTTCCCTGAGACCTTCCCAAATTTTGGACTCCGTCGGGAAATTCCTGAACCCAGCGTTCCTTCTCTTCCTGGGGATCATGCTGGCTGCCGCGCTCCTGAACCCGGTCCAGACTATAGCCTCCGTCGCGCCCAGCGGAGACTATGTCCATTCCGCTTTCTCCGCTGGTTTTTTGCAGGGCTACGATACCCTGGACGCCTTGGCCAGCCTAGCTTTCGGCATCCTCGTCGTCCGCGCAGTCCGGCAGCTCGGCGTCACGGAACCGGAACAGGTGGCGATGAGTACCGTACACGCGGGGTTGGCCAGCATGTCCCTGATGGCTCTCCTCTACGCGGCGACCGCTCTGGTAGGAGTCCAGAGCTTCGGACTCTACGCCGAACGGCTCTTTGAACCCGGTTTTACAGGCGGCGACGCCTTCGCGATCATCGCGCACCACTACTTCGGCAAAGGCGGCGGTCTGTTGCTGGCGGTCACTGTTACCCTCTGCTGCATGAAAACCGCCGTGGGACTCGTCACCTCCTGCGCCGAGACCTTTGACGAGATGTTCCCCCGAAAACTCTCCTACTCCCAGTGGGCGGTGGGGTTCAGCGGCGCGTCCATGCTGATCTCCAACTTCGGGCTCTCCCGGATCATCCAATTTTCCGCTCCGGTCCTCTACTTCCTCTATCCCTTGGCTATCGTACTCATCCTTCTGGGTCTCTCGGGACGTTTCTTCCGCCACGCCCGCACGGTCTACCAGTGGACGATGTCTTTCACCTTCGCCGCCGCTGTACTGGAACTATGCCGTGTGGTGGACCTCCAACCTGTGACCGACTTAGCCGCGCGGGTACTCCCGCTCTATCGCTGCGGGCTTGGCTGGATACTTCCAGCCGTCCTTGGTTTTGCCGTGGGAATGATTCGAAAACAGAAGGCCGCTTGAGCAGAGGGATGTTTTTTGTATTCTCCCCCTTCGGGGGGAGAATGCGCCTTTTATTTGAGATCCTCCCCTTTTGGGGGAGACTGCCGCTTTTAAATGAGACAGGCGTAGGGAAATTTCTGTTTTCCTCTTGCAAAGCCCGGCGTTTTATGATATAAATACTCTCAGCTGAAATAGAGCAAATGCGTGGAACGGGAAAATAGGGATCAGGCTTTTCACAGAGAAGGTGGATCATCGGCTGGAAGTCCGCCTGTTGAGACTCCCCTTGGTTCGCCCGGGAGCGGCCCCTGAGAAGAGGACGGTCTGACCTGCCGTTACCTGGGTTTTCGCTTGTTTGTCCAGAGTGCCCGCCCTGCGCGGGAATGCGGGTGGTACCGCGGAAGGTTTGCCTTTCGTCCCAGAATTTCTTTTTGGGAGGAGAGGCTTTTTTGTTCGATGGAGGTCCTGCTAGTTATGACTCAATTACTCGCGCCGCTACTGTGCGGCTGTCTGCTGCTCGGCTCTCTGACCGGCTGCGTCAGCCCGACTCCGGAAATCATTCCGCCCCCAGACCTCTCTGACGTCTCCGGCGTCCCGCAACCGCCCCCGGACCTCTCCCAACCCGATGTCTCCGTCCCGGACGGCTCCGGCTCGGACGGCCCGCTGTTTCCCATCGAAACTCCAATCGAACGCTACCCGGACGGTCAGGCCCACAAAGTGACCTTACTGATGTACCACCACCTGACCGAACGCCCGGAGGAGGCCGAAGACAACAGCATGGTCGTAACGGCGCAGCGTTTCGCGGAAGATCTGGACTGGCTTCAGGAAAACGGCTATACCACGGTCCTGCCCCGGGAGCTGGTTGAAGGGGAACCTCTGCCTGACAAAGCCGTTCTGATTACCTTGGACGACGGCTACCGGAGCAACTACACGCTGGCGTTCCCGCTGCTTCAGGAGCGCGGCATGAAAGCCGCGATTGCTCTGATCTGCGGCAAAGTGGACGCGCAGGACCCCTTCTATCTCACTTGGGACATGTGCCGCGAAATGCTCCGGTCCGGTCTGGTGGAGTTCGGTTCCCACAGCTACTGGCTGCACAACCTGGACGAACGCAACGGCAGCTACGTCAAAGGTCAGCCGAACGGCATCCAGCGACTGGACGGAGAGGACTTGGAGGCGTTTCAGAGCCGCGTCCTGGACGATCTGGAACGCAGCGCGCAGCGTATTCAGGACGAACTCAACACGCAAGTTTTGTTCCTCGCCTACCCCTACGGCGTCAAGGAACCCTGGGCCAGCGACTTCATCGCGCAGCGTTTCGCGATGACCTTCCGCACCAAAGAGGGCGTCGCGAACCTCACCAAAGGGTTTTACAGTCTGCCTCGGAAAACCGTCTCTATGGATCGGAAGATCCAGAAATGCTTTTGATCGACCCCAAAACAGCGCAAAGGAAAGGAATGCCGTACTATGAAAGAGCAGTTAGCACAGATCCGCACCCAGGCGCTTGCCGCCTTCTCGTCGGCAGGTTCCCCCGCCGCTCTGGAAGAGCTTCGGGTGAAGTACCTGGGCAAAAAAGGCGAACTCACCGCCGTTCTCAAACAAATGGGCCGTCTCTCCGCGCAGGAGCGTCCCGCTATGGGCCAGCTGGCCAACGAAGTCCGCGCCGCGCTGGAAGACGCCATCCGCGCCACGTCCGAAAAGCTCGCCCAAGCCGCGCTTCAACAGCGGCTCAAAGAGGAGACCCTCGACGTCACCATCCCCGGCACGCCGGTCCGTCAGGGCCACCGTCACCCGATGTATATCGCCCTCGACGAGATCAAAGACATCTTCGTTGGTATGGGCTTCACCGTCCTCGACGGGCCGGAAGTCGAACTGGCCTCCTACAACTTCGATAAGCTCAACGCCGACGAAGGCCACCCCTCCCGCGACTGGAGCGACACCTTCTACTTCGACTCCGACAGCCGCGTCATGCTCCGCTCCCAGACCTCCCCCATGCAGGTCCGCGCAATGGAGACCCTTCCGCTTCCCATCCGCATCATCGCCCCCGGCCGCGTCTACCGCAAAGATGAAGTCGACGCGACCCATTCCCCCATGTTCCACCAGGTCGAAGGCATGGTCATTGACAAAAACGTCACGATGGCCGATCTGAAAGGGACCTTGAACCTCTTGGCGGAGCAGCTCTTCGGCAAAGGCACCGTCACACGTTTCCGGCCGCACCACTTCCCCTTCACGGAACCGTCCTGTGAAATGGACGTCCAATGCCATAAATGCGGCGGGCAAGGCTGCCCCACCTGCAAGGGCGAAGGCTGGATTGAACTGCTCGGCGCGGGGATGATCCACCCGAACGTACTCCGGATGTCCGGCATTGATCCTGAGGTTTGGTCTGGCTGGGCTTTCGGCATGGGATTGGAGCGGACCGCTATGCGCCGGTTCAAGATTGCAGACTTGCGGCTGATTTTTGAAAACGACGTGAGATTTCTGGAACAGTTTTAGCGGACCGCGCCCGTGAGCAAAAACCTGACAACCATCAACCTAAAATAGAAAGGGTTTTTTCACATGAATTTAAGCAGAAAGTGGCTCAGCGAATTTGTCACCGTCGACGCCGGAACGCGTGAGTTCGCGGAAGCGATGACCTTGAGCGGTTCCAAAGTGGAAGGGACCCACGAGTTAGGCGCGGAGATCTCCAACGTCGTCGTGGGCTGTATCCTCTCGATGGAACGCCACCCGGACAGCGACCATATGTGGGTCTGTCAGCTTGACGTCGGCAAAGAAGAGCCCGTTCCGATTGTCACCGGCGCGTGGAACATCCACAAGGGCGATTTCGTTCCCGTGGCGTTGCATAAGTCCACTCTCCCCGGCGGGAAGAAGATCGAAAAAGGGAAACTCCGCGGCGTGCTGTCCAACGGGATGCTCTGCTCCCTCAAGGAGTTGGGCTTGGATGAACGCGACTTCCCCTACGCCGTCATCACCGCCGCCGCGCTCCTGAACGATTACCACCCTATCGACCCTGAGAAACCCTCCATCCCCGCCACGATCCAGCCCGGTGATAAGATTTTCGGTTCCGTCGTCTGCGCCGGGGTGGGGGAAGTCAAACCTGCCGGCAACGGACGCTGGTCCTGCGGTTTGATGTGGCTGGAAGACGGTTCCCCTGTAGGGACCACCGTCGAAACCCCTTGCCAAAACATCCACTCTATGGACCTCGTCGCGTTCAACACCAAAACCCGCGTTATTTGCACCCTCGCCGACCTCCGCGCCGAACAAAAGGAGTTCCCGCACTGTATCCCGGACGGGATCTTCGTCCTCCAAGAGGACGGCCTGAACCCCGGCGATGATATCCGGCCTGTCATCGGCGCGGACGACAGCGTCGTTGAGTTCGAGATCACCCCGAACCGTCCCGATTGCCTGTCCGTCATCGGCCTGGCCCGGGAAGCCGCCGCAACGTTCCACGCGGACCTCCGGCTCCACGAACCCGTTGTCCGAGGCGGCGGAAACGGCGTCCTCCCGGAATTGCTGGACGTCGAGACCCCTGCCGCCGATTTGGTCCCCCGCTACACCGCCCGTATGGTCCGCAACGTCAAGATCGCGCCCTCCCCCAAGTGGATGCGGGAACGTCTCCGCGCTATGGGCGTGCGGCCGATCAACAATATCGTCGATATCACCAACTACGTCATGCTCGAGTACGGCCAGCCGATGCACGCGTTCGATTACCGCTACGTCAACGGCGGTAAGATCATCGTCCGCCGCGCCGCCGAAGGCGAGACGCTCACCACCTTGGACGGCAAAGAGCATACCTTGACCGCAAATCACCTCGTCATCGCCGATGAAGGCCGCGCCGTCGGCCTGGCCGGTATCATGGGTGGGCTCAACTCGGAGATCGTCGCGGATACCGCCGATGTCGTCTTTGAATCTGCCTGCTTCGACGGCGCTTGTATCCGGAAGGGTGCGCTGGCGTTAGGTATGCGCACCGAAGCCTCCGCCAAATTCGAGAAGGGCCTGGACCCGCTGAACACGCTCCCTGCCGTCAACCGCGCCTGTGAACTGGTCGAGCTGCTGGGCGCCGGGGAAGTGCTGGACGGCGTCATCGACATCCTCAACCACGTCCCGCAGCCCACTGTCCTCAAGCTGGAACCCGATAAGATCAACGCTCTTTTAGGCACGGACGTGCCCGCGGACGAAATGCGCCGTATCCTTCAAACTTTGGACTTCCAGCTGGACGGCGACACTGTGACCGTCCCCTCCTGGCGCGGCGACGTCAAAGAAATGGCCGACCTCGCGGAAGAAGTCGCCCGTTTCCACGGCTACAACAACATTCCCACAACCCTCATGCGCGGTCAAACGACCTTAGGCGGTTACTCCCCGGAGCAGAAGCTGGAACAAACCTTAGGGACCGCCTGCCGTGCCTGCGGCTACGATGAGATTATCACCTACTCGTTCATTTCCCCCACCTGCTACGACAAGATCAACTGGCCCGCCGATGAACCGTTGCGCAATTCTCTCAAGATCCTCAACCCCTTAGGCGAGGACACCTCTATTATGCGCACCACCGCCCTGCCTTCCATGCTGGAAGTCCTTCAGCGCAACTACAACTTCCGCAACAAAAGCGTCCGGCTCTACGAGCTTGGGAAGGTTTACTGCCCCGGCGCACCGGACGGGCTGGCGTTCGAACCCAAAATGCTCACCCTAGGCGCTTACGGCGACGGGATGGACTTCTTCGCCCTCAAAGGCGCGGTGGAAGCGATCCTCAAAGCCCTCCGCTGCCAAAACGCCTCCTTTGAACCCTGCCAGACGAACCCCTCCTACCACCCCGGCCGCTGCGCCTGCGTCTACGCCGGGGAACAGCGCATCGGCGTTCTGGGCCAAATCCACCCCGCCGTCGCGGACCGCTACGGCGTCGATACCGCCCTCTGCTGCGCGGAACTCTCCTTCGACGCCCTCTTCGCCGCGCAAGGTCCTGATCCCGAGTACGTTCCCCTCCCTAAATTCCCCGCCGTCTCCCGGGATATCGCCGTCGTCTGCGACGAGTCCGTCACCGTCGGTCAGCTGGAGAACGCCATCCGGAAGGGCGCGAAAGGACTGCTCAAGCACGTCTCGCTCTTCGATATCTACCGCGGTCAAGGCATCCCTCAGGGGAAAAAATCGGTCGCGTTCAGCCTCCTCCTCCGCGCCGACGACCGTTCCCTGACCTCCGAGGAAGCCGACGCGGATCTCCAATCAATCCTCGCGGCGTTGGAAGAGAACTGTTCCGCCACACTGCGCTGACTTGTCAAAAGAACGCTCGCGGGACTACGCCCGTGAGCGTTCTTTGAACCGTTTCCACACCTTATTGGAGCGTGGGGGAGACCAAAGCCCAGACCTGCTGGGCGGACAAACCGTCGCAATGGTAAGAGACTAGCGTGCCGTCCGGGTGAAGCACCTCGAAGCGGAAGGTCAGGCCGCCGGTATCCTTTTCGTGACAGCGAGCTTCCACAATGTCCGGAGACATATCCTCCGCGCGGAAAGCGGGGCAGTCTACGGTTTCGCGGTACTCTTCCGGCACGCTGTCGCACCAGGGGATCTCGTACAGCCGCTCGTCGTAGCTTTCCGGCTGATCCGGGTCGACTAAGGCGTAGGAAGCGTACCCGTCCAGGTAGACGGCCACTTCCACGTCGTCGTAAGTCCCCGCTTTGCTCCAGCGCACCCACAAGGTATTGGATGTGTCTTCCTGGTAGCTCAAGTGACCGGAAAACTCTCCGTAGCCTGCCGGAGCTTCTTCGGGGAGGTAGAAGGTGAACCCGGATTCCAGCCGAGCCTGTTCCAGAGAGTCGAAGGTTTCTTCCCGCCATGCAGGGATCGTTTCCGCCGTACTCAGGTGGTCCAGGTACAGCCCGGCGGTCAACGCCTGCCGGACCAAAAGAGTGTTGAACACCTGTGCGCCGCCAAGCGTCATATCGCCGTTGTCCCTGTACTCCGCCTGCATGGTGCTGTTGCAGTTCTCGAACCGAACGCCGATGCCGTTTTCGGTGGTAAACTCGCTGGTGCAGATAAAGTCGTCCTGTCCGTCGCCGTCGCGGTCGTAGACCTGGCTCCAGCCGGAGACCGGGACGCCGAGAACATCGCTGACCGTGCGGTCCGGATTCACGACGCAATCGAACGGGACGGAACCCGGACTCAGGCGCAGGGTGAAGCTGTTCTGGTCCAGTTCGCCCCAAATGGTCGCTTCGACCAGCTTCCCCTGTCCGTCATACCAGGCGCTGCCGCGGACCTCGTAGCCGTCCCAGAAGAGCATCCAAGGCAGATCGCCCTGTTCCATCTTGAAATGTTCCGCTTCCGGTTTCCCCTCCGGCCCCCAGAAGATGGTCTGTATGTCTGCTTTCTCCAGGTCCACCCAAAAGCTGCCCGGCATATAGATTCTGGCGGCGTCTGCTGACAGGCTGTTCGCGGTTTCCGGGTAGTCGATGCTGGGAACCATAGGGAACATCCGCTTGCCGGTGTCGCTGGGTCCGGACACGATGAAGCTGTAGTTGTCAGCCGCCCCGGCGTTGTTTTCCGAGCGGTCCGAGGGGATTTCCGGTTCACGAACCACCGGTTCGGTCAGGGATTGACTGCCGTTGGGAACGGTCCCAGGCGTGCCGCGCAGTCCCCATATCCCAACGCCTACGATCAAGGCCGCGCAGGCGGCCATAGCGGCGAACCCGGCCCAGCGGTGAGGGAACGCTTTGCGTTCCGCCTGTAAATACAGCAGCCGCGTGTGCGTTTCGGCGGAGAGGTTCTGCCGTTCCATGTACGATTTGTAACCGTTCATTTGAAACCTCCTTATGTGTTTTCCATCAGCTTCCGCAATTTTTCTCTAGCCCTGGAAAGCCGGGAGCGGATGGAACCGGGGCGTTGGCCCAGCATTTGAGCGATCTCATCGCTGGTGTAGCCCTCGAAATAGAACAGGTGGATCACGGCGCGGTCCTCCGGTGGGAGCGAGAAGAGTTCTTCCAACTCGGCGCGTTCTTCCGGGCCGGGTTCAGCCAAAGACTCAGGCAATGGACCGACGCGCCGCCAGGCCAGACGCAGACGGCTTTTGCAACCGTTGACCAGCACCCGCATGAGCCATGCGCCGGGGCGTTCCAGGTGTTCCGGCGCGCGTTCCAGAAAGCGGACAAAAGCGTCCTGTACTGCGTCCTCCGCCTCGTGGGGGTCGCCCAGGATGGACAGAGCGGCGCGGTACAAGCGGTTTTCGTTTTCCTCTACGAGCCTTTCCCAATCCACCGGCCGGTTGGATTGCAGAGGCATACCTGCCACCTCCTTTCACTTATAAAGACGCATGAGCGGCTCAAATTGATGCGGCGGCCCAAAAAAAGCTGGAACCGAGATCGGTTCCAGCTTTGGCTTATTTCGTCTGGCCCAGTTTGAAGGAGGCGCACTCGGTGCCCTCACAGCGGGTCGGGGTGCAGTCGCAGCAGCCCACCTTGATGGACTGGAGCGAGCAGCAGTTATGGGGATTGTTGTGGTAGGCGCAGCTGCTTACGCTGCATTGAATATTGGTGTTGCAAGATTCCATACAAAAAACCTCCTCTGAAATTCCAGGGTACGCCGGAGAGCCGCCCGCGTGCGGCGGGAGACCATCCAGTCAGGCTTTAGTATGGACGGAACGCGGACGCTCCATTCATGATTTTTCCCGTGATTTTTGGGAATCGCGCAGGACCTGCGGGATGAAGCGGCTGGCGAAGCGGCCTTGGCCGCGGCTTTTGACGTAGAAGTAGCCGATGACGGAGAACACCACTGCGCCCACGAAGTTGACCGCCAAGTCCTTCATCGTGTCGAGTATGCCGATGTCAAGGTAGCCGCCCAGGCCCAATGGGATCTCCTCTCCGTTGGCCACCACGATGACGTCGGTGATGTCCCGAATGATGACCGGCGTGTTGCCGCCGGTGGGGTCCAGCATGACGGAGGAGATGGTGTTGACCACGGTGTCCTTCTGCATATCAAGGTAGAGGAGCTTATCCATGCCGCACTCGAAGAACTCCCACAGCACGCCGATGGTCATGGAGAAGCAGAACGCGACGATAGCCATGAACACGGGTGACAGGGACAGGGAGAAGTGTTCGTCCCGATTGAACAGGTCCACCAGCGAGAAGCCGATGGCGGCGCAGAGGAAGCCGTTCAAGGTGTGCAGCATGGTGTCCCAGCCGGGGTAGGAGGTGTAGAAGGCGCGGATCTCGCCTAAGATCTCGGCGGCGTAGATGAAGAGCATGATGATGATCTCGATGGTGTTGGGCAGTTCGATCTGAAGGGAACGTTCCAGGAGCGTGGGCAGCAGGAAGAGGATCAGGGTCAGGGCGCACAGGAAGACGTTCTCGAAGTTCCCGTTGAGGAATTGGGCGATCATCACGACGATCACGGAGAAGCGGAGCAGGAGGTAGACGGCGGCGACCACAGGTTTTTTCCGGAGGGTTCTGTCGGCGGTGTGGAGGGCGTCGCGTATTTTATGTTTACGTTTCATAGCGGGACTCCTTGGGGAAGCCGCGGCAGCGGCTCAGTAGCGGCGGACGACGGCCACGACCCGGCCAAGGATCTCGGCGTAAGTGCCGTCGATGGGCTCGTAGTCCGGGTTCTCCGGGAGGAGCCAGACGTGGCCGTCCCGGCGCTGGAGGGTTTTGACGGTGGCCTCGTCCTCGAACAGGGCGACGACGATCTCGCCGTTGTTGGCCTCGGGCTGTCGGCGGACTACGACCAGGTCGCCGGGCAAGATCCCGGCGTTGAGCATGGACTCGCCCCGGACTTTCAGGGCGAAGTGTTCGCCGGACAGGCCCTCGGTGTCGAAGGTGAGGTAATCTTCGATACACTCCTGAGCCAGGATGGGGGACCCGGCGGCCACGTTGCCGACGATGGGCACGCGGTTTTTCAAGGAGTCCGGACCGTTCTGCGGGGTGTTCAGGCAGGCGCCGGGCAGGGTGATGGCGCGGGTTTTGCCGTCCGCTTTGACGATGACGCCGGCTTTTTCCAACCCTTTCATGTGGAAGTGGACGGTGGAGGGAGATTTCAGGCCCACAGCCGCGCCGATCTCCCGGACGGAGGGCGGGTAGCCGTGTTCAGAGATGAAGGACAGGATGAAGTCATAGATCTGCTGTTGTTTTGCAGTCAGTTTAGCCATAACGGGCGGGCTCCTTTCTAGCGTCGGGAGGGGTGGAAAAGTATTGGGTACAAATAGTATAGCACATCCGGGCGAAAATGTCAAACGAATGTTCCAAGAAACGAAAAAATTTCTCTGATTCAGAGGGGCGGGGCGGTGTGTTTCTGGGCTTGGCGGCGGGCGGTGTAGAAGCTGGCGAGGGTGACGGTGTGGTACGGTTCGAACCAGAGGGCCAGCGGGAGGGCGGTCAGGCGGCTGAGCAGAGCGGTGACGGGCCAGACGGCCAAGGATTGGTACAGGGAGAACGCCGTGAGCCAATCCCCCTGTTGCAGCAGGGAGAAGAAGCCGCTCCGCCAAAGGAAGAACCCGTAAGGTCCCTGCGCCAGCAGGAAGCTGAGCAAAAACCAGCCTGCGAAGGACAGTTCCAGTTTGAGCAGCGGCCACAGCCAGCCGCGCATCAGGGCGACGCTCCGGGAGATGGCGGGGACCGCGCCGTCGTCGGGGTAGTCGGCGAGGAGGAAGGGGGCCAGAGCGTAGCGCAAAGACAGGACCCAGAAGGCGGCGATTACAAGGAAGGCGTCGATCCAGTAGACGGGGTAGATCAGGGCCGGGTTTGCCTGGATCAGGGGGAAGAGGAGCAGAAGGGAGAACATCAGCAGGCAGGAGGAGAGGAAGAAATTCCACAGCATGAGTCGAAGCACGATGTTGAGGTACATCCAAATGACTCTGCCCGTGATGGAGAAGCCTTCCAAGAGCGCGCCCAAGTCCGGGTTGAGTTTCCGGGAGGCCCACAGAGACCACAGGTCGAAGCCGAAGCCCATAACTACGGAGAAGAGGATCGTCAAAATGCGGAGGAACAGCAGCATGAGGTTGACGGACCCCGTCTCGTCGCCCGAAGAGGGGAGAAAGAAGCCGAGCAGATCAGGCAGCCAGGCGGTCAGGAGCAGGTAGACCAGAGTGACCGCCCAAAAGGGCGGTCTGGGCTGGCGCATAGCCTCTCTGGCCTGACGTTTGAGTGCGGCGCGGTCGATTCCCATAGCGTTCCTCCTGTGTTGTTCGGGTCGCCCGGACGGAGCGGTCACGCGGCGTTCAGGCGTCCCATTTTTCCATCAACTGGCGGATCTGATCGGCCAGTTTGGCCAGGTCCTTGTTGCTCCTGCCGCGGCTGCGCTGGACCAGAGCGTCCAGGTCCTTGGACACGCCCAGCAGACGCAGGTAAGCGGGGGAGCCGCTGACGGCCGCCACTTTGGGTTTGGTCTCCAGGACGATGCCCTTGGCCAGCATACAGCCGGAAGCCAAGTCGTAGACTTCCTCGTACAGGGGCGCGTGGGCGGGGATGCCCCGCTGGTTGAGGTCGTTGGCGAACAGCTCCGTGACCTCGCTGTCGCCGTGGACCACGAAGACCTGCTGCGGGGCGGGGGTGAAGTGGCCGATCCATTCCAAGAGGTGGTCCCGGTCGGCGTGGGAGCTGAGGCCCTTGAAATTGACGATCTTGGCCTGTACGGCGATCTCCTCGCCGAAGAGCTTGACGCTTTTCGCGCCGTCCAGCAGCTTGCGGCCTAACGTCCCCTCGCCCTGGTAGCCCACGAAGACCACCGCGCATTCGGAGCGCCACAGGTTATGTTTCAAGTGGTGGCGGATACGGCCCGCGTCGCACATACCGGAGGCGGAGATGATGACTTTCGGCATACGCTCCTCGTTCAGGGCGCGGGAGTCCTCGGTGGACTGGGTGAGGGTCAGGCCGGGGAAGGTGAACAGGTTTTCGCCGCCTTGGATGATCGCGATGGCGTCCTCGTCCAAATAGCCGTGGAGGTTGCCAGAATAAATTTTGGTTGCCTCGGTGGCCAGGGGGGAGTCCACATACACCTTGAAGCTGGGCAGGGACTTCACCAAACCGTCCCGCTTGATTTCCCGCAGGTAGTAGAGCAGCTCCTGAGTACGTCCCACCGCAAAGGAGGGAATGACCACGTTCCCGCCTTTGGAGAACACGTCGTCGATCAGGGCGGCCAACGCTTCCGTGTAGCTCTCGGGCGGCTCGTGGTTGCGGTCGCCGTAGGTGGACTCCATGACCACGTAGTCGGCCTGCTCCACGAAGGAGGGATCGCGGATGATCGGCTGGGATTCGTTGCCCAGGTCGCCGGAGAAGACGATCTTTTTGGTGACGCCGTTCTCGGTGGCCCAGATCTCCAGGATGGAGGAGCCAAGCAGATGGCCCGCGTCGCTGAAGCGGACCTTGACGCCCTCGCACAGGTCGAACAGCCAGCCGTACTCCACGGTCTCCAGCATATGGATGGCGGCTTCCGCGTCGGCCAGCGTGTACAGCGGCACGACCGGAGGCAGACCGGCACGTTTCCCTTTCTGGTTGTGCCATTGGGCGTCGCCCTCTTGGATGTGGGCGGAGTCGCGGAGCATGACGGACATGAGTTCCGCGGTCAGGCCGGTGGTCAGGATGCGGCCGTTGAAGCCTTCCTTCACCAGCAGCGGGAGACGGCCGGAGTGGTCGATGTGGGCGTGGGTCACGAGGACGTAGTCGATGTAGTTGGGGGCGAAGTCCAGGATGTTGTCATCGTGTTCATCCCGGCCCTGCTGAAGACCGCAGTCGATGAGGATCTTCTTTCCGTTGACTTCCAGGCAGTGACAGCTGCCGGTCACAGCGTGGGCGGCGCCAAAAAACGTTATCTTCATATAGTTAGCCTCCCTTTGGTCGGTGTTAGATTCATTGTACACCTTCCGGGGGAGAAATGCCACATCTATTTGTCAAAAAAACACAAAAATTTCGCGGCAGGCTCAGGGCAGGAGTCCGAAGTGTTCCAGAGCGGACACGATCCCGTCTTCATCCACGGTCCCGGTGACGTAGTCGGCCTGACTTTGGACCCACGCGTCAGCGTTTCCTAAGGCCACGCCGATGTGGGCGTGGCGGAGCATAGGCAGATCGTTTTCGCCGTCGCCGAAGGCCATCGTCTCGGACAGGTCGAAGCCGAAGTGGGCCAGAACGGCGTCGATGCCCTGATCCTTGCCGCCGTCGGGGGCGATGACGTCCACGAACGCGGGGTGCCAGCGCATGACTTCCAGGCCGGGGAAGAAATCGGGACCGGCGGCCAGTTCTTCCTCTTTGGTATAGAAGGCGGTCATCTGGTAGACCGGTTCTTCCAGGACCTGACGGGGCAGGCAGGGGTCCGGCAGGGGGATGTTGAGCTGATTGGGAAAGATGTCCGTTTTGGGGGAGGGGTTGAGGAAGAGGACGCGCTGATCCGTGAGGAAGAGGCAGGGGGCGCGGCTGGATTCGAGCAGTTCCAGCTGCCGGGCGATGATGCGCTGCGGAATCGGCTTGTTCCGAAGCACGGCGTCGCGGGTGAAGCAGTACTGACCGTTGACGGTGATGAATCCGTCGAAGGGGAACACCCCGGCGGCGGGACCGATCAGGGACCGGTGGCGTCCGGTGGCCAGGAAGAGTTTGACGCCGCGTTGACGCAGGCGGTGGAGCGCGTCCAAGACGCCGGGGGAGATACGGTGGGTGCGGAAGCTGACCAATGTTCCGTCTATGTCAAAAAAGATCGCTTTTATCATAAAACAAACCTCTTCCTGGGAGATTTTTCGGAGACGAACAGCTCCGGGGCGTTTCTATTCTACACCAGAACGGGGTTGGATTTCCATATGCGATTTGGACAATCCGGCGGGCGTATGAGGAAGAAGGGACAACAGCCTGTCATAAACTACGCCCAAGCTCCCATACAATGGAGCAAAAGGAAAGGGGTGAAGTATATGCCATATGAGGACATCCAAGCCGCGTCGGGGCTGGAACACCGGGTTCTGTTGGAGAACCGGGGACGGCTCATCATATCGGGCGTGGAGGAGGTGGAGAGTTTCGACGAGAACGCCATCGTACTGACCACGGTCCAGGGCGGGCTGGAGGTCCAAGGGGAGGGGCTGCACATCGAGACGCTC
>CANDKT010000028.1 GCA_947385365.1 uncultured Bacillota bacterium | reverse complement strand
TGGAGGGGGCGTAGATGTACTGCGCGTCGGCGGCGTTCTGGTAATTGCGCTGGGCGCGGCGTTAGGCCGGACCTCCTGCGCGCTGCTGGCCGTCACCGACGCCGGGTTCGCCGCCGCCCTGTGCGAGAAGCTCTCCGCCCAGGACCCGGACCGTTACGCCGCCGCCGCCCAGCCGCTGCGCCGGAAAGCCGACCGCGTCCTCCAACGCCAGCGCGAACGGCGTCAGCATGAGAAAAATCTCCGCCAGGGGAAGCGGAAACCTTGGGTCCCGCCGCCCCAGCCGCCCGATCACGCGGAGAACCGTCCCCGGAAAAAGACCCGGCACGCACCGGCATCCGCCCATCCCACACCGGCCGCAAACCCAAACCCCGGCAGCCGGCGTCCGTCCGGAAAATCCCGGCACAATCCCTAAGAAACGAGGTGGCTTCCTGCTATGATGATAAAATACCCCATCCACAAGGTGGCGAAGGATTTCAAACGGGGAGGGAAAGAAATCCCCTCCAAGGAGATCATGGACATCCTGACCAGCCATAACCATCCCCCCAAAAACCATATGCAGCCGCTCAACGATTTGGAGCTGTCCATCGTCTTCGAGTACCTGACCCAGCACAACCAGATCGAATCCATCGAATCGGTCTACGCGGACGTCTACCACGACCCCGCCGCGAAACCGGCTCCCGCGCCGGGTAAGGCGCAGCCCGCCCCCAAACATACGGGCCAGCCCAGCCAGAACCGTTCCGGCGGTCCGCAGACGCGCCCTGCTCCGGCCGCGGGTCAACCCGCCCCGGCCAAGCCGGCGCAACAGCCTTCCGCCAGCCGCCCCACCAGCCGCGTCCCGACCAAGAAAGTGGTCGATACCCGCGGCGGAACCGCCGTGAACCTGGACAAGTACGACGAACGTCTGGAGTCCTTCACCGACCAGCGTCAGCAGGACCGGGGCGGGAAACAGAAGTTCCAGGGCCGGAACGCCCAGCGTCAGCGGGGCGGGCGTCAGGCGGGCAGCTTCGGCAACAAGCGCCGCCAGGAGGAACAGGAACGTCTGCGCCGTCTCCAGCTGGAGATCGCCAGAAAAGCCCCGGTCAAAGTCCTCATCCCGGACGAGATCGGCGTAGGCGAATTGGCCAGCCGGATGAAAAAAACCGGCGCGGAAGTGGTCAAGTGCCTCATCAAAAACGGCGTCATGGCTTCCCTGAGCGACATCATCGACTTCGACACCGCCGCCATCATCGCCGAGGAGATGGGCTGTAAGGTGGAGAAGGAGGTCATCGTCACCATCGAGGAGCGGCTGATCGACACCGCCGAGGATAAAGAAGAGGACCTCCAACCCCGCGCGCCGGTGGTGGTGGTCATGGGCCACGTCGACCACGGCAAAACCTCCCTGCTGGACTATATCCGCGACGCCAACGTCGCCTCCGGCGAGGCGGGCGGCATCACGCAGCATATCGGCGCGTATCAGGTCAACGTCAAAGGCCACCCGGTCACGTTCCTGGACACGCCCGGCCACGAGGCCTTCACCGCCATGCGCGCCCGAGGCGCGATGATTACCGACGTGGCGATTCTGGTGGTCGCCGCCGACGACGGCATCATGCCCCAGACCGTGGAGTCCATCAACCACGCCAAAGCCGCTGAGATCCCCATCATCGTGGCCATCAACAAAATGGATAAGCCCACCGCGAACCCGGACCGTATCATGCAGCAGCTCACGGAGTACGAGCTGGTCCCGGAGGACTGGGGCGGCGAGACGATCATCTGCCCCATCTCCGCGAAGACGGGTATGGGCATCGACGACCTGTTGGATATGGTGGTCCTGACCGCCGAAATGCGGGAACTGCGCGCCAATCCCAACCGTACCGCACACGGAGCGGTCATCGAGGCCCGTTTGGACAAGGGCCGCGGGCCGATTGCCACGCTGCTGGTGCAGAACGGCACGCTGCGTCAGGGCGACGTCATCATCGCCGGTACGGCGGTAGGCCGCGTCCGGGCCATGACCAACGCCCAGGGGCAGAAGGTCACGGAAGCGGGTCCGTCCGTTCCGGTGGAGATCATCGGCATGAGCGAGGTGCCCGGCGCGGGCGACGACTTCCACGCGGTAGCGGACGAGCGTATGGCCCGCACGTTGGTGGAGCAGCGGAAGCATGAGCAAAAAGCAGCCGCGGCGTCTCCGGTGGGCAAGGTCTCTTTGGAGGACCTGTTCAGCCAGATCCAAGCCGGTGAGATGAAAAACCTGAACGTCATCGTCAAAGCGGACGTGCAAGGTTCCGCGGAGGCGCTCAAGGCCAGCTTGGAGAAGCTCACCAACGAGGAGGTCCGAGTCCGGGTTATCCACTGCGCCGTCGGCGCAATCAGCGAGAACGACGTGATGTTGGCCGCGACCTCCGGCGCAATCATCGTGGGCTTCAACGTCCGCCCCGACGCCAACGCCAAGGAAAACGCCGCCCGTATGAAAGTGGATATGCGGATGTACCGGGTCATCTACGACGCCATCAACGAGATGGAGTCCGCCATGAAGGGAATGTTGGCGCCCAAGTTCCGGGAAGTGGAGCTGGGCCGTGCGGAAGTACGTAATGTGTTCCGCATCACCGGCGTAGGCATGGTAGCGGGCTGCTACGTCCTGAACGGGAAGATGCAGCGCGGGGCGCAGATGCGGCTGTTGCGGGACAACATCGTCATCTATGACGGCGCGATTGCCTCGTTGCAGCGGTTCAAGGACAGCGTGAAAGAGGTCGCGTCCGGTTTCGAGTGCGGCATCACGTTCGAGAAGTTCCAGGACATCAAGGAAGGCGACATCATCGAAGCCTACCTGATGGAGCAGATCGAAGTATAAGGTCAACCCAAGGGGCGGGCGGTTACGCCCGCCCCTGTTCGCTTTTTGCAGGGAGCGGATGCAATATGAGTCATGTCATAGTCCTGGCGGCGGACAAGGAGCTGCCGCTCCAGGATTGTCAGAAGCCTCACACGACGGAATACAGAGGTTTTTCCGTCACCTGTCAGGGTGGGTTCAAAGTGGAAGAGCTGGTTTACTACCGCCAGGCCGTGGAGGATTTGGGCTATCCAATCAAAGGACCCTTCCGCTACGAGCTGAGCTTGGAGGCGGACGGGGAGACTTTGAGGAATCTGCGGGCCTATTTGGAGGAAAACTTCTCACAGGGCGAGACCGCGGAGCTGTGGAGCGTGTGGGTGGGGGACTTCGGCAAAAAATGCCCGCCCTGTTTCCGGGGCAGGCTGGAGGAGTTCGACATGGACGCGCTGGAACAGTTCCTGTCCGCGGAGGAGAACTGTTTCCGCATCACGATGTAAGCGGACGTGCCCGGTCCCTACGGGACCCGGCACGTCGGAAAAGGAGACGCAAACGAATATGGCAAAGAATCGCATCGGACGTATCAATGAGGAGATTCAGCGGGAATTAGCCGCGCTGCTGCCCACGGTGAAGGACCCGCGTGTGACGGGTCTGATTTCGGTGACGGCGGTGGAGACCACGGCGGATTTGAAATACGCGAAGGTCTACATCTCGGTGCTGGACCGGAGCGACCGGGAACAGGTACTCAAGGGATTGAAATCGGCGTCTGGGTGGCTGCGGCGGGAGCTGGGCCGGGCGTTGGACCTGCGCAACACGCCGGAGCTGAGCTTTTACGCGGACGACTCTATGGCGAAGGGCGCGCATATTTTGGAGATGCTCCGCAATCCGGAGGTGGTCAAACCGGCCAATCCGGCGAACGCGGACATCGTCTTGGACGAGGAAAGGAAGTAGGGTGAGGATATGAGAGACACGATCACGCCCGGTCAAGCCGCCGCGTTTCTGGCGGAGCGGGACGGGTTTTTGATTTTGACCCACGTCCGGCCGGACGGCGACACGGTAGGCTGTGCGGCGGGGCTGTGCCGCGCGCTGCGGCTGGCGGGGAAGGACGCTTATGTGTTGGAGAACCCCGGCGTCACGGCGCTGTTCGCGCCCTATCTGGAGGGTCTGACTGCGCCGGAAGGGTTCATGCCGGAGACGGTGGTCTCGGTGGACGTCGCGGCGCGGTCCATGTTCCCGGAGAACGCGAAGGTCTGGCAGGAGCGGGTGGATTTAGCGATTGACCACCACGACAGCCAGGAATTTTTCGGGAAGCGGACCTGTTTGGACAGCGGCAAAGCCGCTTGCGGGCAGATCGTCTACGAGGTCGTCCGGGGGATTTCGGAGGTCACGCCGGAGATCGCGCAGGCGTTGTATGTGGCGTTGTCGACGGACTGCGGCTGTTTCCAGTACAGCAACACCGACGCGGACGCGCACCGGGTCGCGGCGGAGCTGATCGCGTGCGGGTTTGCGTTGTACCCGGTGAACCGGCGGCATTTCCGGACGAAGAGCCTCAAGCGGCTGAAGCTGGAAGGTCTGCTGACCGCCGGGATGGAGCTGCGGGAAAACGGACAGTTAGCGTTGGTGTTCCTGACGCGGGAGATGATGGAGCAGTTAGGGCTGACGGAGGATGATATGGAGGATATTTCCGCGTTCGCGGGGCAGATCGAAGGGGTACGTGCCAGCGTCACGCTGAAGGAGACCTGGGACGGTCACGTGAAGCTGTCCATCCGTTCGGACCCCGGGAGCCTGAATGCGAATCAAGTCTGCGGGCAGTTAGGCGGCGGCGGTCACGCCGCGGCGGCAGGGGCGATGCTCTCCGGCCCGATGGAGGCGGCGCGGCGCGCGGTCCTCGAAGCCATTGCGCAGACAGGCGGCGTGTCCTCGCCGGACGGGCCTTCCTTTTCTTGAAAGAAAAGGAAGCGAAAAGAACTTTTGTGCGGGGGGATCGGTATGCCGAGCGGTATTTTGATTGTGGATAAGCCGCAAGGCTGGACGTCGATGGACGTGTGCGCGAAGCTGCGTGGGGTGTTCCGGGAGAAGCGCGTGGGGCACGGGGGGACTCTGGACCCAATGGCCACGGGGGTATTACCGGTGTTCCTCGGGCGGGCGACGCGGGCGGTGGAGTTCGCGGAGCGTTCCGATAAGGAGTACCTCGCGGGGCTGCGGCTGGGGGTGGTGACGAACACCCAGGACGTGACGGGGGAGGTACTGGAACGCCGTCCGGTGGAGTATATAGGCCATCAGGGAGTATACGATATTCTGGAACGATTCAGGGGTGATATCCTCCAGGTGCCGCCCATGTATTCCGCCATAAAGATAAACGGAAAGAAGCTCTACGAGCTGGCCCGGAAGGGCCGGGAAATAGAACGCCCGGCCCGGCCCGTCACCATCAAGGCGCTTGACTTGGTGGAAATGGAGAGCCAAGAGGATTTTCTTCTTCGGGTGCGCTGCTCCAAGGGGACTTATGTGCGGACGCTCTGTCACGATATCGGCCAAGCGCTGGGCTGCGGTGGGTGTATGTCCTCTCTGCGGCGGACTATGGCAGCGGGTTTCACATTACGGGACGCCCGTACTATGGAGGAGGTCCAAAATGCCTCTGACCCTGCCGCTCTGCTCATGCCGGTGGACAGCCTGTTTCAGGACCGGGCGAAGTTGGTTTTGCCGCCGGGGTTGGAGAAGAAGGTCCGGAATGGAATGACGGCGGTTTTGCCGGGGCAGGGCGCGGGGGAATACCGCGTGTACGCGCCGGACGGGACGTTTCTGGCGTTGAGCCGCGTGGAGAACGGGAAGCTGCACACGGTCAAGAGTTTTTTTGAGGTTTGAAGAGATTCTGAACAAGAAAGGGAGTCCGCACAATGGGCACACAGCCGAGACGTGTCATAGCCTTAGGATTTTTTGACGGGGTCCACCGGGGACATGGCGCGCTGCTCCGGACGGTGACGCAGGCGGCGAGCCGTTTGGAGGCCACCGCGGCGGCGTTCACCTTCGACCGCAGCCCCACGGCGGTCATCACGGGGCAGAACGTCCCGCTGCTCAGTTCCGTGGAGGATCGGGTCTGGCTGATGCGCCGCTGTTACGGGATTCAGGAGGTGGTCGTCGCCTCGTTCCACGCCATGCAGCGGATGGACTGGGAGGATTTCATCGCTCAGTACCTGGTGCGGGAATTAGGGGTCGTCCACGTCGTGGCGGGCCATGATTTCCACTTCGGCTACATGGGCCGGGGCAACCCGCAGCGGTTACAGGAGAAGTGCGCGCAGTTAGGCGTGGGGTGCGACATCATCCAGCGGGTAGAGCAGGACGGGATTACGATTTCGTCGACGTACATCCGCACGTTAGTGGCGCAGGGGGAGATGGAACGGGCCAATCAGTTTCTGGGCCACCCGCACACGCTGACGGACCGGGTATCCCACGGGAAGAAGATCGGGGGGTCCACGTTAGGCTTCCCGACGGTGAATCTCCGGGTGCCGGAGCGGGTGATCGTACCGGCGTTCGGGGTCTACGCCACGCGGGTGTGGTTTGACGGGGCGTACCGCGCCGCGGTGACGAACGTAGGCGTGCGGCCTACCATCTCCGGCAGCGACGGGAAGGTGACGGTAGAAGGGTTTCTGTTGGACTTCGACGGGGATTTGTACGGCCGCCGGGTGCGGATGGAGTTTTTCAAACGCCTGCGCGGAGAGCGGAAATTCCCCTCGCTCCAGGCGTTGGCGGAGGAGATCGGGCGCAACGCGGAACAGACTCGCGTCTACTTCCAGGCGCGGGGGGAGCTTTGAGAAGGAGTACGGTATGAAGACAGCCCAGGCGCAGTTGAAGCAGGCCCGGTACGAGAGGATGATCCCTTGGCTGTGGGGGTACGCGCTGTTGTTGGCGGGGGCGGGGTTTTTGCTGAGCCGCCCGCGGGAGATTTTGGACGGCCTGATCCGTATCGTGATGACGGAGGACGCGTTGATTACGGACTACGTGCTGATTGCCGGACCGGGGGCGGCGTTGGTGAACTCCGCGTTGGTGACGGCCAGCGCGGTCGCGGTACTCAGCCTGTCCAAGGACGTCCTCAACGGCATGACGCTGGTGGTGATCGGTCTGATGTCCGGGTTTTCGCTGTTCGGCAAGAACTTCGTGAACATCTGGCCCATCCTTCTGGGGACGTGGCTCTACACCAAGTACCGCAAGGAACCCTTCGGGCCTTACGCGAACATCGGCCTGATGGCCACGGCGTTAGCGCCGGTGGTCAGCTACATCGCGTTGGACAACGGCTGGGGGACGCCGGTCTGGGGGACGCTGATCGGATTGGTGATCGGGTTCATCATGCCGCCGTTGGCGGCGTATACATACCGCATTCAGAACGGGATGAACCTGTACAATGTAGGCTTCGCCTGCGGACTGGTGGCGTTCATCTGCGTACCGCTGATTAGTTCTATGGGGGCGACGCCCACGACCAACTACCACTGGGCGGAGGGGATGAATCGGACCTTTGCGCTGATGTTGGGGACGCTGTGCGTGAGCTTGATTTTGGCGGGGTTTTTCCTGTGCCGGAAACCGGCCTGGGCGGCTTGGGCGGGGTACCGCTGGCTATTGATGACCAGCGGCCGCGCGCCGAGCGATTACCTGCGTATGTTCGGCACGGCCCCGACGCTGATTAACATGGGCGTCAACGGGCTGATCGGGATTGCGGTGATTCTGCTGATCGGCGGCGACCTCAACGGGCCGACGGTAGGCGGGATTCTGACGCTCATGGGGTTTTCGGCGTTCGGCAAGCACGCGGGCAACATTCTGCCGGTGATGGCAGGCGTTGTGCTGGGTGGTTTTGTGATGCACTGGTCTCTGGATGACTCCGCGGTGCAGTTGGCGTGTCTGTTCTGCACCACGTTAGCTCCGATTGCCGGTTACTTCGGGTGGCCCTACGGGGTACTGGCGGGATTTTTGCACTCTTCGGTGGTGTTGTACACGGGTTCCCCGGTGGCGGGGATGAATCTGTACAACAACGGGTTTTCGGGGGGACTGGTGGCCATTGTGCTGTACCCGACGATTATCGCCATTGCCCGCCGTCGGAAGCCGGTGCTGAAGGACGAGGATTACTTCGAGAACCTGGAGCAGGACAAACCGGTGACGCCGCCGGACAAGAAGGAGTTGGAAGAGGAGGCGGACTAGAAGAGGAGCCGGACCGCCCAGGCGGAGGCGAGGAATCCGGCCAAATCCGCGCAGAGGGCGGCGGGGATGGCGTAGCGGGAGCGCGTGACGCCGACGGCGCTGAAGTAGACGGCGACGGTGTAGAAGGTGGTCTCGGTGGAGCCGAGCATGACGGCGGCGGTCCGGCCGAGGGTGGAGTCGGGTCCGAAGCGAGCGATCAGCTCCGAGCCGACGCCCAGGGCGGCGGAGCCGCTGACGGGGCGCACGAGCATGAGAGGGAGCAGTTCGGGAGGCAGGCCGAGGGACTCCATGAGAGGCGCGAGGGCTTGGGCGGCCCACTCCAGCGCGCCGGAGGCGCGCAGCATATAGACCGCGGCCAGCAGGCCGATGAGGGCGGGTACGATGCGGGCCAGCGTCTCCAGGCCGGAGGCCGCGCCTCGGACCAGCGCGGCGTAGACGTCCACGCGCCGGCCGGCGCCGTAGAGCGCGACGGCGGCGATGGTGAGAGGGACGATCATGGTAAAGAGCAGTTCCATGTTCAGGATCTCCACAGCCGGGCCATGAGCTTACAGGCGGCGACGCCTACGGCGATGGAGACGCCGGAGGCGAGCCACACAGCGGGTAGGATATCGAAGGGCGCGGCACATCCGGCGGCGGCGCGGACGGAAGCGACGGTGGTAGGAATCAGCTGGATGGAAGCGGTGTTGCAGACGACGAGCATACAGAGCGCGTCGGAGGCGGTATCGGAGCGGTCCGGGGACATACGCCGGGCGGCTTCCAGGCCCAGAGGCGTGGCGGCGTTGCCTAAGCCGAGCAGATTCGCGGAGACGTTGGCGGAGATGCTGTCCATGACGTCGTGGTCGGCGGCGACTTGCGGGAAGAGCCGTCGGAGGACCGGTCCGAGCAGCCGGGACAATCCGGCGGCCAGGCCGGATTGCCGCATGATCTCCATGACCCCGCTCCATAAGCACATCATCCCGGCGATGGAAAGGCAAAGTTCCACTGCGGCGGAAGTCCCTTCCATCGCCGCCGCCGCGACTTCCGGGCCGCGCCCGCAGGACAGTCCGAAGAGTACGGAGATCACGACCATTCCCGTCCAGATCACCGTCATAGCCATAATTACCAGGCCCCCTTTCAGGTCATGTATATGGGACAAAGCCGTCTGAAGATGCCTGTCCGCGCCGAAAAAAATCAGGCGTTTGTCACGCTCCCGTGGGCGAAAATCGCCCGGGAATCGACAAAACCGCGGACTTTTCGGCAAAAAGATGGGAGCGAATCTGGGGAGCGGTTACATTTTTTTCTATTTCTCCAAAATTCAGGAAAAGAATTGACAGAATCATTTTTTGTAGTAAAATGTAGCTGAATGAGATACATTGTGCGGCAAATCCTGTATCGTCTGTTCAAGAACAGACAAAGAAATTTGAGATGAAAGGAATGTTTGTATGAAATCTACTGGCATTGTGCGTAAAGTAGACGAATTGGGACGGATTGTACTCCCCATCGAACTGCGGCGTACCCTTGATATCGCGGAAAAGGATTGTCTGGAAATCTATATGGATGGTCCTTCCATCGTGTTGAAGAAATATCAACCCGCCTGCGTGTTCTGCGACGAGGCGAAGGATATCATGCTGTTCCGGGGGAAGAACGTATGCCAGAGCTGTGTGCGTGAGCTGATGGGCATGGAGGAGGAGCTGGCCGAGGCGTAAGGACCGCGCAGGCCGGGACGGGAAATGGAAACGACCGCCAAAATGGCGGTCGTTTTTCGTTTTGACGGGTCAGCGTTCCCGGGCCAGGGCGAGGTCGTAGAGCTTACTGCGGGACAGGTGCAGTTCCCGGGCGGCTTGCCGCACCGCGTCCCGGAGCGACAGGCCGGTCTCGCGGAGCCGGCCGGTCAGGACGAGTCCGTCTTCCAGCGTAGCTTCGGGTTCCGGGCGCGGTTCCGCGCCGTGGACGACTAAGACGAACTCGCCTTTAGGCGGGTTCTCCTGGTAGAAGGCGGCGGCCTGTCCCAAGGTGGTCCGGCGGATCTCCTCATGGAGCTTGGTCAGTTCCCGGCAGAGGGACACGGGGCGGTCCGGGCCGAAGGTGGCCGTGAGGTCTTGGAGCGTCGCGGCTAATTTATGGGGGGCTTCGTAGAAGATCATCGTGCGTTCCTCGTTCCGCAGCGCGTCCAGGTGAGCGCGGCGGTTTTTTTTGTTCATGGCGAGGAAGCCTTCGAAGGTGAAGCGTCCGGTAGGCTGACCGGAGGCGGCCAGGGCGGAGACCAACGCGCAGGGGCCGGGGATGGGGACGACAGGGATTTCCGCTTGCGCGCAGCGGGCGACCAACTCCTCGCCGGGGTCGGAGACGGCGGGGGTGCCGGCGTCGGAGACCAGCGCGCAGTCTTCCCCGGCCAGGAGCCGTTCCAGGACCTGTTGTCCACCGGTTTCGGTGTTGTGGCGGTGGTAGGAGACCATCGGTTTTTTCAGGTTGAGGTAGTTGAGCAGTTTCCGCGTGACGCGGGTATCTTCGGCGGCGATCAGGCTGACCTGCGCCAAGGTGTTCACGATCCGGGGCGAGATATCGCCCAAGTTTCCGATAGGGGTAGGGACCAGGTAGAGCGTACCAGCCATAGAGGTTCTCCTTCCGACGCGGCGTCAATTTTTGAGGCTCTGCATAGGGGCAGGGATACGGCCGCCGCGGCGGATGAAGTCGAGGGAGGAGAAGGGGTGGACGGGCTGGACGGGTGCGGAGCCCAGGAGTCCGCCGAACTCCACGGTATCGCCGACGGCGCGGCCGGGGGCGGGGATGATACGGACCGCGGTGGTTTTGGAGTTGACCATACCGATGGCGGCTTCGTCGGCGAGGATGGCGGAGATGGTTTCGGCGGGGGTATCGCCGGGGACGGCGATCATGTCCAGGCCGACGGAACAGACGCAGGTCATGGCTTCCAGCTTATCGAGGGTGAGCGCGCCGGAGCGGGCGGCGGCGATCATACCCTCGTCCTCGCTGACGGGGATGAACGCGCCGGACAGGCCGCCCACGGAGGAGGACGCCATGACGCCGCCTTTTTTGACGGCGTCGTTGAGCAGGGCGAGCGCGGCGGTGGTGCCGTGCGCGCCGCAGACTTCCAGGCCCATTTCCTCCAGAATCCGGGCGACGCTGTCGCCGATGGCGGGGGTGGGGGCCAGGGAGAGGTCGACGATGCCGAAGGGGGTGTCCAAGCGGCGGCTGGCCTCCTGCGCGACGAGCTGACCCATACGGGTGATGCGGAAGGCGGTTTTTTTGATGGTCTCGGCGACGACGTCGAACGGTTTGCCTTTGACGTCCTGAAGGGCGTGGTAGACCACGCCGGGGCCGGAGACGCCCACGTTGATGACGCATTCCGCCTCGCCTACGCCGTGGAACGCGCCGGCCATGAAGGGGTTGTCTTCGACGGCGTTGCAGAACACGACCAGTTTCGCGCAGCCGAACCCGCCTTGTTCCGCGGTCCGCGCGGCGAGGTCCTTGATGGTGCGGCCCATGAGGGCGACGGCGTCCATATCAATCCCGGCCTTAGTGGAACCGACGTTGACGCTTCCGCAGACGATATCGGTGGAGGAGAGGGCCTCGGGGATGGAGCGGATCAGGATCCGGTCGGCGTCGGTCATGCCCTTCTGGACCAGGGCGGAGAAGCCGCCGATAAAATTGACGCCGGTGGTTTTGGCGGCGCGGTCCAGGGCTTGAGCGAAGGGGACGTAGCTGTCGGTTTCGGCGGCGGCGGCGACCAGAGCGATTGGGGTCACGGAGATGCGTTTATTGACGATAGGGATGCCGAACTCTTTTTCGATCTCCTCGCCGGTCTGCACCAGGCGTTCCGCGTAGCGGGTGATCTTGTCGTAGATTTTGGTGCAAGCGGTCTCCACGCTGCTGTGGGCGCAGGACAGCAGGGAGATACCCATTGTGATGGTGCGCACATCCAGGTGTTGCTGGTCGATCATCTGGATGGTCTGCATGATCTCGTGCTGATTGAGCATAACGGGTCACCTCTCAAATGCGGTGCATGGCGTGGAAGATATCTTCCCGCTGGATACGGATCGACAGTTCCTGTTCTTTCCCGGCCTGTTCCAGGATATCGGCCATCGTGCCGATGGACTCGGCGCAGGCGGTGGTATCGACGAGCATGACCATTGTGAAGAAGTCCTGTAAAACGGTCTGGGTGATGTCGAGTATGTTGATGTTGTGCTGGGCCAGCAGGGAACACACCGCGGCAGTGATTCCCACGCGGTCTTTTCCGATGACGGTGACGATAGCTTTCATAGGATAAAAGTCCTTTCTGATTTTGGCTTCTTTTGGGAGGAAGCGGGGGGATTCAGTTCAACTCGTCCAGGGTCAGTTCGAAGCCGTCCAGGAAATGTTCCATGAAGTAGCGCAAGGCGGGGGTTGGGTTCTGCTGGAGGGCGGCGTAAGTCTGTTCTTTGGCCTTGCGAAATTCGGAGTTTCCGGCTTTCAGCTCCTCGACGCACTTGAGGTAGGCGGAGAGTTTATCGGCGGCTTTGACCAAGCGGCGGACGTCCGGGTCCGGGATGGTGACGGCGGGTTCGAAGTCGGCCCGCAGTTCGGGGGGGAGCATGGACAACAGTTTCCGTTCCGCCACGGCCTCCACGTTTTTGTAAGCGTTTTGGATTGCGGGGTTGTCGTACTTGATGGGGGTAGGCATATCGCCGGTGAGGATTTCGCTGGCGTCGTGGTAGAGGGCGGCGACGGCGACGGCGCCGGGGTCTGAGTGGCCGCCGAAGAAGCGGTTTTCGATGACGGCCAGCGCGTGGGCGAGGACGGCGACCTGGTGGGAGTGTTCCTGGATGTTCTCCTGGAAGGTATTGCGCATCAGGCCCCAGCGGTGGATGTAGCGCATCCGGGAGATCATGGGGAAGAAGTTGTAAGACACGGCGGGACGACTCCTTTTGTGAAGCGGTGTGGTAGGCTAAGACGCGTTCTGACGTTCGCGGAGGGTTTCCTCCATTGTTTGGAGCAGCAGGGGGACGTCCAAAGGTTTTGGCAAATGGGCGTCCATTCCGCACGTGCGGGATTTTTGGATGTCGCTGTCAAAGACGTTGGCGGACAGGGCGATGATAGGGACGTGTGCTTTGGCGGGGTCGCTGAGGCGTCGGATTGCGCTGGCGGCCTGCCAGCCGTCCATGACGGGCATTTGGATGTCCATCAGGATAAAGTCGTAGGTTCCCGGTTCGGCTGCGTTCACACGGTCCACTGCGATGCTGCCGTTGACGGCCACGTCGATGACGAAGCCCAACTCCTGGAGCAGTACGGTTTCGATTTCCAGATTGATTTCGTTGTCCTCCACCAGCAGCAGGCGCCGGCCTTCCGGGTTGAAGCCTCCGGACGGAGGCGGGTCAGACGTGTCAGGTCTTTGCGGCTGTATCTGGAAATGCAGGGTGATCGTGAAGGTGCTGCCTTTTCCGACGGTACTCTGCACGTCGATTGCACCGCCCATCATATCGACGATGTTTTTGGAGATGGTCAGGCCCAGACCGATTCCGTGGATGCCGCTGAGGGTGGTATTTTTTTCCCGGCTGAACGGCTCAAAGATCTGGGCTAAAAATTCCTCGCTGATGCCGATGCCGGTATCCTGGACGACGAACTGGTAGAGGGTGTAGTGATCGGACAGGTGTTCCAGTTCCTGTGCGGTGACAGAGACCCGTCCTCCGGGCTGCGTGTAGGTGACGGCGTTGTTGAGCAGGTAGAGGAACAGCTGCTTCAATTTTTCCTCGTCGCTGTAGACGCAGTGGTGGGAGACGCCGGAGTGGTCCAGTGTGAAGGTGAGTTGTTTTTCCTCGGCCTGAGGCTGGAGGAAGGCATAGATTTCCTCCATGATATCGTTGAGGTCGCAAGGTTCCTCTTTCATCGCGGGCTCGTTGGAGCCGTTCCAGGACAGTTCCAGGACCTTATTGATGAGGTCCAGCAGCTGACGGCTGGAGGCGTCCACACGTTTCAGGTAGTTCATGACCTCGTCGTCCTGTCCGATATGCTTCCGGGCCAGGGCGGTGAAGCCGAAGATGGCGTTGAGGGGGGTACGCATATCGTGGGACATATTGGACAGGAAGGTATTTTTGGCGACGATGGCCAGGTTGGCTTTTTCCAGGGCCTCGGCCAACATTTGACGCCGTTCCATTTCCTGTCGCAGTTCATGGTCCACGCGCCGGCAGCCCATAACGATCTGGTGATCTCCGTCGGCGTGGCCCACGCTGACGATTTGGAGCTGGAGGTATTGGATTTCTTTTTCTGGCATGACGGCGCGGTAGTTCAGGTAGAAGGAGGCGGTATGTTTCAGCTGTTCCTGCACGCCCTCCGGGGAGAGGGCCTTGTCCATAAACTCCTGATCTTCCGGGTGGACCCAGCGGCGGACGTAGTCCGCGGTGTAGCGCTGGTAGCCGCACGGGTCCGGTTCCTGCTGGTACAGCAGTTTGGAGCGCAGGCTGGAGCGGTAGGACAGGAGCAGATCGCTGGACAGGTCGGCGTAGAAGATGGACTCATAGTTGACGCTGAGTCCTTCGATGACTTCCAGGCGGTGCAGGTGTTCCTGATTGATTAAGGCGCGTTCCTGATCGTACTGTTCGATCAAGTTCTGGAGACGTTCTTCCTGTTGGGCGCGTTCCCGGGCGCGTTCGCGCAGCCGGTGTTCCCGGCGTTCGGTGGCGTCGCCCAGGAAGACGTAGAAGAAGTCGCCTGCTTCGCAGTGGATGAAGTGGCCGTAATCTTCGATCCAGCGGATTGCGCCGTCTTTCCGGGTGATGCGGTACTCGACGTAGTCCAGGTCGTACTGACTGGCGGCGATCTGCTGGCGGATACTGTCCTCCACGCCGTCCAGGTCGTCGGGATGCACGAGGCCCCGGAAGGAGCCGTCGGTGAGGTCCAGAAACTCCCGGAAGGTGCTGCACTGGAAGATATGCAGCAGACCTTGATTGGCGTAGACGATGCGTTCGTCGCCGGAGGCGTAGTAGATCAAAAAGCCGCCGGGGATCTCGTCCATGAAGCGCAGCAGTTTGCAGGCGGCCCGGAGGCCGGAGGAAGGGAGTTGCTCCAGCAGTTGGCTGTCCGGGGGCAGTTGGGAGAGGTCCAGTCCTTTTTCCTGGAAAAGGGACAGAAGGTCTAAAATATGCTCGATCAGGTGGCGTTGCCAGTCCATACCAGCATCCCCTTCTTTGAAACAGGATGAGAACACTACGCTTAACTATATCATATTTGGAGGGCTTTGTCATTATCCAGCCGAAAAAAATCCAAAAAAACTGCCCGCGTTCCGGGCAGCGGAGCGCGGGCGTTTCGGGGGGATGCGAGAAAGATACGTTCCGTCAGGAGGCGAGGATGAGTCGCAGCTGACCGCCGGCGGGGCGGTTATCCTGATCGTACCAACCGGTCAGGCGGTAGGTCCCGTTGCGGACGGCGGACGGTGTGGAGAGGTAGTAGGAGCCGTTTTTGAGGATGTAGACCTGTACGTTCTCGGCTAAGGAGAGCTGCCGTCCGTCTGCCATCGCCCAACTGGCGGTCAATTCGGAGAGTTTGACGGAGCTGAGGTTCCGCATGGACTGGACGGAGCCGCCGTCGGAGCGGATGGCCACGCCGCCGGGGCTGACGGCGAATTTGGAGCCGGAACTGCGGAAGGTATGTTCCGCACCGTCGGCGAGGTAGGTGTAGTTGACCTGGATGGAGCGTTCCTGGGACTGGTCGTCGATGGTTTTCAGGTAGGCGTAGGTCCACAAGTCGCCGGTGGCGTCGTTGAGGATGAGGTAAGCCAGCTGACCGGCTTCGTTCAGGGCGTAGTAGCGCACGTCGCTGGTTTGCAGGGTGCAGCCCGCGAGCCGGGCGGGTTTGAGGACGACCCCGCCGCCTTGGGTGTCGGTGTCCAGGATTTGGATGTTTTCCGCGAAGGCGAGCCGGTCCAGTTTGGTTCCGTCCGCGTCCACCTTGCCGGAGACGCGGCGTTCCGTCAACGTCTGGACGCGGACGCCTTGGGAGGAGACGGTGACGGAGGCCAGTTTCCCGACGGTGAGCTTGTTGTCCTGCTCCAGCGAGAAGCTCCGGGTTTCGCCGTCCGTACACAGGAGGGTTACGTCGGTTTGGATGCCGCTGTCTCCGGCGGCGCGGCTGACGGTTTGGAGGACGCCGTAATAGACGGCGTTGACGGCGTCGCCGGTGAGGACGGCTTCGACTTTGCCGTCCATGCCCAGCAGGAGGGTGACGGTGTCGCCCACGGCGCAGTGACCGCCTAAGGCGGACATGGCGTAGGCGGCCCCGCCGATGGGGTAGGAGGTCCCCGCGACGGTGACGTTTTCCGGCGCGGCGGCGTTCGGGGTCAGGGCCGTGATGGTCCCGGAGACGCGTTCCCGGTAGATCCACAGGGTCCGGAGGTTTTCGTTGTAGTAGTAGACGTCGTGCAGGCGGAGGGAGGCGTTGGGTTGGGCTTCGCCGTCGACGTAGGCGAGGGTGGGGTGGAAGGGCAGGTCCGGCGCGTCGGTCTGGGCGACGTAAGGCCCGCTGAGGCCGTCCCGGACGAGGCTGGCGTCTTCCAGCGCGCCGTTGGAGACGGTCAGGCCCAGGGAGGCGGCGTAGACTTGACCGGAGCTGGTTTTCGCGGACAGGAGCGCGTAGAAGAGCCGGGCGCAGTCCAGGCGGGTGAGGGCGTCGCCCGGTTGGGCGGAGAGCTGGTCTCGGAGTCCTAACGCGGCGGCTTTGTTCAGCTGGGCGGCGGGGAACGCGCCGGGCAGAGCGGACGGGTCGTAGCCTAAGAGCTTCAGCGCGGCGGTGCAGGCTTCTTCTAGGGTCACGCCTTGGTCGGGGCGGAAGGAGCCGTCGAGGTAGCCGGACATCCAGCCCTGTTCCACGGCGAGTTGGATGTAGGACGCGGCCCAGTGTTCGTTCCGGACGTCCGTGAAGAGGGCGTAACCGCCGGGACCGGCGTCGTTCTGACGCGCGGCGGCGGCGAGCATAGCGGCGAACTGTCCGCGGGAAGCGGTGGCGGACAGATCGGAGCCGTTGAAGATACCGAGGGCTTGCACGGTGCGGACGGCGTCGTCCTGCGGCTGGGCGGCGGAGGCGGGGTACGCGGCGAGTCCGCACAGCAGGCACAGGGCCAGCGCGAGGGAGAGGAAGCGGGTTTTCATAGAAGGGACCTCCTTGGTTTGGATGTTCAGTCGTAGCGGAGCGCGTCGATGGGGTCGAGGCGGGCGGCTTTCCGGGCGGGGAGGTAGCCGAACAGCACGCCGATTCCGGCGGAGATGGAGAAGGCGGTCAGGACCGCGGGCAGGGAGGGGGAGACGGTCAAGGTAGATTCGGTCATTTGGCGGATAATTTTGGTAGCGGCGGCGGAGAGGAGCGCGCCGGTGAGGATACCCAAAGTCCCGCCCAAGGCGGAGGTGACGGCGGCTTCGATGACGAACTGCCGCAGGATGACGCCTTCCCGTGCGCCGAGGGCTTTCCGGATGCCGATTTCGCGGGTACGTTCGGTGACGGAGACCAGCATGATGTTCATGATGCCGATGCCGCCCACCACTAAGGAGATGCCTGCGATCACGGCCAGCACGCCGATGACGAGGTTTATCATACTGGTCATGGTGTCCAGCATTTCGGACATACTCAGCACGTTGTAGGCGTTGGAGTCGCTGAAGATATCGTACAGGGCGGTTTCCAGGGTCTCCTTTCCGAGGGCGGCGTACTCCTGATCGGGGACGGTGACGAGGTAGCTGCCGATGGAACCGGTGTAGGACTGCCGGGCGGCGGTGGAGCTGGGGAGCAGGAGGAAGTCGTCGGTTCCGCCCTCTTCGAGGTCTTCGGACTGCTGGGCGACGACGCCGACGACGCGGAGCTTGAGGGAACCGACTTTCAGATCCTGTCCCACGGCGTTCCCGCCGAAGTAGGCTTGGGAGACGTAGCTGCCGACCACGCACACTTTTTTCCGGTCTGCCAGGTCCATGTATTGCAGTCCGCGGCCTTGCGCGATCTCGTAGTCTTTCATGGCGAGGTAGTCTTCGCTGACGCCGGTGACGGACGTGGAGCTGTAGGTCTCGCTGCCGATCTTCACGCTGCCGGACAGGGAGACCGTAGGGGAGAGCAGGTCCAGGCAGTCGTTATCGGCGACGATCTGGTACATCTGCTCTTCGGAGACGCTCCGGGAGGTGCCGCGGCCCAGGATGGTGACGGTGAGGGAGTTGACGCCCAGTTGGGCGAAGCTGTCTTCCATGTACCCGGCCATGCCGTTGCCCAGCCCGACGATGACGATGACGGCGCAGACGCCGATGATGATGCCGAGCATGGTGAGGAAGGAGCGCAATTTACTGGCGGCGATGTTCTTCAAGGCCAGAGAGAAGGTTTCCAGGAAGGTCATGGAAGTACCTCCTCTCCGGCGAGGCTGGGGCGGACGACGGCTTCCGGGGCGTGGGCGTCGCCGTCGTAGACCACGCGGCCGTCCTCCAGGCGGATGATGCGTTGGGCTTGGACGGCGATGGAGTTGTCGTGGGTGATGAGGACGATGGTGGTGCCCTGTTGGTGGAGGGTCTGGAGGAGGCCCAGGATCTCGCGGCTGGTGTGGGAGTCCAACGCGCCGGTGGGTTCGTCGGCGAGGATGACGGCGGGGCGTCCGGCCAGGGCGCGGGCGATGGAGACGCGTTGCTGCTGACCGCCGGACAGCTGGCTGGGGCGGTGGGTGAGCTTATCGCTCAGCCCGACCTGTTCCAGGACCTGTTTGGCGCGTTTCCGGCGTTTCCGGCGGGGCATCCCGGCGTACATCAGGGGCAGTTCCACGTTTTCCAGGAGGTTCAGCCGCGGCAGGAGGTTGTACTGCTGGAAGATGAACCCGAGCCGTTCGCCGCGCACCCCGGCCAACTCGTCGCGGTCCATGTGGCTGACGTCGCGGCCGTCCAGGAGGTAACGGCCGGAGGTAGGCGTGTCCAGGCAGCCGATGATGTTCATGCAGGTGGACTTACCGGAGCCGGACTGGCCCACGATAGCGGTGAACTCGCCCGGTTGGATGGCGAAGGAGACGTGGTCTGCGGCCCGGACGGGTCCGCCGCCCATTTGGTAGACCTTGCAGACGTCCTGAAATTCGATCAAGGCGTTCATCGTGGGCCACCTCCGCCGCGATTCCCGCCAGGTCCGCCGCCGCCGGGCATACCGCCGCCGCTGGGCATTGCGCCGCCGGGCATACCCATAGGACCACCCATCATGAAGTCCTGTCCGGAGGAGCTTTGGCGGAGGTAGGCGACTTGGTCGCCCTCTTGGAGGCCGCTGGTGATCTCCACGTAGCTGTCGTCGCTGACGCCGGTCTCCACGGGGACGTAGACGTAACCGTCCGGGGCCTCCCGTTGGGCGGCGTGGACCGCGCTGGGGGAGTCGGCGGTGACGAGGGCTAAGGCGCGGTCCGCGCCTCGGACGACGGCTTCGTTGGGGACGGCCAGGACGTTTTCGGCTTGGCTGAGGAGGATCTCCGCGTCCACGTTCATACCGGGCAGCAGTCCGCCGGTCTCGTCGATGCGGACGGTCACGGGGTAGGAGGTGATCCCGCCGGAAGTGGAACCGGCTACGGAGACTTTCGTGACGGTGCCCTGGAACACGCCGCCTTCGACGGCGTCGGCGGTGATGGAGACGGTCTGGCCGACGGCGACGGAAGCGATATCCAATTCGTCGATGTTGAGGGTCATGACGAGGTAGCTCAGGTCGTAGATGGTGCAGAGGCTCTTGCCGGATTCGATGGTGTCCCCGGTCTTGTATTCCTTATTGATGACGGTGCCGCGGATGGGGGAGGTGATGGCGTAGCCGTCCAACTGTTCCTGGGTGCTTTCCATAGAGAGCTGGGCGGTGCGGAGGTTATCGGCGGCGTTTTGGAGCTGGCTGTCGAGGGCGTCGCCGCCCAGGGTGAAGAGCAGCTGGCCTTTTTCGACCCGTTCGCCTTCGGCGGCGTGGACGGCGGTGATCGTACCGGCGCTGTCCGCGGAGACGGTGGATTCGGAGCGGAAGGTGAACGTACCGCTTCCGGCGCATTGGAGGCCGTCCACGTTCGCGCGGGCGGATTGGGCGGGGCTGAGTCCGCCGGGGTTTTCGACGGCGATGGTCACGTCCCGGGTGAGGATGCCCTGCGCGTTGGCGGAGCTGGCGCCGGAGACGGACTGGACGGTACCGGGGAGGGTTTCGAAGGAGCTGTCCAGGGTGACGGAAGCGGGCTGACCGGCGGAAAAGGAAGCGGCGTCGTCGGCCAGGAACGGGAGGGTGAGCGTCATGACGTCGCTGTCGCGGATGGCGGCGAGGGTCTGACCTTGACGGGTCTCGTCGCCTTCGGCGGCGTCCAGCTGGTGGAGCGTGCCGCTGGAGGGGGCGTAGATGTACTGCGCGTCGGCGGCGTTCTGGTAATTGCGCTGGGCTTGGTTGAGGGAGATTTGAGCGCGTTCGATATTGGTGGCGGCGTCGGAGCTGTCGATCTGGTAGAGGAGCGCGTCCTGTTCGACGAGGTCGCCCTCTTCGAAGGGCGCGGAGAGGATCTCGCCCTGTACCAGAGTGGTCACGGTGTAGGAGTTGGCGGGTTGGAGCGTACCGCTCCCGGTGAGGGAGTTGACGATGGTACGGGTTGCGACGGGTTGCAGCTGGTAGCCGGACGAGGCGCGGTCCGGGACGCGTTGGCTGGGCAGGACGCGGGGCAGCAGGAACGCCGCCGCGGCCAGCAGGGCGGCGAGGAACAGCAGCCAGCCTTTGATTTTGAACCGCCGCCGGGGTTTGGCGGCGGTCTCGGGCGCGGAGGCGGCAGGTTTGGTAGAAGTCATGGCGGGGATCTCCTTTCCGGGCGAGGATGTGCCATGATTATACCGGCCCAGCCTGAAACGACGCTGAAAGAAATCGGAGGAGGTGTGAACATTTTGAAAACGGCGCGGGGCGGAGGGATTTTCAGCTTCCGTTCAGGAAGGCGGTGTAGTATAATGGAAACGGCCCGTAGGGCCGGAACGCATAAGGAGGACGCCATGAAGATACTGGTCGTGGAAGACGAGCGGCTGTTAGCGGATTCGCTGCGGCTGTTGCTGGAGAAGAAAGGGTTCGACGTGGAGTGCGTTTACGACGGGGAGATGGGGGCGGAGTACGCGCTGTTAGGGGTGTACGATCTGCTGATCCTGGACGTGATGATGCCCAAACTGGACGGCTGTCAAGTGGCGCGGAGCGTGCGGGCGAAACGCTGCGGCACGCCGATTCTGATGCTGACGGCGCGTTCGGGTCTGGAGGACCGGATCGAGGGTCTGAACGCGGGCGCGGACTACTACCTGACGAAGCCCTTCGACACGCGGGAACTGCTGGCGTGTATCAACGCGCTGCTGCGCCGTCAAGGCGCGCAGGTGGACGAGCTGACGATGGGCAACACGGCGTTGGAGTTAGGCTCGTGTATGCTGGTGTGCGGGGAGAGACGCATCCGGCTGTCCGCGAAGGAGTTCGACGTCATGCGTCTGCTGATGCAGTCGCGGGAGAACGTGCTGCCGAAGGAGTTGATTTTAGCGCGGGTGTGGGGGTACGACTCGGACGCGGTGGAGAACCACGTGGAAGTTTACGTCGGCTTCCTGCGCAAGAAGCTGCGCCGGATTGAGTCCAACCTTCGGATTGCCGCCCGGCGGCGGTTAGGCTACCAGCTGGAGGTGGACGGGACGTGCTGAACCGTCTGCGCAGGCGGTTTACCGCTGTGTTTATGATTTTGGTTGCGGGGATGCTGTGCCTGATTTTCGGGCTGGTCTACCGCTTCACGCAGCTGGACCTGATGGCGGAGAGCATCAATATGATGCACGCGGTGGCGTCCATACCCATGCGGCACGACCGGCCCGGCGAACAGCCGGAACGGATTCGATTGCCCTACTTCATTTTGCACGTCGACCGTCAGGGGGATTTTTTCGCCACGGGCGGGGAGTATTACGATCTATCCGACCGGAGCTTTCTGGCGGAGCTTCTGGAAGCCGCGGACGCGTCCGGGAAGGAGGTGGACACGCTCCCGGCTTACCACCTGCGTTTCTGCCGGATTCGGACGCCGATGGGGGAACAGGTGGTGTTCGCCGACACCACCAACGAGCGGGCGATTCTGCGGAGCCTCGCCGGACGCTGCGCGGCGATTGGAGCGTTATGCCTGCTGATCTTCTGGGGGATCAGCGTCCTGCTGGCGCGCTGGATGGTGCGTCCGGCGGAGACGGCCTGGAAACAGCAGCGGCAATTCGTCGCCGACGCGTCCCATGAGCTGAAAACCCCGCTGACGGTCATCATGACCAGCGCGGAGCTGCTCCAGAGCGCGGACAGCGCGTTGGACAACCGCGCGCAAATGACGGAGAACATCCTGACCATGACCCGGCAGATGCGCGGGTTGGTGGAGCGGCTGCTGGAACTGGCCCGTTCCGATCAGGAGCAGGGGGACTTGGTTTTGGAGCCGGTGGATTTCAGCGCGGTGGCGGAGGAAGCGGTACTGCTCTTTGAGCCGGTGTTTTTTGAGCGCGGCCTGTCCTTGGACAGCCGCGTGCAGGAGGGCCTGACGGTGAACGCGGAGCCGCGGCGATTGGCGCAAGTGCTGCACATTCTGCTGGACAACGCGCTGAAGTACGCCGCGTCAAGCGGCGCGGTCCGGCTGGAACTGGCGCGGGTGAACCGGCGGCGTTGTCTGCTGTCGGTGACGAACCCTGGTCCAACGCTGTCCAAGGAGGAGCTGAAGCAGATGTTCAAACGGTTCTGTCGTTTGGACCCGGCCCGGAGCCGGGACGGCGGTTACGGGCTGGGGCTGTCCATTGCGGAAGGCATTGTGCAGGCGCATCACGGCCGCATCTGGGCGGAGAGCGCGAAGGAGACCGTCACGTTTTTTGTGGAGCTGCCCTTGAAGGGCGTGGTTGGAGACGCGGAGAGGAGCGTTACAGATGGCTGAACGATGGAAGATTCTGATTGCCCCCCGGCAGCGGAAGGGGGCGGTGCGGAAGGTTTTGGAGGACCTGTCGCAGGGGATCGTCGGGGCGGGGAGCCTGGACCCGAACCGGACCCGGTACTTAGGGAGCCGTGCGGGAACGTTCGCGTTGTTCCAGAATTGTTGGGCGGACGAATCCACGCCCCGTATTTTGTCCGGGCAGCTGAACTGCACCGTATTGCAGATTTGGTGTGCGCCGGATGGCGCGTGGGGGTATCAGCTGTGCTTCCGGGGCAGTCCGGAGGACACGTTTTGTTCGGACGGCGGGGCGGAGCGCGGCGGAGTCACGCCGGAACAGCGGGCGGCGCGGTTGACCTGGCGGTTCCCGGCGGACGCGAAGGAGCTGTTGCCGCTGCTCACGGCCCCGGAGCCGGACGGGACCCGATGTTCGGCGGAGCTGTTGCAGCGGTTGTGTCCCTGGGCCGTGGCGTTGATTCAGGACGCGCAGGAGGGGTACGACGCGGACGCGCCGCAGCGGATCGGGTCCGCCGCGCCGGACGCCTGTACACAGATCGGAAGAGCGTCGTGTAGGGAAAGAGTGTCTTGGTATGTGTA
>CANDKT010000027.1 GCA_947385365.1 uncultured Bacillota bacterium | reverse complement strand
GGTCCCCTTCTCCATCTGCATGTTCGACATCGACAAGTTCAAGGTCTACAACGACACCTTCGGCCACCCCTCCGGCGACCAGGTCATCGCCGCTGTGGCGAAAACGGCGGCTTCCCACCTCCGCCGAAGCACGGATCTGTTCGTCCGCTACGGCGGCGAAGAGTTCGTCGCCATCGTCATCGGCGGCGACGCGCCAATGGCATTCGCGCACTTCTGCCGCATCCGTCAGGCGATTGAGGACCTGCACATCCCGCACAACGAGAAGGTCTCCCCGTGGGTGACGGTCAGCATCGGCGGCGTCACGCTCACGCCGAAACCCAGCGATACCTTCGCCACCTGCCTGAAGATTGCGGATACCATGCTCTACGACGCGAAACGGTTCGGGCGGAACCAGGTGGTCTGGACCAACAGCCATCTGGAGCAGCTCCGGGAACGGTGAGCTTTCGCACAAGAAACGCCCCGGTCCGCATAAGCTGGACCGGGGTGATATTATGCGCTTCTCTTCCTGCGGCGACAGCCGGGAACTGATGGTGTTGGCGGTGGCGCTGTCCGTTCTGCTGTCCCAGGACCGGGACCAGGACGAGATTGGCAAGCTGGCGGCGTTTTTCACGGTGGTGGGGGACACGCTGGCGTTGTTCGCGCTCCAACCGGGCCTGTTCCGCTGCCCGCCGGGGAAGGGAGACGTCAGCGTCCAAAATACGCCTGAAGTTCCTCCATCCGCTCCATAGCGGCTTGGTAGCCCGCGGCCCAGAGCAGGCGAAGTTTTTCGGTATTGCGTTCCGTCCGGGCGACGCCCAGCGTGGAGACGGGCGCGATGACTTTCAGCTGACCGGCCTGTTCCAGGCGCAGCAGCTCCTGCCGGCCCGCGTTGTAGCGTTCGGCGCGGGTTTCCATAGCGTCCACGAAGCGGGGGTAGGCCCGGTAACGGCGGCGGATCAGCGGCATGAGCTTGTCCGGTTTGCGGACGTAGGCGCGGGGGCGGCTGAGAACCACCAGGACCCGATCACAACCTTTCTCCAAAGCCCGCCGCCAGGGGATTGCGTCGGCGACGCCGCCGTCCAGGTAATGGTGTCCGTCGATTTCGAAGATCGGGAAGAGGATAGGCAGGGCGCAGGTCGCCTGAAGCGTCTTGGAAAACCGGTCCCGGCGTGGGACGGGGAGGTAGCCCGCGCCGCCGGTGTCCAAATCGGTCACGACGGCCTCGACCTCTCCGGGGAAGGCGGCGAAGGTGTCGTAATCGAAGGGGATGAGCTGGTTCGGGATGGTGTCGTAGGCGAATTTCAGCCCGAAGTAGCAGTTGTTGTCCTTATCCCGCAGGTTGTTCACCCCCATATAGCGGCGGTCTGGAGCGTAAGTGGTGACCACTTGCAGATTGCGCCGCGGCTGCTGCGAGACGTAGCTGACGCCGTAGGCGATACCGGCGGACACTCCGATGACGTAATCCGCCATCAGCTTTCCTTCCAAAAGCCCGTCGCACACACCGCTGGAGAAAATCGCACGGAGCGCGCCGCCTTCCAGTACAAGACCTGTTTTCATTCAAGAGCCCCCTTGCCCGTCCGTATGGACGGGCTGTTTTGTTGCGGAACGGAAACGTTCAGGAAATTTCCCATCCTTATTATAATCCCCGCCGTTCTGTTTTTCAAGCCTGCCTACGCGAGGGATTCGCGGGGCAGTTCGCATAATTTTCCGGAAGCGGCAAAAGACTATGGGTACATCAAATAAGGAGGCATTTCAAATGCAACGTTCTTTTCCGTGTAAGCTCCGGCGTTTTCTGCCTGTTCTTCTGGCGGCGGCGCTGGCGATCCCGGTACCGGTCTCCGGTTTTTTCTGGAGCAAGAAAGAGGCTCCGAAAGTGGCGGATTTCTCCAAAAACGGTCTGATCGGAAGTATCATCGCCTTTGAGCGGGAGGACTTCGTGGTGGAGAGCAAGGACAAGGCGGTGTTGAACAGCATCACCATCGACACGCTGCCGGACCCTGGCGCGGGCGTGTTGGCCATCGGCGGCCAGCCGCTGGAGCCGGGGAGCGTGGTGGAGACCAGCGCGTTAGCGGGCCTGCGTTTCCAGTGCGCCCAGACGCCGACCGTGACGGAGACGTCCTTTACCTTCACGCCGAGTTTTTCCTCCGGCTGTGACTGCCCTGCCGCTACGGTCACGCTCTACCTGCTGACAGAGGAAAATCAACCTCCTGTGGCGCGGAATATGGACTTGTCCACCTATAAGAACATCGCGATCACCGGCTGTTTCGACGCGGTGGACTCCGAAGGCGATCTGCTCACGTTCCAGTTGACTTCCACCCCCGCCCGCGGCGCGGTCACGATGTCGGAGGACGGGTCCAGTCAGTTCGTCTACACCCCCTACGAGAACAAAACCGGCAGTGACAGTTTCACCTATGTGGCCGTGGACCCCGCCGGGAACGTCTCCGGTGAGGCGAAAGTTTCCGTGCGCATCGAGAAGCCCGACACGAAAGTCACCTACGCGGATCTGGACGGCAACCGCGCTTACAAAGCCGCTCTGCATCTGGCGGAGGAAGGCGTCTATGTGGGCGAGTACGTGAACGGACAGTATTTCTTCAACCCGGACCAGCCCGTCAGCCGCGCGCAATTCCTGACGATGGCTATGGCGGCGGTGAAGCTCCCGGCGTTGGAGAACGTATCACTCACGGGCTTTGCCGACGACAGCGCGATTCCTACCTGGGCCAAAGGCGCGGTCTCCGCGGCTCTGCGCGCCGGCGCGATTCAAGGTTCCCGCTCCCCGGAAGGCGCGCCCGTCTTCGGCGCGGACGAGACCATCACTTGGGGCGAGGCTACCGTTATGCTCAATCACCTGCTCAATATGAGTGATGTTCCGGTGGAGGTTTTCTTCTCAGATAGTCAGCCGCATTGGGCTTGTCAGGCCGCCGCGAATCTGGCCGCGTCCGGTGTCATCGGTTTTGAGAATGCCAGCTCCGCCACGTTGTCCGGACAGTTGTCCCGCGCTGACGCCGCGGAGATGTTGGATGGGGCTTTGAACGTACTCGCGAGCCGTTCCAAGTCGAATTGGCTTTTTGGCTGAGCGGAGCGGAAAGGTTTAATTTTTTGACCACGGGCCGCAGAATCGGGGTCCGGGCCGGGCCCCTGGACCCCGAGACCGCGAGACGTGGTCTATCCCTGAAAACGCAAACTCCTACTTGACAGGGCTTACCTTAACATGGTATAATGCGCAAGCCGCTTTGAGTGGGGCGGCTGTGGGAATCCCCCGCAGCTTCACAAGCGGAACGAATCGTTCCCTCCCGCGAGAGCGAGCCCGTTATGAAGGAGTTGAATCGTAAGATGCAGGCAATCATTGTAACCGGCGGGAAGCAGTACAAGGTGGCGGAGGGCGACACGCTCTTCATCGAGAAGCTGGACGCCGAAGCGGGTCAGACCGTCACGTTCGACCGTGTCCTGGCCGTGCTGGACGGAGATCAGGCTACCTTCGGCGCGCCCACCGTGGCCGGAGCCAGTGTGGAGGCTTCCGTCGTCAAGAACGGGAAGGGTAAGAAGATCCGTATTTTCAAGTACACCCCCAAGAAAGGCTACCGGAAACGTCAGGGTCACCGCCAGCCCTACACCAAGGTGCAGATCGGCGCCATCAAGGCCTGATGACCACCGTGGTCTTTCACAGCGAGGGCAGCCGTCTGACTGGCTTTGAGGTCAGCGGACACAGCGGCTACGCCCCCGAAGGAGAGGATATCGTCTGTGCCGCCGTCACAAGCGCCGTCCGGATGACCGAGTGCGCCGTCAATGACGTGCTGGGCTTGGAGGCCGCCGTGAAGGTGCGCCCACGCGACGCCTCCCTCTCCCTCAAACTCCCCGCCAGCCTGGGCCAGACCAACGAGAGTACCTGTCAGACACTTCTGGCCGCGCTCATGCTCCACCTGGTCAACCTGGCCGAGGAGTACCCTGAACATATTTCTGTCTTGGAGGTGTAAGATATGCTGAACATCGGTTTACAGTTTTTCGCCCATAAAAAGGGCGTCGGCTCGACCCGCAACGGACGCGACTCCAAGTCCAAACGCTTGGGCGTGAAACGAGGCGACGGTCAGTTCGTTCTGGCCGGGAATATCCTGGTCCGTCAGCGCGGGACCCATATCCATCCCGGCGTCAACGTCGGGAAGGGCAGCGACGATACCCTGTTCGCCCTGAAATCCGGCCGCGTGAAATTCCAGCGCCTGGGCAAGGACCGCAAGCAGGTCTCCATTGTGGAAGAGGCCGCTGAGTAAAACACGAAAAAATCCCGAGCCTGAGCGGTTCGGGATTTTTTGTCCTTTTGCCAAACAATTTTGGGGAACATCGGGATACAATCCGAATCAACCGGAAAGGCGGCCTGTTTCATTGATGGAAAATAAGGATAAACTGCATACCGGGCAGCTTTACCTGCCCAACGACGAGGCGCTCCAGCGGGAGCAGCTGCAATGTCTGGATTTACTGCACCAGTTCAATCAGCTCAAGCCGTCGGATTTGGACGGCAAGACCGCGCTGCTCCGGCGGATGTTCGCGGAGATCGGCGAGGACTGCTACATCGAAACGCCCTTCCACGCCAACTGGGGCGGACGGCACGTCCACTTCGGCAGCCATATCTACGCCAACTTCAATTTGACGCTCACGGACGATACCCACATCTACGTGGGCGACTATACGCAATTCGGTCCCAATGTGGTGTTAGCGACAGCGGGACACCCTATCCTGCCTGAACTGCGGGAGCAGGGCTATCAGTACAACGCGCCCATCCGTATTGGCCGCAACTGTTGGTTCGGCGCGAACGTGGTCGTGGTCCCCGGCGTGAACATCGGCGATAACGTGGTCATCGGCGCGGGCAGCGTGGTGACGAAGGACCTGCCGTCCAACGTGGTGGCCGTAGGCAATCCTTGCCGGGTGCTGCGCTCCGTGGACGAGCGCGACCGGGAGTTCTACTTCAAGGGCCGGAGAGTCGACGTTTGAGAGGAGCTTTTTCATGAAAACTGTGATTATCTGCTACTCCAGGCACCACGGCAACACTCGGAAGGTCGTGGAGGCTATCGCACAGGGACACGACGTGACGCTCATCGACGCCGCCGCGGAGACGGAAGCCGACCTGAGTGTCTACGATTTGATAGGTTTTGCTTCCGGCATCTACTTCGGGAAATTTCACGAGAGCGTGCTGAAATTTGCGCAGAAAAACCTGCCCCAGGGCAAAAACGTGTTCCTTCTGTCCACCTACGGCGGCGGGAACGGCACGAAAGCCATCGAGGAGACGGTCAAAGCCCGAGGCGCTCAGATTGTCGGACGGTTCGGCTGTAAAGGTTACGACACCTTCGGGCCCTTCAAACTGGTGGGCGGCATCGCGAAAGGGCATCCTGACCAGACCGATTTGGAAAACGCCCGGCGCTTTTTCGACGGTCTTTCCGTCAACTGCTGAGTGTCCGGTACTTCTGATTCAATCAAAAACAGGACAAAATACCGCAGAGGAGGCGATTTCAAATGGCAGCGCCTTTTGTAGATACGGCGCGGATCACGGTGCGTTCCGGCAACGGCGGGAACGGCGCGGTGTCTTTCCACCGGGAGAAGTACGTGGCCAACGGCGGCCCCGATGGGGGAGACGGGGGCCGGGGCGGGAATATCGTGATCGTAGTGAACGATCATATGTCCACGCTGATGGATTTCCGTTACAAGCGCAAATATACCGCGCTCAACGGCGCGGACGGTTCCGGGAAACGTTGCACAGGCAAAGATGGGGAAGACCTGGTACTTCGTGTTCCTAGAGGCACCATCATCCGGGACGCCGAGACGCAGGAGATCATTAAGGATATGTCGGACGACCAGCCGTTCATTTTATGCCGGGGTGGCCGGGGCGGTTGGGGGAACCAGCACTTCGCTACGCCGACCCGTCAGGTCCCGCGTTTTGCCAAAGCCGGTCTTCCCGGGGAGAGCCGGGACGTGATATTAGAACTAAAACTGTTGGCGGACGTGGGCCTGGTAGGCTTCCCCAACGTGGGCAAATCCACGCTGCTCAGCGTGGTCAGCCGGGCGCAGCCGAAGATCGCGAACTACCACTTCACGACGCTGTTCCCGAACTTAGGCGTGGTCTTCGTGGAGGAAGGCGTTTCCTTCGTCATGGCCGATATCCCCGGCATCATCGAAGGCGCGGCGGACGGCGCGGGGTTAGGACACGACTTTCTGCGCCATATCGACCGCTGCCGGTTGCTCATCCACGTGGTGGACGTGTCCGGCTGCGAGGGCCGGGACCCGGTGGAGGACTTCGACGCCATCAACGCCGAATTGGCTCAGTATTCCCCTGAACTGGCTTCCAGGAAAATGCTGGTGGCGGCAAATAAGGTGGACATCATGTCTGACCCTGCCCTTTTAGAACGCCTGCGCGCCCATGTGGAAGCGCAGGGCTTGGAACTGCTGGAAATCTCCGCCGCGGCCCATCAAGGGACCAGGGAATTAGTCCTCCGCGCCGCGCAGGAATTAGCGCAGCTGCCTCCGGTGGCGGTGTACGAACCAACTTATGTACCCCGCCAGCCGGACGTGGACACGTCCGGCGAGGTGAATATACAGGAGTTCGACGGCACTTGGGTGGTAGACGCCCCGTGGCTCCAGCGTTTGATTGCCAACGTCAACTTCGGCGATTACGAGTCCAGAAACTGGTTCGATAAGATGTTGCGGCAGTCCGGGCTGTTCGACCGTCTGGAGGATTTGGGTATCAAAGACGGCGATATTGTTTCCATGTACGACCTCGAATTTGAGTACCAACGTTAGACAGAAACGTGCGGCTCAAATTTTGAGAAGATTCACCATATAGACAGCGGTGGAAGCCCCTGCCTTTAGGTATAGGGAGGAAGCCGCGTCCCCTTTACTTTAGATTTGTTTTGCGATATAATAACCCTGGTGATTTTATGGAGTATTCCTACAAGTTTCGGATATATCCGAACACAATGCAGGAAAACTTAATACAAAGGACGTTTGGCTGCTGCCGGTTTGTGTTCAACCATTTTCTTGCTGAGAGGATGGAACAGTACAAACAGACTGGTCATGCTCCCACACGCTTTCAGCAGGACAAAAGCCTGACTGTGCTGAAAAAGGAATTGGAATGGCTAAAAGAGGTTGATTCCATCCCACTTCAAGCAGTGTTGCAGGATTTGGATTTCGCTTACCAGAACTTTTTCCGGCGAGTGAAGCAAGGCCAGAAACCAGGCTATCCCCAGTTCAAGAGGAAGCGTGATAGAAAGAAGTCCTACAAAACCAAGCAACACGTAACGAACGGGAAGCCAACGATTTTTGTTGACAGCTTCCATGTTCGTTTACCAAAACTGGGTCTTGTAAAGTGCCAGATATCCAAGCAAGTCAAAGGCAGAATTTTGTCTGCAACAGTCAGCCAGAACCCAAGCGGAAAATACTTTGTTGCTCTGTGCTGTACGGATGTGGACATTCCACCGTTGCCCTCTACTAGGGCAGTGGTCGGCCTTGATATGGGCCTGAAAGCATTTGCAATCACCTCCGATGGGGTAGAATATCCGAACCACAAACACCTTGCGAAGTCTCAGAAGAAACTTGCCAAGCTCCAACGGCAACTGTCCCGAAAAACAAAGGGCAGTAAACGTCGAGAGAAAGCGAGAATCAAGGTGGCGCGGCTCCATGAGAAGATTGCGAATCAGCGGAATGACAGCCTGCATAAGCTGTCCACAGACCTTGTGCGGAACTACGACTGGATAGCGATTGAGAATTTAACCCCGTCCAACATGGTCAAAAACCACAGCCTGGCCCGGTCCATCTCGGATGCTTCCTGGGGCGAGTTCCGGCGACAGTTGGAATACAAAGCGGCGTGGTACGGAAAACAGGTGGTCACAGTTGGCCGCTTCTTCCCGTCCAGCCAACTGTGTTCCGCCTGCGGCGCACAGTGGCCCGGTACAAAGAATTTGGCTGTGCGGGAATGGACTTGCCCTGTGTGCGGGGCTGTTCATGACCGGGACGTGAACGCCGCGAAGAACATCTTGAAGGAAGGTCTGCGCCTGTTGGCGTAGGCAGAACATACGGTAGGGCGGGACACGCCCGAACCGAACGCTCGGGGAGACCATGTAAGACCTTTCAGATGGAAGGCAACGGTCGTCGAACTGAGAATCCCCCGGCTTTCGCCGTGGGGAGTGTCAAAAAAACGTCTTGAATTGTCCCGCTGGTTCCGTTAAGATAGGGACAGTACGATGCAAGTTCAACGTGGGAGGGCTGAACATGAGGGACAAATGGATGCCGCCTGAATGGCTCGCTTACCCGGAGATCCCGCAATTTTCCATTGGGTGGCGCATGGGTTACGGGGAAGATTACCTGATCCGGCTGTCGGATTGGCTGGAGGGTCTGTCCGAGGAGGAAAAGGCGGAGTATGAGCGATTGTTTCCGCGGCCTGTTTTCTGGGACAGCTTGGAGGAGGACGGCGAGGAGATAGACGCGGCCCTGTTTTACGAAGGAAAGCACGATTATTTTCTCCGTTACTGGCGGCCTCACGGCCTGCCCGCCTACGACCGCGCGGCTCTGGAAGCGGACGCCGCCGCGGGGAAGGAACTCGAATTTCTGCACTTCTGGGGACATTACAGTAAGGACGGTTCCATCGGTCCCACCTGCCTGAGCCAGTGGTGGATGTCTGATTTCAAAGTCGAAGGCGAGCTGTTCCATTGTATGGAACAGTACATGATGGCGGAGAAAGCCCGGCTGTTCGGGGACCGCGAGATACGGGAACAGATCATGTGCGCGGCTACGCCCGCTAAAATGAAGGCGTTGGGCCGGAAGGTGCGGAATTTTGACCAAGGAGTTTGGGACAAGTGCAAATACACCATCGTTCTCACGGGGAACTTCCAGAAATTCCTGCAACGCCCGGATATGAAGGACTTTTTGCTCCGGACGGGGGATAAGATTCTAGTGGAAGCGTCTTCGTTCGATCATGTGTGGGGGATAGGTCTGGCCGCGTCCCAAGCGGACGCCAGGACGCCTTCGGCGTGGCGGGGAACGAACTTTTTAGGGTTCGCTCTGATGGAGGCCCGCGCGGAATTGCGCCGCGTGTGCGCCAATGAAGACAAGCTGGATTGGGGCGCGGTCAAAACGACTTGACCTCCAACGCCTCCAACATCATCCGCGTCCCCAAAAGGAATCCGGAACGGAAACTGGCGTAGTCGTGCTGCTGGTCGATCTCTTCGTGCAGCTGGTTCAGCTGGTCCAGGAACTTCAGCCCGAACGTCTCTTTGATTTTGTCCTCCATCGGTTCCAGACGCTGGTACTGTTCCTGCAATGTCTGACTGACGGGCAGTTCTGTGCGGTACCGCCCGGTGAACAGGTCATATAGGATGCTGTTCATAATCTGACACCTCCAAAAAAATTAGTTTAACTTATCTTACGAAAAGATTATACTTAGTTATACTGAACCTGTCAAGGGGTGGAGCCATGTTTTCCAAAGAAGTTTTCGGGCAAAGAATCATGGAGCAACGGAAGAAGTACGGTGAGACGCAGAAGGAGCTTGCCCAATTATTAGGGCTGGGGACGACGCAGATCACAGGTGTTGAGCATGGCCGGAACAGCACGACCGCGGAACGTATTTCCATGATTTGCGAACACTACCGGATTTCGGCGGACTATCTTCTCGGTTTGACCGACGACCCCACGCCAAAATGGGCGGAAGTACAGACAGAGGACGAGCCGGTGAGAATTATATTAGCCTCTCAGTCCCCGCGGCGGCGGGAGCTGCTCCATCGGATAGGCATACAAAACTTCGAGGTCCGCCCGGCTCAGGGAGAGGAAACCGCTCCGCCAGGTCTGGCCCCCGGCGAATTAGTGGAACGGTTGTCCCGCCAAAAAGCGGCGGAAATCGCCGCCTATGCGCCGGAAGCGCTGGTCATCGCCGCCGACACCGTCGTGGAAGCAGAGGGAAAAATTTTGGGCAAGCCTCACTCCGAGGCGCAGGCGGCGGAGATGTTAGCGCTGCTCTCCGGCAACACGCACCGCGTATACACCGGCCTGACCGTCTGCCAGGGCGAAAAGTCCGTTACACAGCACGAAATCACCGCAGTCCGCTTCCGCCCCTTGAGCAAGGCGGAAATCACTGCCTACATCGCCACCGGCGAGCCGATGGACAAAGCGGGCGCTTACGGCGTCCAAGGCTTGGGGGCCGCCCTGGTGGAGCGTATCGAAGGAGACTATTTCAACGTCGTTGGCCTGCCTCTGTGCCGTCTGGCCGGGATCTTGGCCCAATTCGGTGTGGACCCCCTGAAGCAGTAGAGACCGATTCCGGGAGGAAGTATCCAAAGTGAAAAATTTTCTGCGTCAAAACGGGTTATGGCTGCTGCTGATCGCTCTGCTGCTGTCCGTCGTCATTTCGCTGGCGTCCTTCCTGTTCGCAGGCGGCGCGCCCCCATTTTCCAACCTGGTCAACACCGTGGCCGCTCCGGTACGGAGCGGAATTTCCGCCGTGCTGGACTGGGCGGACGGCGTGTACGCCTACGTATTCCGCTACGGCCAGATGCAGGAGGAGCTGGAAGCACTGCGCGTGCAGGTGGCGGAGCTGGAAGAGGCGGTCCGTCAGGGTCAGGAGGCCAGCCGGGAAAATGAACAGCTGCGTCAGCTGCTGGAGCTGAAAGCCCGGCGGCAAGACCTCACGGTTTTGGAGTCCGCCCGCGTCACGGCCCGCTCCAACTCCAACTGGGAGTCTACCTTGACGCTCAGCAAAGGTTCCGCTGCCGGTGTGACGGTGGGCAACTGCGTCATTACGGAGACCGGCGTCTTAGTAGGCGTGGTGTCCGAGGTGGGCTTGAACTGGTCCACCGTGTCCACCGTCATCGACACTGATATCGAAATGGGCGGCATCGTCACCCGAACCTACTCCGCCGGGGTGCTGGAAGGAGACTTCTCCCTCATGCGGGAGGGGAAGCTCAAATTGAGCTACCTGCCCGATGGCGCACAGCTGGTCTCCGGCGACGAGGTGCTGACTTCCGGCCGGGGGGACGTGTACCCCTACGGTCTGGTCGTGGGCGCCGTGGAGGGTATCTTCAACGACCCGTCCGGCATGACCCGCTACGCGGTGGTCCGGCCTGACGTCAAGCTGGACAGCTTGATCGAAGTCTTCATCGTGCGTGAATTTGAAATCGTGGAGTGAGCTGCCATGACCCGCCGGAACCTCATCCATAAGTGGACGGTCTACGCCTTGGCGTTAGTCCCCGTCTGGCTGCTGGACGCCTGTATTTTACCCCGCTGGCCGGTGCTGGGCGTGATTCCAACGTTATTGCCTCTGGCCGCCGTGGCGGTGGCCGTGCTGGAAGGCGGACTCGCCGGATCTGGGTTCGGGATGGGGACCGGTCTGCTCTGGGCGTTGGCCTACCCAGGCGGGTTCGGTTTCCGCGTGTTCCTGCTCGCCTTGGCCGGGATGGCCGCCGGTATCCTCTCGCGCTACGTGCTGAGCCAGTCCCTCTTCGGCTGCCTGATCTGCTCCGCCGGAGTCCTGGCCGCTCTGGGCGGAGGCCACGTTTTGCGCCTGCTCGCCGCCGGTACCGCCCCGCTGCCGGTCCTGCTCCAAGTCGCCGTCCCAGAGTGGCTGGTCTCCCTGGCCTGGAGCCCCGCCGTCTACCTGATCTTCCGCGCCGTCTACCGCAAAGTGGGCGGGACCCGTCTGGCTTGAGGAGGTGACAGCCTTTGGATACCAAACAATTCCACCGCCGCGTCTGGATCATGCTCCTGCTGCTGTCCCTGATGCTGCTGGGCATGGGCGCGACGCTGTACGACTTGCAGATCGTACACGGCAAGGACTTCTACCAGCAGACCCAGCACCGCATCGCCGAGACCGAGAAGGTGGAAGCGGCCCGCGGACAGCTTTTGGACCGGAACGGCCGCGTCCTGGTCTCCAACCGGGTGGTCTACCAAGTGACGTTGGACTTGGACCACATGGGAGACGAGGGGAACGATCCCGCGTCCGTTCTCCTGTCGCTCATCCAGACGGCGCGGGAGGACGGAGTGACTTGGAACGACTCGCTGCCGATCTCCAAGAGCGCGCCGTTTGGGTTCACCACGCCGGAACCGTATATGACCCAAACCGTCGGGGAGGACGGCACGGTTACGAAAAGCCTCACCCGTCTGGGACGCTTGGCGGTGAACATGGGCTGGGTCAAGAAGGACCCCACCAAAGAACCGGAAGCGACGCCAGCCGCTTCCCCCAAAAAGGAGGGCTTTTGGGATAAGCTCAAGTCCTTCTTCACCGGTACGCCCACACCGGAACCGTCGGACGCCGTTCCGGAACCGCCGCAGCAGCCGGACACGCTGCCTGTGGCCTACGAGCTGCTGGGGAAAATGTGCGCGTCGTTCAAGATCAAAGGCGACGGCGCGGTGGACGAGGCTCAGGCGAAACGAGAGGGCCTGTCCGTACCGACGTTGAACATCGGCGACATGGCCCCTGAGGACGCCCGGGCAGTGGCCGGGGTGTTCTACGAGCTGTACCTGCGCTCCCGGGACGTGTACCGCACGGCGTACATATTCGCCGAGGATGTGGACATCGACTTCATCTCCCGGGTGAAGGAGCTGTCTCTGCCGGGCGTCATCATCGAGGCGACCACGGTGCGTCAGTACCACACGACTTACGCCGCGCATTTACTGGGGCGCGTGGGGCTGATGGACGAGCAGGAGATCAAATACTACACCGCCTTGGACGAGGACGGGGACGGCGCGCCGGACTATGAACGGGATGATTCCGTAGGCAAAGAGGGCGCGGAAAAAGCGTTCGAGTCCCGGCTCCGCGGCACGTCCGGCGTGCGGGAACTGGAACGGAATACCAGCGGGAAGATCGTCTCGCAGACGTGGCAGCTGGAACCGGAACCGGGAGACAATGTGGTCCTCACGCTGGATATCGACTTGCAGAAGAAGATCGAGGACACGTTGGCCGCGTCCCTGCCCAACCTGGAGAGCGACGAAGTGGAAGGCGCGGCTTGCGTGGTGCTGGACGTCAACAGCGCGGAGGTGTTGGCCGCCGCGTCCTACCCGACGTTCGACCTGTCCCGCTACTCCGCTGATTTCGCCGAAAATTCCGCCGATCCGCTCCACCCGCTGTCCAACCGAGCCTTTCAGGGGCAGTACCCGCCCGGTTCCACCTTCAAGATGGTCACAGCCGTGGCGGGGCTGGAAGAGAAGATCATCACCCCGTCCACCCGCATCCGGGACGAAGGTCGCTATACCTTCTACGGCAGCACCGGCGCGCCGCAGTGCTGGATCTACCGCCAGTACCACAGGACCCACGGGTCGGTCAACGTGAGCAAGGCCATCGAAGTGTCCTGCAACTACTTCTTCTACGACGTGGGGCGTCAGCTGGGCATCGACCGGCTCAGCGACTACGCCGCGCGGTTTGGTTTGGGCCAGAAGACCGGCGTAGAGCTGACCGAAAGCCAAGGCGTCATGGCCGGTCCCGCCTACACCGAGAGCGTAGGCGGCAAGTGGTACGAGGGCAGTACGCTGTCCGTGGCCATCGGCCAGGAGAGCAGTCAGTTCACCCCCGTCCAGCTGGCCAACTATATCGCGACGCTGGTCAACGGCGGTACCCGGAACGCCGTCCACCTGCTGAAAGAGGTCAAATCCAACGATTTTTCCAAGATCCTCTACACCGCCCAGCCGGAGGCTTTGAGTACCATCGACATCGCCCCGGAAAATCTCGCGGCGGTCAAGAGCGGGATGTTATCGCTGACAACGGACGGTTCCGTGCGCCGCTACTTCGCCAATTTGGACGTCCAAGTGGGCGCGAAGACCGGCTCCGCGCAGATCAGTGCGCAGACGGAATCCAACGCGGTATTCGTCTGCTTCGCGCCCTACGAGGACCCCGAGATCGCAATGGCCATTGTGGTAGAACATGGCGGAAGCGGTTCCGAATTGGGCGCGATGGCGGCGGATATCCTATCTTATTATTTCTCCGCGCAGGAGACGCGGGAGGAGATCTTAACGGAAAACACCCTCATCCGCTGAACCGAACCGGACAATACAAAAAGGAGAGGAATCATCATGGCTGAAAATTGTACCCACGACTGCTCCAGCTGCGGAGCGGACTGTTCTTCCCGAGACCTGCGGGTCCCGGCCAACGCCCAGTCCAGCATCAAACACGTCATCGCGGTGGTCAGCGGAAAGGGCGGCGTCGGGAAAAGCACCGTCACGGCGTCGTTAGCGGTCGCGATGGCCCGCCGGGGCCGTAAGACCGCGATCCTGGACGCGGATATCACGGGACCGTCTATCCCGACCGCCTTCGGCGTCCACCAGAGGGCTACCGGTACGGACGAGGGCATCGACCCCGCGGTCACGCCGGGCGGTATCGAGCTGATGTCCCTGAACCTGCTCACTGCCAACGAAACGGACCCTGTGATCTGGCGCGGTCCGGTCATCGCAGGCGTCGTCACGCAGTTCTGGCAGGACGTCATTTGGGGCGATGTGGACTATATGTTTGTCGATATGCCGCCCGGCACCGGTGACGTGCCCCTGACCGTTTTCCAGTCCCTACCCGTGGACGGCGTGATCGTGGTCACTTCCCCGCAGGATTTGGTGTCTATGATCGTCACCAAAGCGGTCAATATGGCCCGCATGATGGATATCCCTGTGTTGGGGTTGGTGGAGAATTACAGCTACTTCCAGTGTCCCGATTGCGGCGGGAAACACGCGGTGTTCGGCGAGAGCCAGTTGGAGAAGGTCGCCGGGGAGCTTCAGATCCCCATTCTGGCGCGTCTGCCGATTGACCCGTCCTTAGCCGAGGCGTTCGACGCCGGGAAGCTGGAACAGGTCGAGCAGAATTACCTTGAGGAGACGGCTCAGATTCTGGACGCCTGACGGAGCGGGAACGTTTCAGAGATTGCCCACGCTTCGCAGAATCGGGGGCTGGACCCCGAGACTGCGAGGCGTGGTCAAAATCAAAAAAGAATCCAAAAAGAAAAAGGTGATCCCAAAGTGAGAAAAGCAGGAATCTTAATGCCGATTTTTTCCCTGCCGTCACCGTGGGGGATCGGCACGCTCGGCGCGGCGGCGCGGGAATTTGTTGACTTTCTGGCCGCGGGTGGTCAGAGCTGCTGGCAAGTGCTGCCGTTGGGGCCTACCAGTTACGGGGACTCGCCGTATCAGGCGTACTCTTCCTTCGCGGGGAACCCGTACTTCATCGACCTGGACGAACTGGCCGGACAAGGTCTGCTGGAGCCGGAAGAGTACCAAGACCTGGATTGGGGGAACGACCCGGAACGAGTCGACTACGAGACGCTTTACCAGAAGCGGTTCGACGTGCTGCGCCTGGCCTGTTCCCGGCTGAAGGGGAGGGATGCGCTTGCGTGTGTCGCCTGGCGTCCCGACTGGCTGGAGGACTACGCCCTTTTCATGGCCTTGAAAGGGAAATATCACGGCGCGGCTTGGCTGGAATGGCCGGAAGGGGAACGTTTACGCGAACCGGACGCGCTGGAAGCGACCCGAAAAGAGTTGGCCGAAGAGATCCTCTTCTGGAAACAGGTGCAGTACCTGTTTTTCCGCCAGTGGCGGAGCCTGAAAGCGTATGCCAATCAGAAGGGCGTGTCCATGATCGGCGACCTGCCGATTTATGTGGCGTTGGACAGCGCGGATGTGTGGTCCAACCCGGAACAGTTCCAGCTGGACCCGGAAGGCCGTCCTATCGAAGTGGCCGGATGTCCGCCGGACGCGTTCACGGAGGACGGGCAGCTGTGGGGCAATCCTCTTTTCGATTGGGAGAGCATGAAAGAGGACGGCTACGCCTGGTGGCTGCGGCGTATCGCGTTCCAGTTCGAGCTTTACGACACCCTGCGCATTGACCACTTCCGCGGGTTCGACGCCTACTACGCCATCCCCTACGGCGACAAGACCGCCCGGAACGGCAGTTGGAAACCCGGTCCGGGAATCGCTTTCTTCAAAGCGGTCAACAAAGCTCTGGGCAAAAAGGATATTATCGCGGAGGACTTGGGTTTCCTGACCCCTTCCGTGCGGAAATTGTTGAAGGATTCCGGTTATCCGGGTATGAAAGTGCTGGAGTTCGCCTTCGACAGCCGGGACGAGGGCAGCGATTACCTGCCGCACTGCTACCCCGCCCGCTGCGTGGTCTACACCGGCACCCATGACAACGACACGATTCAAGGCTGGATGGCGTCCGCGCCCCGAAAAAGCGTCTCCTTCGCCAAAGCCTACCTGCGCCTGTCCGCCCGGGAGACTTACCATTGGGGCATGATGCGAGCCGCTTGGGCTTCGCCTGCTGATTTGGCCGTGATGCAGTTCCAGGACTTGCTGGGGCTGGGCAGTCAGGCCAGAATCAACACACCGTCCACCTTGGGGCACAACTGGCAGTGGCGCGCGCTTCCGGGATGTTTTACGCCTGCGCTGTCCCACCGGCTGTGGGAAGAAATGCGCGTCTACCAACGTTTGCCTAAGAAAACCGTTGGGAAAAAGGCTAAAAAAAGCGCCAAAAAGGCATAATATACATGAAAAGCGGCGTTCCGTCCGGAACGCCGCTCCTTTCTTTACTTTGCGACAGCGGAAGTCCGCCGTCTGCGGCGGCGTCTGCGTCTGGACTTGCAGGCGTGGACTTTGCCGCCCCGAAGCACTGCGGCATACTCCTTCGCCAGCTCGGGGGTGACGACCGGGACCGTCTGGTAGCCGCTCCACGCGCCGTCCGGGTCCGGCGTCAGGGTCAGCTGGCACAGAAAACAGCCGTGTTCCGGACACGAGAACGGAGAGTAGCAGCGTTGCGGCACACCGGGTTCCGGGAATGCCGGGATATTCCACTGTGCCACGCTGCACGCCGCGCCGCAGAGAGGACAAACCGGTTTCCGGCTGGTCTTCGCGTTCAGGCCGTCGGAAAAATCCGGGAACGGACCCACTTCCTGACGGGGCGGGCAGGGAAAGGGACGTCTGGAAAAACGTTTCAGCGCGAGGCGTTCCTCTTTCGGCACGGGCTTCCACGCCAACGCCTCCGGCGTGATCCAGCCGCCGAGGATGGACGTGTACAGCGCGTCGTTCAGGGCGTTGTGGAAGGTGAACGTGTCCGGGATACGGCAGTAGTCCGCCGCGCGCCACAGAGCGATTTGCTGATCGGTACCCAGCATATGGGAGAAGGCGGTCTGGAGGTCGTAGACCTTCTCCGCTTCCGGCACGGGCAGGCCCCAATATTTGCAGTTCTCCCCCAGGACCTCGAAGTCGTCGCCGCCCCAAAGGGCAAACGTGCGCTCCGGACCGCACCACTCCGAGAACCGCTTCATCGCCGCCGGGAAACGCAGCTGTGAGGTTCTGGAAACGTTCAATTCCGGCAGGGCCTTCGCCCCTGGATCGAACCGTTTGTGGACCGTCGGGCGGATGTAGACGTTGAACGAGTCCAGCACAGGACCGCCCAGACGTCCGACACGGACCGCGCCAATCTGCAAGATTTCGTTCAGAGGCGTCTTGTCGTAGCTGCGGTTCCACTCCAAATCCAGCACAATCATCGGGTTGCTTCACTTCATCTCTTTTCCCCCGCGCCCCCGCCGGAGCGGGAAAAAGCGATCCGAGGTTCTTTTTGTCTATTCTAACGCGTTCCAGCCCCCGCGTCAAGGCCGGGTTCCGAACCGAAACCCGGTCGTCCAAAAAGGAAAGGAGCCGCTTGACAAAACGAGAATAAGTGGTTATAATAAAACATAGAAAGGGCGCTGCCGACAAACGGTTAGCCCCCTATGGTTACAAAGAAGTAACCGCCGTGCTGTGGGGACAGGGGGCGGTTACTTCTTTGTTCTCCTGTCACGAAGAGATGGAACCGCCCCTGTTCCTAACAGGGGCGGTCTTTTTTGCCGGAGGGGAACGAAGAAGATTTGAGAAACGGGTTCTGGAACAGCGTTGACAAGACTGGGGAGCGTATATATAATAAGGAAGACTTTTGAAATCAAGCCCGCCCCGCTGGACGGAGAACGGAGGATGCGGTATGGATATCCACGTCAACGACGTTTTGAAGATGAAAAAAAACCACCCGTGCGGAAGCAGTGAGTGGCTTGTCCTACGGGTGGGCATGGACTTCAAGCTGCGCTGTCAGGGCTGCGGTCATGAGGTCATGCTCCCGCGGAGCCGCGCGGAAAAAAATATCCGTAAAGTTTTCCGGGACGGTCAGGCCGTGGACATTTAGGAAAAGAGGCAAACACAATGGACAAACGATTCTGGAGCGAACGAATCCAAAACCTGATCCCCTACACCCCCGGAGAACAGCCGAAACGTCAGGTTTTTATCAAGCTCAACACCAACGAAAGCCCTTACCCGCCGTCCCCCAAAGTCCTGGAGGCAATCCGCAACGAAACCGGCCCGCAACTGCGCCTGTACCCGGACCCGGAAGCGACCGCTTTGCGGGAGGCGTTGGCGGAACGGTACGGCTTGACGCCGGAGCAGGTGTTCTGCGGCAACGGGTCCGACGAGGTGCTGGGGCTGTGCTTCTACGCGTTCTTCACGCCGGGGAAAAAGGTGGTCTTTCCGGATATCACCTACAGCTTCTACCCGGTCTACACCGAGCTGTTCCACCTGGATTACGAGGAGATCCCCTTGAACGAGGACTTTTCCCTGCCCGTGGAACGCTTCCTGGGCGGGAACGGCGGCGCGGTGGTGTGCAACCCCAACGCGCCGACTGGGAAGCCTCTGCCGCTGGACGACATCCGCCGGATCGTGGAAGCCAATCCCGATGTGGTGGTGATGGTGGATGAGGCTTATGTGGACTTCGGCGCGCCGTCCGCGGTCCCCCTGCTCAAGCAGTACCCGAACCTGGTCGTGATCCAGACCATGTCCAAATCCCGTTCCCTGGCCGGTATGCGTCTGGGTTACGCACTAGGCAGTCCGGACCTGATCGCCGCCATCAACTGTGTGAAAAACTCCTTCAACTCCTACCCGCTGGACCGTCTGGCGTTAGCGGCGGGGGAAGCCGCCGTGCGGGATGTGGACTATTTTGAACGGACGCGGCGTATGGTGATGGAGACCCGTGAGCGGACCGCGGCACGCCTGAAAGCTCTGGGTATGATGGTCCACGATTCCGGCACCAATTTCCTCTTTGCCTCCTGTCCTGGGATACCCGGCCAGAAGGTCCAGCAGGCGCTCCGGGAACGGGGCATCCTGGTCCGCTGGTTCGACCGGCCCCGTATCCGCGACTTTTTGCGCATCACCATCGGAACCGACGAAGATATGGAGGCCCTGTGCCGGGCCTGCGAAGAAATCATGAAAGGAATTTGAATCATGCGCTACGACAGCGATCTGCTTTACCGCCCGCCGGGGGAGTGGAAGAGTTACCTGCTCCAATGCACCATCGGCTGTTCCCACAACAAGTGTACCTTCTGCGGGATGTACAAGGAAAAAACCTTCCGCATCCGCCCCGTCGGGGAGGTGCTGGAAGACATCGACATGGCGTTGGATTACTACGGCCCCGGTCTGGAACGGGTGTTTTTGATGGACGGGGACGCCATCATAATCCGAACGGACGATCTGCTGAAGATTCTGGAAAAGCTCTACCGCACGTTCCCCAAACTGGAGAAAGTGACCGTCTACGCCGGGCCGCGGAGTACGCTGTCCAAGTCGCTGGACGAGCTGAAGACGCTCCATCAGGCGGGCCTGTCCCGCGCCTACCTGGGCGTGGAGAGCGGGAGCCAGCAGGTCTTGGACTTCATCCACAAGGGCTGCACCGCGCAGGAAATGCTGCAAGCCGGGAAGAACCTGGTGGAAGCCGGTATCGACCTGTGGGTGACGGTGATCCTGGGCATGACCGGAGCCAACGGCGAGGGCGGCGATTGGGAGGAACACATCCTGTCCACCGCCCGGATGGTGAACGAAATGCGGCCCCGGCACCTGTCCGCCATGACCTTCGCCCCCGCAAAAGGCACCCCTCTGGGCGACGACGTGCTGGCCGGACGGTTCCAAGTCTGCTCCCCGGAGCGGGTGCTGGAAGAGTGCGAACTGCTGATCCGGAACCTCACCGTCGAACCGCTCCACTTTACCAGCAACCACGCGTCCAACTACCTGCCCCTGAAAGGCGGCCTGCCCGAGGATCGGGAACGATTCCTTTCCCTGATCGACCAGGCTCTGGCCGGTAAAATCCGCCTCCGGAAAACCCTCAACCGCGGCATCTGAGGGGATCGGATTCTGCGGGCGCGGGAAAATGAACTGAAAGATAAATGGAAAAGTTTGGAAAAACAGCAAAATCAGGCGAAATTGCAAAATATGAGCTTAAATTACAAAATTTATGGGGATAAAGTAAAAACCCTTGTGCTGAACGGAAAAGTATGCTACAATAGACCTGAACGTTTTCCCGCTTGCAGTGAAAAAGAAGCCCGAATCTTGACGCCGGTTGACCATATCAAGGAAAAATGAACGATGTTCCCTAAAATAGAACCGGATGCTTTGTGAGATTGCTCAATTTGCGCCCGCCCGCCAGGGAAGAATTTCCCTGTTTTATACAAGTTTTAGGGCTTGCTTTTTTTGCCCAAATCCTTCATAATAAGGAACTGTATTCACGCGCCGTTTTCCCGGAACCTGCGCCAAAGGCGCAGTCCGCCCGCGTTTGCAAGAATTTTTTGTTTGAAACAACCGGTTCGGGCCGTTTTCCACGGAGATTGGGAACAAAATGGGAACGTATGGAACGCGTACCGCCGCGCCCACGGACGCGAGACGAGTTTGTATCCGATTCTGAATCAGGAGTGTGCATGATGGATTTTTTGACCAACAATTCCATGTTAATGATGGAAAAGTCTATGGGCTTCCTGTGGACGAAACAAGCCGCGATTCTTGATAATTTGGCTAATGTCGAAACTCCGGAATATAAAGCAAAAGTTGTCACATTCGAGGAAAACCTGCGCTCCAGGCTAGCTTTGGCGGCCCAGGGGAAACTTCACGGCGGCGACGGGGTCCCGACCCGCAAGGCCGTGCGGCAAGTGCTGGAACAGTCCGAGTTCGCCGTCATGGAACCCCAGGAGGCAACCCGTATGGACGACAACGGCGTCGACGCCACCGAGCAGATGATCGAAATGGTCCGCAACGCTTACCAGCAGCAGTACGTCTACAACGCCATCAATAAGAGCTACTCCGTGCTGCGTATGGCAGTGCGCGGACAGTAAGAAGGAGGCTGTACAATATGGCTTTTCTGAGTACCGTCAATATCATCGGCTCCGGCATGACCGCTCAGCAGCTGCGGCTGGATATCATCTCCGAGAACGTCACCAATTCCCAGACTACCCGGACCGAAAACGACGGCGGCGCGTACCGGCGGAAAATGGTGGTCTTCCAGGCCCAGAGCGGCCGGGACTCCTTCCGCGCCGCGATGGCCCGCGCCGCCCGCGGCGTGACGCCAAACGGCAGCGTCAATCCCACCGCAGGCGGCGTGAAAGTCACCCAGATCGTGGAAGATCAGAGCCCGATGAAGCTGGTGTACGACCCCGCCCACCCCGACGCCAATGAGGAAGGTTACGTGGAACTGCCCAACGTGGATATGGTCAAGGAAATGGCCGACGCAATGGCCGCAACCCAAGCCTTCTCTTCCAACGTGACCGCCTTCAATACGTTCAAATCGGTGGTCTCCAGCGCGCTGGAGATCGGAAAATAACGCCCGGCTGAGCGAAAAAGGAGAAATGCAGTATGAATACCGCGATCCAGTGGGGGAGCATCTCCCCCCTGACCCAGTCCCCGGCCATCGCCCCGCCAGCCGGTATCGCCGCCCCGCTCCAACCGGGCGCGGCCGAAGCAAACCGTTCCAAAACCGGGCTCGTCGAGGACAGCCCCTTCGCCGCAATCTTCAAGTCCGCAATCCAGAACGTCAAGGATACCGACGCCGAATTTGTCAACGATCAGTACCTGCTGGCCACCGGTCAGCTGGATAACCCCGCGCAGATCGGTATTTCCGGCTATAAATACGAGATCGCAGTGGATCTGCTCATTCAAATGCGCAACAAAGCGCTGGACGTCTACTCCGAACTGAGCAGACTGAGCATCTGAGACGCAGCGTGAGAGGAGAACGCGGAGAGCGGGGTTGATTTCAGTTGAAGCTGAATGAAAGGCTGAAAGCCTTTTGGGAAAAAGTAAAGACATTTTTGGGGAAGGTCTCAAAGAAAATCTGGATCGTGCTGGCGGTCGTCCTAATCCTGGCCGCCGCCGCTATCGCGTTTTTCCTGAATAACCGTCCCTACGCCACCTTGATTACCGGCGCGACCAACAACGAAATGTCCGCCATCGTCACCTGGCTGAACGATCAGGGCGTGCAGAATTACCGTATGGAGGGGGACGGCACCATCCTGGTGCCGGAAAATCAGGCCGCGAACCTGAAAGCCCGCCTGCTGACCGAGAAGTATTCCGGTTCCAACTCCTCCTACAGCGCCTACTTCGAGAATATAAACTCGCTGTCGACCCAGTCCGTGCGGGACAAAGCCTGGCTGACCGCCGTACAGGACCAGTTCAACTCCGTCATCCGCCAGATGGACGGCGTTCGAGACGCTTGGGTCACGTTGACGCCCGGCACCGACCTGAACTACATACTGGACAGCAACCGCGCGGTCGAAGCCTCCGCCAGTATCCTGGTGGAAATGCAAAACGGGCAGACCCTCGATAATAAGGTCGCCGCCGCGATCCGGAACTATGTCGCCCACGGTTACCAGAAACTGGAGGTCAGCTCCATCAGCCTGACCGATACCTTCGGCAACGGCTACAACGTCTCCGACCTGAGTTCCAACACCGCCGACGCCGACGCGTCTGCCTTGAAACTGCGCCTGGAACAGGAACAGGCCAACAAAATCCGGACCGAAGTGTTTAATATGCTCCGCCCCTTCTTCGGGGAGGACAACATCGCCGTAGGCGTCAACTGCGTGGTCAATGTGGAAAACAAGATCATCGACGACTACGACGTCCGATTGCCTGAGTACGCCCAGGACGGCTCCACCAACGGAATGGGCATCATCGGCAGACGGATCTATAACTACGAGTTCCGCGTCCCTAACGATACCGCCGCAGGCGGTCTGGTGGGGACCCCCTCCAATGCCGACCTGCCCACTATGGTGGAACAGGAACCCGGCGCAAACGATGTGGACGGCAGATTGGTGGGCGGCGGCGACGTCACCGCCGATAACTCCAAAACCCAGACCCATATTGTCCAAACCGCCGGATACCTCGCTGATTGCTCCGTCTCCGTGAGCATCAACTCCACCACCGCCGGCGAGGTCAATATCCCCCAGATCCGTCAGCACGTGGCTACTGCCGCCGGGATCGAAGCCAGAGCGGAAGAGGGCATCTACACCGCGGAGGAATACCTCGCCAGCAAGATTTCCGTCGTTTCGCTGCCCTTCTACGTGGAACCCACACCGCCAGGACCCGGCGTCGATGGACCGGGCGGCTTGCGTATCCCGCTGTGGGCGATCATTGCGCTGGGCGTGGGCCTGCTGGTATTCATCCTGCTGTTGGTGCTGATCCTCTCCCTGCGCCGCAGAAGAAAACGCAAGAAGGAAGAAGAACAGCGCGAATTGGAGGCGCAGCTCCAGGCCGCCCTGCCGCCCGAGGAAGCAGAACCCGGCGAAGAAGAGGAAGGCGAACCTACCGGCGCGGACGTCATGGCAATGCACACCGAAAAGAGTATGGAACTGCGTCAGGAAATCCGCAACTTTGTGGATGAGAACCCCGAAATCGCAGCTCTGCTGCTGAAAGGCTGGATGAAGGGAGATGATCGCGATGGCTGAAGCCGCTCCGGTTGAGGTCAAAACCGCGGAAGCCCCCGCCCCCGCCCCTGCGGCCGCGGGTAAAAAATCACAGAAGCTCAAATTGACCCCCGACGTGCTGACCGGCCCGCAACGCGCCGCGACCGTCATCATCGCCTTGGGCGTGGACCGCGCATCCAGACTCTATAAGTATATGGAACCCGACGACGTGGAACAGCTCAGCCTGGAAGTCGCAAAACTCGGATTCCTGGACTCCGAACAGACCGAGGAGGTCCTCAACGAGTTCTACCAGATCGGAAGAGCGTCGTGTAGGGAAAGAGTGTCTTGGTATGTGTAG
>CANDKT010000026.1 GCA_947385365.1 uncultured Bacillota bacterium | reverse complement strand
CGCCAATACTGGTCACACTGTCCGGAATCGTCACACTGGTCAGGCCGGTGCAGCCTGAGAACGCATTCCAGCCAATCTCGGTCACACTGTCCGGAATCGTCACACTGGTCAGGCCGGTGCAGCCAGAGAACATAAGATTGCCAATAAAGGTCACACCGTCCGAAATCGTCACACTGGTCAGGCCGGTGCAGCCTGAGAACGCATACCCGCCAATACTGGTCACACTGTCCGGAATCGTCACACTGGTCAGGCCGGTGCAGCCTGAGAACGCATTCCAGCCAATCTCGGTCACACTGTCCGGAATCGTCACACTGGTCAGGCCGGTGCAGCCACAGAACGCACTACTGTAAATCCTGATCACACTGTCCGGAATCGTCACACTGGTCAGGTCATCGCAGTCATAGAACGCCTCATAGCCAATACTGGTCACACTATCTGGAATCGTCACACTGGTCAGGTCATCGCAGTCATAGAACGCATAATCGCCAATACTGGTCACACCGCTTTCAATTTCAACTTTATTGATACTATACCTGTACCAGGGGGAGCGGTTGTCACCGTAGCTGTAGTTGAGGTTGTCGTAGTCCTTCATCGTTCCGTTCCCACGGATGGTCAATGTTTTTGTCGCATCATCATAGCTCCAAGTGACATTTTCACCGCAGGAACCCGATATGTCTGCCGCCAAAACCGCGGTTGGAAACATTCCAAAAACAATACATACCGTTAATAAAACTGAAAGCATTCGCTTTCTCATATTCTCGACCTCCTGATTTTTTATAAATGTGTACTTTTTTGTAAATCGACTTTGACTTTCAAAAACCCCCATTTTCCTATTGAAATGGCAACATTTCTTTGCTATACTACCTCTTGGAAAGGAGGCTTTGGGGTTTACAAAAAAGTACACTTTTTTGTAAATTCCTGTTACATCGGGGGGTACTTTTTCGCAAAGTTACGGTTTGGTTCAAAGGCGGGTTCAAAATTTTGAAGCAGACAGACTAAGGGTTGCGCTTAGTCTGTTTTTTCGTTATAATGGCAAAAGCTCGAAAGAAGGGATTTGAGAAACAGGCGTGTGCCGGAGCAGGCCCTTGGATTTGGCCAAAACTTTTCCGCTTTCACAGAAAGTTTACAGGGCCTTTTCTTGTTTTTGGCGGAGGGATGTGGTATGATGAGTGCTGAACGACTCTCGCGACGCAAGAAGATTAAAAAAACGGGGAGGGATTCCCAATTTGAAACCGAATAAAGGAAACAACAAGAAGAACATTCTGGGGCTTGTCAGTCTGATTCTGTGGGCGTTGGCGTTGACGATGCTGTTCCGCAGCTGCACATCGTCCTACTCCAGCGCGAACGAGGTGCAGGTAGACTACTCGGTGTTCCGTCAGTGGGTTGTGGCGGAGCTGGTGGAGTCGGTGGACATGGACAGCGGCCGGTATGTCATCACGCTGAAGGAGGGCTGTGAGGAACAGGCCCGGACCTACCTGCCCCCGCCGGAGGAGGAGAGCGGCAATCCGTTTTCCTGGCTGGCGATGAACAGCGGGAAGGAGACTTTGTACGTCACCACGCCGCCGCCGGTGAGCGATCTGGAGATCATTTCTCTGATGGACCGTCACGGCGTCGATTTCCACACCAAGCCGGTGGACGGGTCCACGCAGATTCTGTATCTGGTGCTGTCCTATCTGCTGCCGGTGGTGATTATGGTGGGGGCGATGATGTTCCTGTTCCGCGGCGTAGGCGGGAAAGGCGGCATTGGCGGCATTGGAAGCGTAGGCAAAGCCAACGCGAAGGTTTACGTTGAGAAGCAGACCGGTGTGACGTTCCGGGACGTAGCCGGTCAGGACGAGGCGAAGGAATCGCTGCAAGAGATCATCGACATTCTCCACAACCCGCAGAAGTACACGGAGATTGGCGCGAAGCTGCCCAAAGGCGCGTTGCTGGTCGGTCCGCCGGGGACTGGCAAGACGTTGCTGGCGAAGGCCGTGGCCGGGGAAGCGAACGTTCCGTTCTTTTCCATCAGCGGTTCTGATTTTGTGGAGATGTTTGTCGGCGTGGGCGCGTCCCGCGTCCGGGATTTGTTCAAGGAAGCCAGCAAAATGGCGCCCTGTATTATTTTCATCGACGAGATCGACACCATCGGCAAGAGCCGTGACAACCGCATGGGCGGCAACGACGAGCGGGAACAGACGTTGAACCAGCTGTTGGCGGAGCTGGACGGGTTCGACCCTGGCAAGGGCGTGATCGTGCTGGGCGCGACGAACCGGCCCGAGGTGCTGGACAAAGCGTTGCTGCGGCCGGGGCGTTTTGACCGGCGCATCACCATCGACCGCCCCAATCTGGCCGGACGTCTGGCGACGCTCCAGGTCCACACCCGGAATATTCGTTTGGGCGAGGACGTAGACTTGAAAAAGATTGCGCTGGCTACGGCGGGGACCGTTGGGGCGGATTTAGCGAATCTGGTCAATGAAGCGGCGCTCCGGGCGGTCCGGAAAGGCCGCCGTCTGGTCACGCAGGAGGACCTGCTGGCATCGTTTGAGTTCGTCATCGCCGGGAGCGAGAAGAAAAACTCGGTTCTCACGGAGTTTGAACGCCGTCTGGTGGCGTACCATGAAGTAGGCCACGCGATGGTGGCGTACAAGCAGAAGAACGCGGAACCGGTGCAGAAGATCACGATTGTGCCGCATACGGAAGGTTCTCTGGGCTACACGCTGCTGATGCCGGAGGAGGACAAGACGAACTTGCGCACGCGGGAAGAGCTGATGGCGAAGATAGCGGTTTCGATGGGCGGCCGCGCCGCGGAGGAGGTCGTGCTGGACACGATGACCAACGGCGCGTCGCAGGACATCCAGGAGGCGACGAATATTGCCCGGAACATGGTGGCGATGTACGGCATGAGCGAAGAGTTCGGCATGATGGCGTTGGGGTCGGTTCGAAACCAGTATCTGGACGGCGGCTATGGATTGGATTGCGCGCAGGATACGGCGGCGGTCATGGATAAGGCCGTGAAGGCGATCTTGGACGTGTGTTACAAAGCCGCGGTGGAGGTCATTCAGGCCAACCGGGAGGACATGGACCGAGTGGTGGCGTACCTGTTGGAGAAGGAGACCATCACGGGCGGTGAAATGGTGGCGATCATCGAGGGGCGGGACCCCGCTCTGGTGGAGGACGCTTACGCGTCCACGCGTTCCAATCCTGTGGCGTTGTCTGGGGACATCGAGCCGCCTGCCAGAGCGATCCATATTGTCAGTGAGGAGGTCAAACCGCCCGTTTCCGTTCCGGAGGGCGAGGAAAAGCCTGCGAACGACGCGCCGTCCGAGGGGAAACCGGATCAGGCGGACCGTGACGCAGGGGATAAGCCTGAGAAATAGAGCGCAAAGGGTTTTGCGGGGCGGTCTCCTGGAGAAGCCGGATTCTTCCCGGAAGGAAATTTGCACGCCTGTCTCATAAAAGCCGGATTCTTCCCGGAAGGGAATATTTGCACGCCCGTCTCACAAAAAAGCTGTATTCTCCCCCCGAAGGGGGGAGAATACAAAAAAATCACGTTCTTTCATGACACGTGGAAAAGCAATTTGTGAGACGGACGTGGGAAATTTGAAAAAAGGATTGATAATCCGGGAAAAGTATAGTAGAATAACGTTTAGTCCTGACTTCGCGCGAGCGGCGCGGAGCAAGGCCGCACTAGTTGGGGAGATAGCGGTGCCCTGAACCCGCAATCCGCTACAGCGGGGATGAATCCCGGCCCCCGGACGTGTGATGTGTTGTCAGACCTGGATAAGCAGTGATGATAGGCCGGTCCCGCGCAACGCGGTCCCGTGAACCGCGTCAGGCGGGGAACCGAGCAGCGCTAAGCGGACCGCCGCGTGTGCCGCGGGGTTACTGTTCTTGAGCCGGCTGTCCAGGTAACGGGCATATCATGCGCTTCAAAGGCCGGTGTGCGGTCTTGTTCCGCGCCGCGCTGTCAGGTGGAAGCCTTTTTTGCGAATGAGGTGAACGGATGTACCAAGCTCTTTACCGAAAATGGCGGCCCCGAACGTTTGACGACGTGGTGGGCCAGACGCACATCACCGAGACGCTGAAACGTCAAGTGGCAGCCGGACGGCTGTTTCACGCCTATCTGTTCACGGGGGCGCGGGGGACGGGAAAGACGACCTGCGCTAAGATTCTGGCCCGTGCGGTCAACTGCGAAGCCCCACAAGAGGGCAACCCTTGCAATGCCTGTCCCGCCTGTCTGGGGATCGAGAACGGTTCCATTCTGGACGTGCTGGAGTTGGACGCCGCTTCCAACAACGGCGTGGATCAGATCCGCGCGCTTCGGGACGAGGCAATGTACACGCCCGCCGCGGTCAAGAAGCGGGTGTACATCATAGATGAAGCTCATATGCTCACTCCTCAGGCGTGGAACGCTCTGTTGAAGATTCTGGAGGAGCCGCCCGCGCACCTGATGTTTATCCTGGCCACCACGGAACCTCAGAAGGTGCTGGCGACCATCAAGAGCCGCTGTCAACAGTTTGCGTTCAAGCGGATTCTGCCGGGACAGATCGCCCAGAGGTTAAGTTTTGTGGCGCGGCAGGAGGGGATTGAGCTGACGGAGCAAGGCGCGGTGTTGTTGGCGCGGCTGGCCGACGGCGGGTTACGGGACGCGCTGTCGCTGTTGGACCAGTGTGCTGGGACCGGCGGTCCGGTGGATGAACAGGAGATTCTGGACGCTTTGGGGCTGGCGGGGAATCTGGAGACCGCCGCGTTGATGGAACAGTTGGCGCGCCGGAACACCGCCGCGGTTTTGGAGCGTTTCGCGCGGCTGTACGCTGCCGGGAAGGAAGCGGGCGCGTTGTTAGGGGAGCTGTCCGCGCTGACGCGGGATCTGCTGCTGAGGAAGACCGCCCCGCAAGGCGGCGCGGCGTTGCTGACGGGCGGTTATGACGAGGCGACGATGCGCACGTTGGGGGAACTGCTCTCGGCACAGCGACTGCTTCAGATGCTCTCGCAGATTCAGGAGACCGCCGCGGGGCTGGCCCGGAGCAGCAACCGCCGTACTGATGTAGAACTGTGCCTCATCCGCCTGAGCGACGAGCAGTTGGACCAATCGTTCACGGGGCTGTCCGCGCGGCTTGCGCGGTTGGAGGAGCGGGTGGCGCAGGGCGTCCCCGCGGCGCAAGCCGGACCTGTTTCGGAACCCGCGCCGTCCGCGCAGGACAGTCTTCCGCCGTGGGAGGAGGACCGGTCTCCGGTGGAGGAAGCTCCGGACGTGGAGTACGTCTTTGAGGAACCCGCCGGGGAACCGCTTCGAGCGGTACCGCCTCTGGCTCCTGCGTCCGAGGAGGACACACGGCCTGTTTCCGCGCCGACTGCGCCGCAGGGTTCCGCTCCCGCGCCCGACTCGGGCGCGGATGAACGGGACTTCTGGCCCTCTTTCGCCGCCGGGTTGAAGGGGAAAGTTCCCCCATCCGCGCTGCCTTACCTGAACAACGCCGGGAAAGTGACCGGTATCTGGAAAAACGGGATGCTGACCTTGTGGGTGGACAGTGAGTTCACCCGTTCTATGCTGAACAAACCGGCGGTGCTGGACGGTTTGGCTAAAGCCGCCGCGGCGTCTTTTGGCGGACAGCCTCAGGTCAGCGTTGTCACAGGCGTCCCCCCTGCCAGGAGCGCGTCGGAAGCAGATCCATTGGACGCGCTGCTGTCCTTCGGCGATCAGTTCGACAACATCACGATTCAGTAGAAGGGAGAACCGAACATGGCAAAAGGATTTGGCCGGGGTATGCCCGGCATGGGCGGCGGTATGAACATGAACATGCTCAAGCAGGCCCAGAAGATGCAGCAGGACATGTTGCGGATGCAGCAGGAGCTTCAGGAGAAGGAGTACGAGGCTGCGTCGGGGGGCGGTATGGTGTCCGCGACGGTGACGGGCAAGCATGAGCTGAAAGCGTTGACCATCGACCCGGAGGCGGTCGACCCGGAGGATGTGGAGATGCTCCAGGACATGATTGTCGCGGCGGTGAACGAGGCCATGCGGGCGGCGGACGCGGACGCAGCGAATACGATGCAGTCCCTGACCGGCGGACTGGGTTTGGGCCTGTAAAGAGGAACGGAACGAAAAAGGCACAGCGGCTTTTGAGGAGCGGCTGTGCCTTACGTTTTGCGCAGGGGGAGGGGTCAAGGAGTTTTCCCGAACTCTGTGAGGAAGAAGTGAGCGGTGATACCGGCGGAGATCAGGAAGGCGAGCAGATCGGCGGAGGCTTGTGCGACGACCAGTCCTTGCAGCTGGAACCGCCAGGAGAGGAGGAAGACGATAGGGATATAGAGGCCCTGACGACATACGGCGAGGATAGTGGCGCGCCAGGACTTGCCCAGGGACTGGAAGAGCATATTGGCGAAGGTGAGCATAGGGGCCAGCGGCAGGGTGAAGCACTGCATACGGAAGGCTCTGGAGCCGATGTCGATGACGGCGAGGTCGTCGCGGCGGAAGCAGGCGACGATCTGGTCTGCGGAGAAGAAGCCGATGACGGCGGCGATGGTGAGGATTGCGGTGCAGGTTTTCAGGGAGAAGAGGACGGCTTCCCGGACCCGATCCAGGCGGTTTGCGCCGTAGTTGTAGCCCAGCACGGGCTGGAAGCCCTGACCGAAGCCGATGGTGATGGACTGGACGACCATGAAGACCTTGCCGACGATGGACATCGCGGCGACGGCGGCGTCGCCGTACACGCGGGCGTTGAAGTTCAGGGCCATGTTGGAGACGGAGAGGACGCCCTGACGGAAGAAGGAGGGCATACCCTGTTTGAAGATGGCGAGGTAGACGTTTGGGGAGCGGGAGATGGAGGCTGGGGAGAGGTGCAGTTCACTGCGGCCGGTGAGGAAGAAGGAGGCTAAGATAGACAGGCTGACGCATTGGCTGAGCAAAGTTGCGATACCGGCGCCGGCGATGCCGTGGAACAGCCAGATAAAGAGGGGGTCGAGGAAGATGTTGAGGATACCGCCGGTGGTCAGGCCGATGACGGAGAGGTTGGCGCGGCCCTGCCAGCGCAGGAGGTTGTTCAGGGTGAAGGAGAGTACCATGACGGGCGCGCCCAGCAGGATGCAACGGGCGTAGGCCACGGCGTAGGGGTAGATGGTGGGGGTACTGCCCAGGGCCCAGATGAGGGGGCCCAGCCAGAGCAGGCCCAAGGCGGTCAGCAGCAGTCCCAGGGCCAGAGCGGAGACGACTGCGCTGGAGGCGTAGACGTCCGCGTCTTCCCGGCGTCCCTGACCCAGCAGGCGGGAGGCTAAGGAGCCGGAGCCGACGCCAACGGTGAAGCCGACGGCTTGGATGATGGACATGATGGAGAAGACGATTCCCACCGCGCCGGAGGCGCTGGTATTGATTTGGGAGACGAAGTAGGTGTCCGCCATGTTGTAGATGGAGGTAATCAGCATACTGGCGATTGTGGGGACGGCCAGCGTGCCGATCAGGGGTGGGATAGGCGCTTCCAGCATACGCTGACGCTGATTTGGCCACGCCTGTTTCTTAGGTTTACGCGGAAAGACGCCCATAGTTTTCTCCCTTTCCTCAGTTATAGTATTTCTCCGGCCAGGTGTAGACGGCCAAGCCGTTCAGTTCGGCGTATTCGATCAGCTGCGGTGCGAGTCTGGGGATATCGTACCGATGCGCGACGCTGGCGTCCAGGTAGAGGCAGCAGAGGCGTTTCATGGAGCTTAGCACATCCAGACCGGTCAGGTCCGGGTTTCCTTGGAGTTCCAGGACGTGGACCCGGCAGAACTCCAGGCCGCTGATATCGCCTAAGCCGGTGCAGGACAGGTCCAGCATACCGATGCGCTTACACTTGCGCAGACAGGCCAACGCGCCGGGTTCCAGGGGATTGCCCCGCAGGTTGAGCTGATTCAGGCTGGTCAATCCCCGCAGGGGTTCCAAGCAGGAAATGCGGTTGCCGTACAGCCGGAGTTTCACCAGCTTATCCAGACCAGCCAGGGGGGTCAGGTCGGAGATGAGGTTAAACGGCAGGTTCAGTTCCCGCAGGCCGCTGAGGGAAGCTAAGGGGGACAAGTCTTCGATGTCGTTGTTCCGCAGGGTCAGCTCTTTCAGGTTGGTCAAGCCTTGCAGGAAGGACAGGTCCCGGACGCCGCTGCTGAGCAGTTCGAAGGATTTTTCCTTGGTCAGCTTGAGGGCCTGATACAGCAGGGGTTCCTCTTCCGGCGGGATGGGCAGGAGTGCTTCGACGCCCTGTTCCTGAATGGTGCGGATTATTTGAGCCAGCCGCTGGACCTCTCCGCTGTCCTCCCAGCGGACCCGGTTGGGGATCATCTGACGTTTCAGCTCGGCGGAGGTGAGCGGGACGTTTTGGGGACGGCGTCCCCAGAGCCAGCCGCGGCTGCGCTGGGCGGCGCGGAGCGCGGCCAATTCCAGGTCGCATTCTTCCGGCAAGGGGCGCAGTGTGGCGCAGAGTTGATCTTTCAAGTAACCGGCCCAGTTATTTGGGCTGGGTCCGATGTAGACGAACCCGTCGTCCGTCTCCCCGTTTTCCGGAACGGCAGCAGGTTGAGGAAGGGGTTTCCGGTGGCGGTCCAGCCAGCGGGCGCAGAGTTCTTTAGGGTTCTCGTCTGGTTTCCAGACGGGGCCGGCTTGGAGCAGGTCCAGAAGGCGGCGGCTGAACGAGACGTCTTCTTCCTTTCCGGTCACGCGGAAGGCGATGTACGCGCCTAAGTTGCCGTCCAGGACCAGTTCCAGCCACTGGGAGAAGGAGCAGGCGGGGACACGGGTTCCGCCGAAGGAGCCGAGGGTCCAGACTTCTCCTTGGTAGGGTCCGGCGGTGATGAGGGACCAGCCGAAGGTTCCGTCGCCCATAAGCGGGAGCTGTCCGGGTAATTCGGAGGCGTCCAGGGCGTAGTCTGTGGGTTTTTCCGAGGGGTTCAGCGGGAAGGGCTGACCGAGGCGGAGCGTTTTCCAGTCCCGGTAGAGCAGCGGACGCCAATAGCGTTCGGAGAGGAAGGGCGGCAAGAGGCCGCCGCCGGCGATTTTGGAGAGGACTTCGCAGAAGTCCCAGGGCAGGGAGATCCCCTGTGCGTCTTCCAGATCGCGGAGCGTTCGGATTGAGACCGGGCGGTCCAGCTGGACCAAGTGGGGGAAATTTTGTTTGAGGTAGTCCAGCTTGGCGCGGACGCGCTGGACCTGTTCGGCGTCTTGTTCGGAGCGCATAGTGGGATCCCTCTTTGTGGTGAGTTTAGGTTTGCCGGTCTGTTTACAACACGATGAGGTCTTTTGGGGAACGAGTGATGTTCTCGCAGCCGTTTTCGTTCAGGATCAGGACGTCTTCGATACGGACGCCGAAGCGGCCGGGGAGGTAGATACCGGGTTCTGCGGAGAGGACGGCGTTTTCGGGGATGAGTTTGGTTTCGCGGGAGGAGGCGTTTGGGGACTCGTGGATATCCAGACCCAGGGAGTGGCCGAAGCCGTGGGAGAAGAAGTCGCCGTACCCGGCTTCTGTGATGACCTGACGGGCGGCGGCGTCGATTTCGCAGCCTGGGATTCCGGCGCGGGCGGCGCGGATACCGGCTTTCTGGGCGGCCAGGACGGTGGCGTAGACGGATTCCATTTCCTCGGTAGGCTGGCCTAACGCCACGGTGCGGGTCATATCGGAGCAGTAGCCGTCGACTTTACAGCCGAAGTCCAGAGTGATGAACATACCGGTTTCAACGATCTGGCGGCTGGGGACGGCGTGGGGACGGGAGCCGTTGGTACCGGCGGCGACGATGGGGTCGAAGGAGAGTTTCTCGCCGCCCTGACGGAGCAGTTCATAGACGAGCCGTGCGGCGATTTCCAGTTCGGAGAGGCCGGGGCGGATGTAGTTGAGGATAGCCCGGAACGCGCCGTCTGTGACTGCCTGGGCGCGGCGCATGGCGTCCAGTTCGCCGGCGTCTTTGGAGGCGCGCAGGTTGTCCAGCAGGTCCTGAGCTGGGGTAAGGATGCAGGTCAATTTTTGGCTGTAGCGGTGGAGGGCGTCCACGGTCACGTGTCCGCTTTCGAAGCCCACGTTGTGCAGACCGTGGGCTTGGATGTACTGCTGGGCCAGGTCCAAATGGGTTTGATCGGTGTTGACGAGGGAGATTTCCGCGCCGGAGATCTGTTCCTGAGCGGCTTCGATGTAGCGGCCATCGGTGGAGTAGTGGGTTCCGTGGCGGGTGACGAGGAGCATGCCCTCTCCGTGGAAGCCCAACGCGTAGCGTTCGCCGGAGTGGCTGGTGATGAGCATAGCGTCCAAGCCGTGTTCTGGCAGTTGGGCGGCGATTTTGTCGAGGTGGTTCAAGTCAGGTTCCTCCAGTTTCCGAACCGCGTGTTTGACGGAACGCGGTGTAGATTTGTTTCATGGTCCGGGCGTCTTCGGCCTGAGTCCCGGCGCTCTCGCAGATGAAGGTAGGCGACCAGTTCCGGCGGGCGATCTCCGCGGCGAGGGGCGTCCAATCCGGGCCGTAGCCGCCGTCATCGGCAAAGGTACGGTGTTGTTTTTCGCCGCCGTTTGGGGTAAATTCGATGTGGGAGAAGTGGCTGTGGAAGGAGCTGGCCCGTACCGGGCCGAGGGCAGCTTCTACCCGGTCCAGGATTTGATGGAAGGCGGCGGGGCCGTTGTCCGCGCCCAGGGAGCGGGCGTAGAGGTGGCCGAAATCCAGGCAGGGGACCAGGCGCGGGTCCAGGGTGCAGAGTTCCAGGACTTCTTCCAGGTTGCCCAGTTGGTTGATTTTCCCCATCGTCTCCGGGCAGAGGGCGATATGGGAGAAGCCTTGTTCGTCGCAGGCGCGGAGGACGTCTTGCAGGGTATGTTTTGCGATGTCGAGGGCTTCGTTTCGGGGGCGTTTCATGAGCGCGCCGGAGTGGATGACCACTCGTGTTGCGCCCATCCAGTCGGCGGTGCGGCAGGCGCTGGTGATGTAGGCGATGGTTTTGCGCTGGGATTCCGGGTCGGGGTTGGCCAAGTTGATGAAGTAGGGGGCGTGGAGGGACAGGGAGATGCCCGCTTCCCGTGCGTTTTCCCCTAATTTCCGTGCGGTTTCCTCTTTGATATGGACGCCTTTGCCGCATTGGTACTCGTAGCAATCCAAACCGAAGTCAGCGATCCAGCGTGGTGCGGCTAAGGAAGACGTATGGAGTTGTTTGAAGCTCTCCGAATTACCTGCCGGGCCGAAGAGGGGGCTCATAGAAAGGGTCTCCTCTGGCCCAGCAGGCGGAAGGGGGTTTCGACGGCGTAGCGGAGGTAGCGGCCGGGGTTGCCAGCCAAGCGGATAGGTTTGACCAGCAGGGGAACGATACCCGCGCGGTTTGCGCCGAGGGTGTCGGTAAAGATCTGGTCTCCGACCATGACGGTCTGTTCTGGAGTGACGCCCATACGTTCCATAGCGCGGAGGTATCCGCTTCGTTTTGGCTTACCGGAGTGGCCTTGGTAGGGGATGCCCAGCAATTCCGCAAAGTGTTGGGCACGGCCCGGTTTCCGGCTGTTGGAGAGCAGGAACAGACGGATTCCGTGAGCCTCCAGGGCCTGTTTCCAGTCTATGATTGCCTGAGGCGGCTGAGTCACGCGGTAAGGGACCAGAGTATTGTCCAGGTCGGCCAGCACCAGCTTGACGCCCTTGCTGGCCAACGCCTGAGGGGATATGTCAGTCACCGAGGCATACACGCCCCGGGGGATCAGGGAAAAGGGCACGTTTAGGGTCCTCCTTCGATGTTCTATTGCCGGTCTGTGAGGCATACAGTGGGACAGATGTGCAATTCAGTGTACCACATTCGATTCGATTGGACAAGGGGGAACCTGCCGTGGAGCAAGATACCTTTTTGGTTCCAGTGCCGCCGCAGCAGCTCCGGGAGCTGGCGGGCTGGGATGTCGTACCCGCTCATTTGACCTACCGCATAGGCCGGGGGCCGCATTTGTTCCGGGCAGGGAACACCGCGCCGGTACGGGGTGGAGTGATGGCGGTAGACAGCCGTGGGTTTGACGGGCTGGGGGAACCGGAGGCGTTCTGTCAGGAGGCGGTGCGGGAGTGTATAGCGCGGGGGTTCAGCGGGGCGCTGTTGGACTTTGAGGGGCTGACGCCTGGGTTAGCGCGGGTTGCGGCGCGGCTGGACGAGAGTTTCGCCCGGCGGGGCTGGACGCTGTACGTGCCGGAGCCTTACGGTTCCCGGACGGTGAAGGCGCAGGTATTGATTTCGTCGGCGTTGTCTGGGGGATCTCTGGCGCTGCGTCTGGAGGAGGCGGCGGAGCGGTTTGGGTTGGAGCGGGTGACGCTGGCGTTGGAGAAGGCGGCGGAAGATTTTTACTTACCGTCTCCGACGGGGGGCGGGGTTCCGCTGGAGCCGGAGGAGCTGGAGCGTCGGATGGAGGAGTTACGGCCCTGTGTATTTTTCTCCGCGGAGCTGTGCGCGCGGTATTTCACCTACATGGGCCGGGACAACGGGGCGCATTTTGTGTTGTTTGACGACGGGGACACGCTGCGGCGGAAGATTGAAGTGGCGCGTCAAGCCGGGGTCCATTCTTTTTCGGTAGCCTGGGTCCACGTGCGGGACCACGGCGAGCAGATGGGCTTACGCCGGACTGTTCCAGCCGGACGGCGTGGGCGCGGTCCGGGCTGAGGCGAAAGTACCCACCCCATTTGGAATGGGGCGGGTACTTTTTTTATGTGAGGGGAGGGTTACTTTCCCATGATGGCGGCCATGTTGGTCATCGTGACGGCGACTTGAGCGCGGGTCGCGGTGCCGTTGGGGGCGAAGGTTCCGTCGGCGTTGCCGCTCATGATACCGGCCTTGTAGCACAGGGCGACGCCTTCGGCGGCGTAGGCGGGGATGGTGTTTTGGTCGAGGAAGCTGGGCTGGTCTGGGTTTTTGGTTTCAAAGCCGACGTTGTAGGCGGAGAGGAACGCGCCGAACAGGGCGGCCATATCCTGACGGCTGATGGGGGCGTCGGGGTTGAAGCTGCTGAGGATTTCGGCGGGGATGAGGTTTTTGTTTTTGGCCCAATCGACGTAGCCCTGATACCAGGCGGACCCTGCGGGGGCGGATGTATCGTCGTTGGAGAACTGGCTGAGGACGGTGAGGAACTGGGCGTAAGTCATAGGGTGATCGGGGCCGAAGGTGCCGTCGGCGTTGCCGGTGAACAATTTTTTCTCGACGGCGGATTTGATGTAGGGGGCGTGCCAGGCTTTGGGGTCGACGTCGGGGAAGAGCTGACCGGGGACAGTGACGGTGATCTCATAGTTGGCGGAGGTCTGGGAGAACTGTCCGGAGGAAGCCTCGGCGCGGACGGTATGTTTTCCGCCGGAGAGGTTAGAGGTATCCAGGTCCAGGTAGTAGGGGACGGCGGTGGCGGTGTAGATCAGGTTGCCGTCCACGTAGTATTTCACGCTGGTGGTGTTGTTGCCGGGGAAAGGCGCATAGGCAGCCAATTTCAAGGAATCGCCAGCCTGGCAAGTGATTTGGGTCTGGTCCAGACGCTTCCAGTTTTTGCCGGAGGTATCGCCCTGATGCAAGTAACCGCCGTTGTTACGGATGGCGGTACGGTAGGCGTTGCCCAAGTCGGCGTTGCTGTCCAGGCGGTAAGCGTAGGGTTCGTCGCGGATGGCGACGTCGAAGTAGAAGACGGCTCGGATTTGGGGATAGATCATGTTGACGTAGGAGTAGAACTTGTTCATCTGGTCCACGGCGTAAACGGTCTGGTCGCCGCCGGAGGCGCTGCGGTGGCTGAAGCCGCATTCGCTAATCATCATAGGCTTATTGTGTTGTTGCGCGAAGCGGGCCACGGGGGCGAAGATGATTAAGGGGTCGCTGTCGTAGACGCCGAAGCCATAGTAAGCGTCGTTCTGGTAGCGGGTGTCGTCATAGGCGTAAGTACCCTGACCGCCGTTGAAGGAGTTATAGTTTGTGGTGTGGTAGGTAGACATTCCGATCCAGTCGACGTACTGGTCGCCGGGGTAGAAGTCGGAGAAGGAGACATGGCGGTTGCTGACGTTGTCGGGGGAGAAGACCATTTTGATGTTGCCGTACTTGTGGGCTTCGTTGGCGACCTTGCGGAACGCCTCCTGGAATTTTGCGGCGTTGCAGTCCTCCCAGTTGTTCATTTCCGCGCCCAGGCGGAGCAGGACGGTGCTTTTGAGTTTTCCCAGTTCAGCCAAGCCCTCGGAGATGTAGGATTCGGCGGCGGGGTCCAGGACGCGTTCCACACCGGCGGTGCTTTGAGGTTTGATGTTCCAGGCCAGTTCAATGGTGTCGCCGTTGTCCAGAGCGGACTTGAACTTGGGGTAGGTATTGGCGTGGTAGTCCAGCCAGTATTTCACGGAGTAGCCGTCGTTGAAGGAGCTGATGTAGAAGAGGACGGCGGACTCGCCGGACTCGGAGCCGTTGGCGTCGGAGCCGAGCCAAGTGCCCAAGGTGGGGGAACCGCCGCCGCAGTTGGTGGCGTCGGAGGTGAGGGCATAGACAGCGGGATGAGCGGCGGCGCGCAGGTACTCGAGGCGGGCGTTGGTGTTGAGCAAGATGTCCTCGTAGCCGCCCACATTGTCGTGGAGCCACTGGGCGTAGACCAATTCACGTTCGGCCCAAGTGATGGCGGAGTTGAGGTCGCCTTTGATTTCGGCGGCCCAGGAGGCTTTGGCGCATTTTGGCTGGAGGTTCCAGCAGATATCCTGACAGACCGGGTCTTTGCTGAGCAGGTCGTAGGTCTGCTGTACGGTGGTGAGGACCTGATCCAAGTTTTGGGCGGAGTCGGCGGACTCCCAAGCGTCATGCAGGGGCCAGTAATCTTTGGGGTAGGTGTAGGCGGAGGCGGTCAAGCAGAGACCGGCGATCAGCGCGGCGGACAGCGCGCCAGCCAAAGCGCGGCGCAGGGAAAGTTTCATAATAGAAGCATCTCCTCGTTTCAGTAATGTCCGTATTATAGCACAGATGTTTTTTTCGGACAAGGGGATTGGTGGAGAAAGAGCTTGTTCCAGCCGACCAGCACGCTGTCTCCCGTTTCGACGATGTACTCCATCACGGCGGCGAATTTTTCCTGTGTCATGCCGGGCGGGATGATGTCCAGCGAGACGGGTTTTCCCCAGCGGCGCGCGTAGAGGCGCATGAGCGTTTCGGCTTTTTGGGTAGCCTCTGGATTTGTCATGAGGAGTCCGCCTTCTTTCCTGGAATTTCAGTTTTGTGGGAACGGATACCTGATTATAGCACAGGTGTTTCTTCCGAGCAAGGGGGTGGCTTAGGAAAAGCCGATGGCGCGCGTTTTCGCTTCGGGGCAGATCAGGAGCCGCTGAGCGGCGCGTTCCAGATCGTCGCGGGTAAGGGTTTCCTGCCGTCCGTCGTCCAGGACGGCCAGAGCCATTTCCTCGACCGCGCCCTGGTAGAGCCGGCGGGCTTCCCGGCCATTTCCGAACTCATCTTTTTTCCGGCGGCGCAGCTGGGCAAAAAAGGCCAGGCAGATTTCCTCTGCGTCTTCTGGCAAGGGGCAGCCGTCTTTCCGGGCGAAGTTCTGAAAAATTTTCCAAAGGGTCTGGTCGTCGTAGCCGGGGAAGTCCAGCGTCTGGGAGACCCGGCTGGAGAGGCCGGGGTTGGAGCGGAACAATTGCTCCATTTCGCCGGGGTAGGTCGCGAAGATGACCATTGTTTCCGGTTCCAGTTCCATATGGCGTACCAGAGCGTTCACGGCTTCGACGGCGTAGCTGTCGCCTCTGCCGCGGTCCAGGAGGGCGCCGGCCTCATCGAGGAAGAGGACGCCGCCTTTTGCGCGGCGGAAGAGGTCGGCGATCATGGGGGAAGTTTGGCCCATGTAGGTACCGATGAGCTGTTCCCGGCCAGCTTCTACGAAGCGGCCGGTACCGCAGCCTTCTTCCCGCAGGATACGGGCGGCGAGTCGAGCGGTGACGCTCTTCCCGGTGCCTGGGGGGCCGGAGAAGGCTAAGTTGTGGTACATAGGCTCTGAGGCCAGACCTTTTTGGCGGCGGCGGGATTCCAGGGCCGCGGCCGCCAGACGGCGGCGGAGCGCGTCTTTGACGGGGTCGAGACCGATCATCTCCTGAAGTTCGTTCCAGGCGGTTTTTTTGTCCTGAAAGGGGGTAAAGATCAAGTCTTGGGTACGCAGTGGGGGCGTAGTCTGACGCTGCACGGCCCAGGCGATGAGTTTTTCCAAATCGGTTTCGTTGAAGGCGTTGCCGCGGCAGCGGCGGGCCTGCGCGATGATCTGGTCCAGGTCGGCCTGTTCGTCCAGCGGGCAGAACAGGTTTTTTGCGGTCTGGCGGAGGAAGCGGCGCAGGTAGTTCTGGTCTGGCAGTCCGAGGCGGCAGACGTGGAAGCCGAAGGAGAAGCGGAGTTCTTCTAGAAACTCCAAGTCCACCTGTTCTGGCTGGAGGGCGATGAAGAGGTCTGGCGGCTGTTGATCCATGTTCTGTTCGACCAGGTCGGTGATTTGTTCCATTATGTTGCTGGTGAGGACGGGGCCGGAGGGTGCGGCGAGGAGGATTGCGGGGGTATTGAGGTGGAGGAGGCGGAAGCCTTGTTTCTGGCCGCCGCATACCATAGCGACGGGACTTTCTTTGGGGCGGTCTTCTGAGAGGGAGCCGTCCAGCAAGGCGGGGGAGACGACAGACAGGGCGTCGGCCAAGGGATTGAGTTCGGGTTCGCTGGTCTCGTCCAGCAGATTTTCCAGCATAGCCCAGCCGTCGTTTTCGGAGTGGCCGCCGTTGGTCTTCAAGTATTCCAGGCGGGAGAGGGAGGCCAGGTAGAGGGCCGCTTGCTGGGCGTAGTAGGCGCAGCCGCCCAGCAGGAGGACCCGCAAGCTGTTCCGCCGCTGCTGGAACAGCAGGGGGACGGGGACGCGGGCGAATTGAGGGGCGGCTTGGAACGCGCACAGCAAGGAGCGGGCGTTTTTCTGGAGGAGGAGCGGGGCGTAGGAGAGCTTATTTCTAGGGATATTGGGCAGCGCGCGGAGGTGGACGGGGCAGCAGACTGGGGGGTCTGTTTTAAGGTCTGCCGCGGCTGTTTCGCGCTGGGGGCAGGATGCCATAAGGTTTGGGTTCAAGATACCGCCTCCTTTTTGGGATCTGCGGGTTCTGCGGGGTTCAGCTGCTCTTCCAGGAGCTGACCGGCCTGATCGGGGTCGAAGACCACGTCTTGGAACAGGGCTTTGAACTCCGGGGAGGTGCTGCAAGAGACGATCTTCAGCATAGCGGGGCTGTCGGTGATGGTGTTGAAGAGAAATTCCAGGTGCGGCATTCCTTCCAAGGCGCGGCGGCAGACCGCGATGGCGCAGGAGATGGCGTGTTCTGCGTTGGAGAAAGCCTCGTTGCGCGGGGCGAGGAGTTCGGTACGGAAGCGGGATTTGACGTTCTCCCATCCGGCGGGGGAGTCCACGTTTTCCATTGCGCGGGCGCGGAGGAAGGCTTGTGCGGGGCGGTTTTCCAAGTCTCCCGCACGCGTGAGGAGGGTTTCGCTGAGGGATTGGGAGAGCGAAGTATTCTGTTGCAGTTCCGGGGCCAGGGCGGACAGGACTTGGTGGACCTGAGCGGTGACGTCGTCCAGGGCGACGGCGTGTTCGGCGATGGTCTGGAGCCGCCGGAGAAGGGCGGAGATCAGGGACCAACTGCGTTGGAAGTTCATTTTCTGGATAGCGGGCAGGGCTTGCGGGGAGGCATCCAGCACTTTGTCCAGGATGCCGGAAGAGATGATAGCGGCGTATTGGGTGTAGTAGTGGAAGAAGGAGCGCGCCACGTCCCCGGCTTGGATGTACTGGGCGACCAGGGCGAGGTCCAGCGTTTCGCCCGCTTCTTCCAGGCAGGTCATCATGATGGACAAGTCCTCCCAGCCTCGGGCGGTGACGAGAGCGGTTCCTTCGCCGTCCCGGCGGCAGAGGTAGAAGTGGTCTTTCTGATTGTCCAGGTAGGACAAGACGATGGGGTGGATTCCGTGGGATTTGGCGTAGGCGCGCCAGGCGGGGTAATCGGGGACGATGTGGACCAAGCGCATCCGGTCGGCGGTGACGGGGTCCAGATCGGAGGCGGCGCGGTTATACTCGGGGGGGTTGCCGGCCAGGACGAGCATCCAGCCGTCGGGGATTGGGTGGGGGCCGAAGGACTTATCTTGGAGCAGCTGGAGCATGATAGGCCGCAGCGATTCCGAGGCGCAGTTGAACTCATCGAGGAAGAGGATACCCTGATTCCGGCCGGTTTCCTCCATTGTGCGGTAGACCTGAGCGATAATTTCGCTCATTGTGTACTCGGTCATGGAGACGGGGCGGCCTTCGACGTTGCCTTGGATGAGGCGGGGCAGGCCGATGATGGACTGACGGGTGTGGTGTGTGATGGAGTAGGAGAGGAACGCGAGATTTTTTTCCTGAGCGGCCTGCCGGACGATCTCGGTTTTGCCCACACCGGCGGGGCCCATCAGGCACACGGGGCGTGCGCGGCGGCGTTCCATGCGGTAGCGGCCGCGTTGGTCCTGGGCGAAGTAGAGGTCGGCGGCCTGAAGGATGGTGTCCTTGGCCTGAGCGATGGTGACGGTTTCGATGACTTGGCTTTTCATGCAGAAGCCTCCTTTAGGCGAAAGTCGTTGATGTTCAGGGACAGGACGCTGCACCAGTCCGGGAGGAAGGGGCAAAAGGTGCGGCTGGGGAACGGTTCGGTGCAGTCTTCCTGGAGGATGAGGAAGGTGACGGGGTAGTCCGGCGGGGTGTCGGGGAAGTCGCCGAAGCCGTCGGAGAGGTAGAGCAGGCCTCTGACGCGGGGGAGGGTACCGTCGGCCTGACGCTGGGCCACGTGTTGGAAGACGGGCCGGAAGTCGGTGCCGCCGAAGCCTTTCGGGGTGAAGTCGGCCAGGAGGGTTTCGATCTGATCGGAGCTTTCCAGCAGTAGTTCCTGTTGGATTTGGGTATCGCATTGGAGGAGCAGCACGCGGAACGCGGCGGCTCCGGCGGAGATATCCCGGAGCAGGCTCATCGTTTCGCGGAGGAAGCGGCGGCAGACATCGCCGGAGCAGGAGCCGGAGGTATCCAGTGCGATGACCAGGTCGTCTGGAGCAGGCGGTTCGCTCAGTTCGGAAGGTTCCAGCAGGGGGATATCGCCGTACTGTTCCAGGCCCAGGTAGTACCAGCGGGGGTCGAAGCTGTCCGGGTCCAGCAGGAGGCGTTCTTGGGGTGCGGCGAACCGTTTGAGGAAGTCGGCGTAGGAGATTTGGTTTGGTTCGGTTGGTTCCAGTTCCATCTGGAGCAGGCCGGACAGACTGCCCCAGCTGCCGTTCTGGACTTGGTGGGACAAGTTTTGAAGCAGTTCCGTCCAATTGGGGGAGGCGGGGCTGTCCTGTGCGGAGCGGTTGACCGGGCGTGCTGGACCGCTTTGGGGGGAGTGCAGCCCGGCGGGTTGTTCCGGACTCCAACGGTTGTGGTCATCCAGTCTGACGTTGCAGCGGCGAACGTTTTCCAGGAAGGAGTCTCGCGCTTCCTCGTCCTGAAGGAGCTGGAGCATGGAATACAGGGAATGGGAGCTATGGGAATAGAGGCTGAAGCCATACTTGGAGAGCTTCGGGTCCAGGGCGTTGACGAACTGTTCGACTTTCCAGTCGGCGGCGGCGTCGAAAAGGGTTTTGTTGGTCTGGCAGAGCCGCAGAGGGAGGTGGCCCAACAGGCAGTGGAGGGTGATGTGGAGCAGCTGCCGGGCGGGTGCGGTACGGTCTTTTTGGAAGTCCTGAATGACCTGTTCCGGGTGGAACCAGAGGTGGGAGCCATCGGTTGCCAGCGGCGCGGGGATGGGGCAAGGTTCCTCTTGCAGGGCGTAGAGGGGCGCCAGCAGCAGAGGGATGCGTTGGGTCAGGAAGCGGCGGGAGTACAGCAGGATTTTCCGGGCCAACGCCTGAGGGTCAGAGTTCATAGGACACCTCCCGTTTGAGACAGACCGAGAGCGCGGCGCGGTTTTCGTAGGGATATTCTGTATTCTGGGTCCCGCAGCAGGACAGGAGAAGTTCCGGGTCTTCCCGGGCCAGCAGCCCGTTGGGCTGGAGCTGTTCTTCGATCAGCGTGGGGGAGCCGTATTCCAGCAAGGTGCGGGCCAGCGGGCTGAGCTGACCGGTTTTTGGCCGGGAACGGGTGAGGGGGCAGCTCTGGAACATTTGCCGGAGCGCGTCGGCGGGGCGGAAGCCGCAGTCTTTTTCGCAGTTTTGTGAGGGGTAAGGGATGTCCATGCGGCAGTCCAACGCGGGGAAGGGACCGTTTGGGAGGATTGTTTTCCACAGTTCCAGCACGCGGGCGATGCCGCGGAGCGAGGTGCATTCATTGAGCCGGAGGACGTGGAGGGAGAGCTGACGTTTCTGGATGCGGTCGATCCAGGGGCGGAGGATGGTCCGGGCGTCGTCGGGGCCGTTGAGGAACAGCGTGACCAGGATGATGCAGGCCCGCTGACCTTTCAGGAGGCTGGGGCGGGATGAGAGGAGCAGATTCAAGGCTTGGGCGCGGACGACAGGTTCCTGACATTTTGGGAGCGTGCCGAAGGTCCCATCGGGATTTTCCCAGATACACTCGTCTTCCGCGTCCCATTGTCCGATCTCGTGGATAGCGAATTGGGGGAGGAGCAATTTGGTCTGGTTCCAGTCTGGGGCGCCGCGTTCCTGGTAGATGCGCAGGAAGAGCCGCCAGTTGCCTGCTTTGGCGGCGTGGAGCAGGGTCAAGGCGTCGGGGATTGGGACCTCGAACCCGTCCAGGTCCCGGCCCAGGAGGGTGGGGGCTAAGGTTTGCAGGCAGAAGTCCAGCATATCGTCCCCGGTATGGAGGAAGCTCCAGGCGGTGAGGATGCGCGGGGTGAGGGTGGTATGCAAGCCGGGCTGTTGGACGAGAAATTCCAGGCTGTTCAGGGCGCGGTGTTCCAAGGCGGCTTCCAGGGGGGAGATCTCCATTTTTTTCATGCGGTTCAGGTTTCCGCCGCGTTCCAGGAGGACCTTCAGGATATCGGGGCGGTCCATAGCGGCGGCCTTTTCGACGAGGCTGTACAGGCCGAAGAACAGCCATTCATTGGTCCGGAAACGGATCATCTCGGAGACGGGCGGGCAGTGGTCCAGCAGGGCCAGGAAGGCGTTCAGGGTCAGTTTGTTGTCGATCGCCGACAGGCACAGATTGACCGCATCCTCCAGAGGGAACGGTTCGTTGCGCTGGCGAAGAATCGCGTAGATGGTGGGGTAACGCTGTTGGGTGATGGCCTGTTCCAAACGTTCCTTATCTGTTGTGGGGGGCAGGCTGGTGAGGCTGCAAAAGAGCGCGTTCATAGGGAAGGACCTCCTTTTTGAAAACGGCGGCTGGAGTGGTTGGATTGGGTACAGGATAGCGCGGGCGGGGCGGCAAATTTGGCGAGCGCGGAAAATTGATCCGAGGGTCAGAGCGCGTAGCCGCTGTTTTCCCGCACGCCCAGCAGGATTAGGAGGAAGCGGATGACGTGGTCAGGCAGGTGCGGCTCATGGCCGAAGACGTAGGCCCAGCCGTAATTGCGCTGGATTTCCCGTTCGCCCCACTGTTCCAGCCAGAGGCGGATTCGTTTAGGGTCTTCGTCGGCCAGGATCTCAGCGGTTCTGGGGTGGTAGAGGAGCTGGTGGTTGAAGCGTACTGTGAGCGTTTCGCAGCGTTTCCAACCGTCGGCGATGCCGTCGAGCAGGGCCATAGCCAGTCCGCTGAGCTGACCGGGTGGAGCTTCGCCGGTAATTTCGGCGTGGTCCAGCAGGTAGAGGAGCGTTTGCCAATGGCATTTGTGGAACATTTGATTGCGTGGGATGGACAGGCGGAGCCGGGGATGTTCCAGCACGCGTTTGAGGGCCTGACGGGTACTGTTTCTGCGCCAGCGTTTTTGGCGCAGTGAGAGGACCGCCAGGGTGAGGACCGGGGCGGGGAGCAGTTCCAGAGCTTCCATTGCCCAGGGCTGGTTATTTTTTAGAAGGAGTGTTTTTGAGATATCCGGCGTGTGCCATTCCGGGTGGCGGGAGAGGCAGGCGGGGAAACGCGGGTCGTTTGCCTGAAGGAGCCGTTCCGGGGGCAGGAAGGCGTCGGGCGGCAGGAGCTTGGCCAAGGCCCGCGCGGTTTCCCGATTTGGTTGGGCGCGTTCTGGGGGGCAGTCCAAGGCGAGCCGGGCGGCGTCGGACAAGGGCGTGGTGGTTGTTTCCAGGAGTCGTTTGGCGCATGGCGTTGCGCCGCACCAGATTGCGGCGGCCAGGGGGTCGCAATCCGGGAGGACGTAGTTTTCTACACGGTCCGGCACGTTCCAGGAAGTGAACCGGCACCAATCCGCGCCGGGTTCGCCGTCGGGGAGCGTTCCGTAGGTTTGCAGGAAGAGGGCGGCGCGTTTTTGTTTCCGTTCTGGGGGCAGGAGGTGGAAGGAAGCGGAGGGGGTGTACCCGCGGGCGAGGAGCAGTTCGAGGGAAGTCAGGTCGCCGATTGCGGCGGCGGCGGTGAGCAGGGAACCGAACACTTCCACGGTCCAGTTTCCGCCGGGGCGGGGGAAGGCGCGGCGGCAGAGGAGTTCCTCATCGGGACCGAGGTCCAGCAGGCGGACCAGCAGATGGGGGGCCCAGCCTAACGTCAGCGAGGCGTAGTCGGAGGCTTTGGTCCAGCTGAGGCGTTCTGTATTCCGCAGGAGGTTCCAAGCGGTTTGGGCGTTGCGGTTTGTCAGCGCGAAGTAGAGGGCTTGAAAATAGTCAGGCATAGGCAGGACCTCCGTTCAGGGTGGTTCCAGTATAGCGCGCCGGCTGCGCCAAATTGTACCAGCAACGAAAATTTGGAAAAATTCGCTGCTGTTCAAATTTGCGCTGACCGATCTGTTACACTGATGTCGGAACCTCAACGTATCAGAAGGAGGGAACGCGGTATGATAGAGTACCCCAAGCTGGCAGGCGAGTTGAGTTCTGAAGAACGCGACGCGATTTATAAGGAGCTGTATCCGGAGAGCGAAGGGTTTTCGCCGTGGTGCAATTGGGAGGACGGCAAGCCGCTGACGCGTCGGGAACAGCGGGCGTGGTTCCGCTATGTCCACCGTCCGCCGGACCACCCGCGCTGGGAGCAGTACCCGGCGGCCCAGAATAACTGGAGCCGGTCTTTTCCGAGGGACGCTATTTTGTGGGCGTTGTGTATGCGCCGGGAGCGGGAAGCGCGTCGGCTTCTGGAGCGGAAGGGGCGGCTGAGCTGGGCGGAAGGCACGTTATACGCGCCTTGGACATTTGGCTGGTCACAGCCGCTGTTGCGGCTCATTTTGGATATGTCCCCGCAGGCGGGGGAATTAGGCTGTGCGCGGACGTTCCGCTGTCCTGGCGGAGGCGGGAAGATGATCGTCCTGGGCAATTTGCTGATGGGAGCGGCTGCGTTGAACGATCTGCCGGCGGCGGAGCTGCTTTTAGAGCGGGATTACAGTCTGGGCAGCGGTGATTTTTGTCGGAAAGGCGTTTCCCGCGCTCTGCATGACGCGAAAATCGAGCCGTTCGGGGACGAGTACCTGGGCATTCAGAGGGTCGGCGGGGAGCGTCGGAAGCAGGACCCGCAGGAGCAAGAAAGGCTTGCTCTGACGGACAGCTACGCTTTCTTCACCTGTAAGCACCGCTTTCATCTGGTGCCCGACCGAAGGGAGGGTTCTCCTTGGGAAGATGTGGGGCTGGGGCTGAACAGCAACGACGCCTTAGCCGCGGCCTGTCTGTGCGGACATAGAGAGATGGCGTTGTTGCTGCTCCGGAAGTCTCCGTTCGCACGGGAATCGCTTGATTTCCGAAAGGCTCTCGCGGATATTGCTGCGGAAGCGAAGAGTCCGCGTTTACTGGACTGTCTCCGGGCGGTTGAGGCGGAACTGGGGATGTCTGCGGTGCGGTTTGTGGAGCCTTCCGAATGTGAGTGCCGCCGTTCGGAATTTTTCCAGGAATGCCTGCGCATCCACGATTTCTACGGTTTTCGGGGTAAGTTTGATATGACGGAGTATATGGTCGAGTCGCCCAAGTCAGGTTGGGTGCTGAGGGCCGCGCCATTTGCGCCGCGGGAGCGTCTGTTTTCCTTTCTTTGCGAAGCTCTGCCGGATATGCCGGACCCGGACTGGTTCTGTCACCCGGAAGAGCCGGTCGCGTTACCTGCGGCGAACCTGCGGGCTGTGCAGGATTTTCTTCCTTTGATGAGTGCTGTTGGTCTGCGGTGTACGCTGGACCGGAATTGTGTACCTCAATCGGTTGATCTGTCCTGTTTATTTGGGCTGTTGGAGTATGTGGAGCTGGTCGGAGAGCCGCCGGAAACGGGATTGAGCGGGGTAGCGCAGGCGATACTTTGGGGGATGAGCGGGCAAGCGGAGCAGATGCTCCGCACGCGGCAAAAGGAGGCGGTATTTTTGGCGGAGAAAGAAAAAGCCCTGACGCTGTTGCGTCAGGAAGACCCGCGTTATATTGTGCCTTATCTGGAAAGGCTGGAGTTTTCCAGGCAGAGCAAGTTGTTTCTGCTCTCTCTGCTGCCGGAGGATCAGATCGGAAGAGCGTCGTGTAGGGAAAGAGTGTCGTGGTATGTGTAGGTGTC
>CANDKT010000025.1 GCA_947385365.1 uncultured Bacillota bacterium | reverse complement strand
CTCCGGCACCAGCGAGAACACCTTCTCCCCTGACGCCTCCTGCACCCGCGCTCAGATCATGACCTTCCTGTGGGCCGCCAATGGCCGCCCCGAGACGGAAAATGCTGCCAACTTCAGCGATGTCGCCGCCGACGCCTACTATGCCAAGGCTGTGGCGTGGGCTGTCGCCAATGGCATCACCTCCGGCACCAGCGAAGGGGTCTTCTCCTCTGACGCCTCCTGCACCCGCGCTCAGGCGATGACCTTCCTGTGGGCCGCCGCCGGCCGCCCCGAGGTCGAAAACGCTGCCTCTTTCTCCGATGTCCCCGCTGACGCCTACTACGCCAAAGCTGTGGCATGGGCTGTCGCGAATGGCATCACGGCCGGTGTTGGCGACGGCCTCTTCGGCTCCGACAATACCTGCACCCGCGCCCAGATCGTGACATTCCTTTTCACCGCGCAAAGCAAGTAAAATAAATCCCTAAACGACAAAAACCCCTCTGGCGCATCGCGCCAGAGGGGTTTGCTTTGTATGGCCATCTGCCTTACGCCGGACACTGCCTTCCGGTGTGGTCGATGGTGTACGGTCCGGTGAGAATGATTTGAGAAATGGGGACAAATGTGTAACCGTCCTGAAGGAGCGTCTCGATAATCGTGGGCAGAGCCTCCGGCGTGTGAAGGGCTGCGTTGTGAAACAGGACGATAGAACCAGGTTGAACCTTGGAAGTCACCCGCCGGGTGATCTCCCCAGCTTCCAGGTCCTTCCAGTCCAAGGAGTCCCCTCCGGCAACGGCTTCAACCGCTTTCTTTTAAGGAGCGAACCTTCCAGGCTGACCGTCATAATTCGGACCGTCCGCTACATATCCTTTTCACGAGGAGGTCGTTCCGATGATTATCACAAATACCTTTATCACCCAAAATCTTGCCGAGCGGTTAGCCCGTCAGACTGCCATTCACCGCCGCTGTATCCTCCTGCTGCAAGCGTCCCGCTCCAGGAGGTGAGCTATGGATGCAATTTACGCCAGACAGTCCATAGACAAAAAAGATAGCCTCTCGATTGAGGGACAAATCGAATTTTGCCGGCGCTATGCCAGCGGAGACGTCCGGATTTTTCAGGACAAGGGCTTCTCCGGGAAAAATACCAAACGTCCCGCCTTTACAGAACTGATGCAGGCCGTAGAGGCGGGAAAAATTCAAAAGATACTGGTCTACCGCCTCGACCGCTTCAGCCGCTCCATCGCGGATTTCAGCCGCCTGTGGGAGACTTTGCAACAGTACAACGTGGAGTTCCAGTCCGTCACGGAGCAGTTTGACACATCTTCCCCTATGGGACGGGCTATGCTGAACATCGTGCTGGTGTTTGCCCAGTTGGAGCGGGAGACGACTGCGGAACGGGTCAAGGACAACTACATCCACCGCTTTTCCCTGGGCGCATGGCCCGGCGGTCCCGCGCCCTACGGCTTTGACCTCGTTAAAGTGACGGACGAGGGACGGCGGGTCTCCTCACTCGCCGCCAATGGACAGGCGGAGGTCGTCCGCTGGATCTTCGCGGAGTACGCCAAACCGGAAACCTCCCTGCGCAGCATCGCCAAAGAACTGACCGCGCAGGGTATCCACGGTCCGAAGCGGGAGGCGTGGGATCATGTGACGCTCTCCCGCATCTTACATAGCCCGCTGTATGTGCAAGCAGATGAGAATGTGTATTGGTACTACCTCGCTATGGGATTGCAGGTCCAACAGGAACCGGAGACTTTTGACGGCGTCCACGCCTGCAACGTCATAGGCCGCAGAGACCGCAGCAGAAACAAATATAACACCCTCGCGGGGCAGCTGCTTACAGTCGCCAACCACGAGGGTTTTATTGACTCCGCACTGTGGCTCCGCGTGCAGGAAAAGCTGAAGAAGAATCCTCAGATTTCCCGCGCCAACGCAGGAAAATATTCCTGGCTGACCGGACTGATGAAGTGTGGAAAATGCGGTTATGCGGTAAAGATCAACTACAGCAAATCGGAAGATCAGTTTTATCTGATTTGCTCCGGACGCTCCAATCTGGCCAACTGTGACGCCTCCATCCGCGTTGACCTGCGGGAACTGGAACGGCAAGTGGCCGCACAGCTCCAAGGCGTGCTGGCCCAATGCCCGCCGGAGGAGTTCTGCCCGGACAGCCGGGAGGCTTCCGAGGAACTCTTAGCCGTCGAGCAAAAAATTGAGCGTCTGGTCAACGCTCTGGCAGAGAGCAGCGAAATATCCGCCGTTTATATCTCCAAGCAGATTGATAAGCTGCACAAGGAGCGGGAGACTTTACTGACCCGGAGTGCTTCCCCCTCTACCCACAGCAGTCGTTTGGATTTTGATGCGGCCAGCTTTGAGGAAAAAAAGCTGATCGCGGCTGAGTTTATCGACCGCATCCTGTTGGATGAGAACCGTGTCAACATCATATGGAAGATTTAACCCTCATGAAACAGCTGCGTTTTAACGCCTCAATCAAAAGCTCGCCCCTTGCGTTGACAGCCCTGGCGGCGTTGGTAAAAAATTCGGAAATCTGCTGTTCGTTTTGGGGCAGAACGACGGCGTCATACTCAAGATGTCCCTTCCACAGCGCCTTGGGCGGACCAAAATGGTCTTTCTTCTTGGGAACAGCTTCAGGTTCATAGGAGTATCGGACGCCGCCCCCTTCTACAAAAGGCTGCATGAAGTTCTTTTGAATAAAGGCGTCCCAGTTCTCGAAGGATTCCAGCCAACTCCTGTAAACAGCCGCTTTGGAGAGACCAACGATTCTTTTGATGTACTCGTCGGAGGTGGTCAAGTACCACTTATAGATGTAGTGAAGCGTCAAATCCCAATAGTCTTCCACATACTGGTTGCGGAATCCCCGCGGGCCATTGCACCCGGCCGGAGTAGGTACAAAATTGCCGATGGTGTAAGCGGCGCGCAAAAAATTCTTTGCACAATCGGGGTCGCTGGGGTCGCCATGAGCGACTTGGATGATGTTCCGTACCATATCCCGGTGATGGCGATAGGCTACAACGCTTTTCCGTTTGGAGACTCGACCGCTGATTCCCAATTCGCGCTTATGGAAGGAGAACAGTTTGTTCATCGTTGTGCTGATAGAGTTCATCGTGTCGCATGAGATTGCGACGTCCGGGTTCACTGCGTAAAGCAGAGAAAAGACCTCTTGGAGAAAGCGGCAGTTGTCCGCTTCCGCTCCCGGCGAATCGTCCCGCATGGTCTGCGCCTCGTAGAGGTCCTTCGCTTCCTGATAAGCCAAATTCTGTTCAGCTCTCTTGCCTTCTTTGTCCTCCTGTGCAATTCCGACCGCCTGATAAATAAAGTGCCTGTCAATGGGATCGTCTGTTTGAAAAGCCACGATTTCTTCCCGGAAATCATAGCTGCCGGTCAAATTGTTTACGTCCACGTGCAGCCGCCCTTCTGATCTACCCGATGTACGCGATGTCGCCGGAGGCGTTGGTCCAACATAAAAGACGATAGGATTTCAGGATCTCGTCCAGTTCTCTACGGATGAGTTTTGCCGCCTCTTCGTTGTAGCCATTGGAGAGCCGTGGTTCTCGGAGGCAGTTCTTGAACTGTTCCAGTTTAAATTCCTCCTGATTTTCCGACTCCAGCTCCCAATACTCGTCAAAAGAATCAAATTCCGTCGCCTCAAAGCGAACACCTTCTTCAAGGTACCGCTCATACCACCAGTCCTCGCACAACTCAAACAGGTCCATACGGTGGAGAAGAGACACTTGGGCGGCGTCTGGGAGACTGTCAAAATCGGCGGAGTAAGTCCCCTGGGCGAACAGGCGGCTCAAGGAGTCGCTGCAATCCATCACAAGCACATACCCCAACTCGTTCAGAAGCATCTGAAGGTTTTCGCCCAGCTCCTCGAAGCGATAATCCCACGCCCATACGTCCTCCTGATTTCGCCAGCCGGACTGTTTCCGCTCCGCCATGCCGAAAAAATCCGCCATTCCAGAGAAACCGGAGAAAGCTTTTTCTCTGGAATAGATCGTGGAAGAGTCATCCCAAAACGCCCACTTTTTCAACCAGCAGACGATTTGCGCAACCAACTCTTCCAGTTCCTCCGGCCGGGTCAAGTCATGGGTGAGGATATCTTTTGCACCCTTCATAACCAATTTCCCTTCCAAGGCAGTGTTTTCCCATACGGTCTAAGAATGTTCTCTTTTTTGCCTCTGCACCGCGAAGATATTCTGCGTGATTCGGTCCTGATCGGCTTCGGTCAGCTCCAAAAACTGGCATCCGTACTCAAATCCGCCATCCTCTTTCTCAATGACGCGCACCACCTGACTGAACATGACCGACTCCGGTCTGCCCTCCAACAGCCGAACCTTCAACAAGAACTTATCGCCTTCATAATATTGGGTTTCCGACCTGATGTAGGCTCCGCCTATGCTGATATTCAACAGTTTGCAGGGCTTTTCTCCCATTGCCAGACCGCTGAACATCGTAGTGGTTGCATCAAGATTTGTTTGAAGGCGAAAAAAGGCGCGGTCATTTCCAACCCGGCATATTTTCAATTCTGAAACGGACCATTTGTCCTGCGACAAGGGCGCAATCACACCCTCCATATAGACAGCCTTTCGGGTATGGTCGCTGTACCCGCGAATCTTAACGGCAAACGGTTCCTTCTCCTCCTCCTGGGAGACGGCTGATTCCGAATATTGGTAAAGTTCCGCCTGATTCCTGTGCAGACCCATCAGCTTTGCAACGAAAAGGATACGGCCGTCAAACCCGATTACCTCCACCCGCATCCCGGTATAGATTCCCAACTTCTCCACATCGTTCTCTTTTTCGCTCTCTGGCGGGGACGCGTCCGGCTTTTTTCCAAATAAACTCAATAACTTCATACGGCTTTTCTCCACCTTCTCTATTTTTCAAACATTTGCTTTAACTGCTCATTGGCCCAAACAACTTGATTGCGTCCATTCTTCTTCGCGTCGTACAGCATCGTGTCCGCAATTTTTAAGTAGACGTCATAGACTCCCCTCGTTTCAGGAATCACGGTGACGCCGCCTATGCTGACCGTGACCCATTCGGACACAGTGGGATTGTGCGGGATGTGCAAGTCTTCTATCGCCTGCCGGACTTTTTGCAGGTGCTGAAAGGATTTTTCGGAGGGATCGCCCATAGAGAGCGCCACAAATTCTTCCCCTCCGTAACGGGCCACAAAGTCTGTGCTGCGTTGCAAATGGGAGGATATTGTCTTTGCAATGGCCGCAATCACTTTGTCTCCGGCTGGGTGGCCAAATGTGTCGTTATACATTTTGAAATGGTCGATATCAAACATACAGATGGAAAAAGGAACTTGCAGACGGGCGGCTTCATGCCATTTTGACAGACTGTACCGGTCGTATCTGCGGCGGTTGGCGACCCCTGTGAGTTGGTCGGTCATAGATTGTTCCTCGATCTGCCTGCGGTATTTATGCAGTTTGATATGCGTGTCCACTCTCGCTTTGACAATCAGGGGAATATACGGTTTTGTAATGTAATCCACAGCCCCCAGAACAAGACCTCGCTGTTCGTTGACCGCGTCCGCAAGGCTGGTAATCAAAATAACAGGGACATTTTGGGTAATAATCTCCTCCTGCAATTTTTTCAACAGCGTAAACCCATCCATGTCCGGCATGACTACATCCAGCAGAATGAGAGAAAAATCTTCATCGCTCGCTCTGCGGAGGCCCTCTTCCGCCGTCTGTGCAATGGCGACGTCATATTCATCCTCTATAATTGCCTTCAGCTGCGTTGCTTGTAGGAGACTGTCATCCACAATCAGTATTTTTTCCATAACTGCGCTCCTCACTATAGGTATACTATAATTAGAGATCAGTCACATCCCAGATTTGGCCGCAAGAATTATCCTCGTTTTGGTGTTATCCAGGGTGATCGCTCCCCATAATAACGATTTCTTTCCAAAGCGATTATATACTAATTCGTCCCTTTTGACAAGAGTTTCGATAGCCGTTCTTCTGGAGATCAAAGCGAAAAGGGCTTGTCGCCTGCAATCCACAGGCGGCAAGCCCTTTGACCGTCATACAGCTCATAGCGGACGCTATCATCCCAGGACGGTATGTCCGCCAGAGCAGACAAAAAATATGCGTACACATTTAGCGGGAACGTCAATGGCTATCTGTGTACGCATATCATATTTATCATTGGTCCTCCGCCAGGTCAGCGGGGAGTTCCGGGATAGCTCCCCGGTCCTCCGTTGAGTCAGTGGGGGGTTCTGAGACAGTTCCCTGGTCCTCCGTTGAGTCAGTAGGGGGTTCTGAGACAGTTCCCTGGTCCTCCGTTGAGTCAGCGGGGGGTTCTGAGGCAGTCCCCTGGTCTTCCGTTGAGTCAGCGGGGGGTTCTAAGACAGTCCCCTGGTCCTCCGTTGAGTCAGTGGGGGTTTCTGGGACAGCGTCTTGGTCCTCTGTTGGGTCAGTGGGAATCTCCGGAACAGCGTCTTGGTCCTCCGTTGGCGGCGGCTCCGGGATCGTATCCGCTGCGGCAGTTTCCGGTGCCGCAAAGGTAAAGGTAAGTGTAACTGAAATCGTATCATCGGCGCACCACGGGTCCTCCGGGGACACGGACGTCGCGCCCAACAGCCGGAACACGCCCCCAGCATATGCGTCCAGCTCCAGCACCTCTTGGGGGACGGAATCCTCTGCGGAGATCAAAATCTGATTTTCCGCCCCGGTGTAACCGTCCTGCCATGCGCCGTCCTCGTGCTGAAATTCTGCGTAGAGGAACACCGCTTTCTCCCGCGTATCCGCCGGGGGTGGGGCGGGGACATAGACGACGCCGCTGTGTTCCGGGACGCGCCCCACTGCGCTGGCCGACACCACCACCGGCGTGTTACCCTCGTTGGTGATGGGCAGGGTTTCGCCGACAATTTGTTCCGTGGAGATTCCCGTGCCCGTCTCCACCGGCAGGCCGTAGGGATTGAGGATGATCTGACCCGCCGCGGGGACGGTGACATGGACAAGCCCCGGAGCGTCGGACGCGGGCGTCTCGTCAGTCGTGGGTACCTCGTCAGCCACGGGCGTCTCGTCAGTCGCGGGTACCTCGTCAGCCACGGGCGTCTCGTCAGTCGCGGGCACCTCGTCAGCCACGGGCGTCTCGTCAGCCGTGGGTACCTCATCAGTCGCGGGCACTTCGTCGGTCGCGGGCATCTCGTCGGACGCGGAAATCTCCGTGGGCGGGGTCGTTTCCTCAGCTTCGGCAGCATGACCCGGTGCGGTGGAGACAAGGACAAAACACAGCGCCAGGACCGCACAGAAAATATTCTTTCGTCTCATGGTGTCCCCCTTGGTTTATGGTACAAGGGCCGCGCAGCTGACGCCGCGCGGCCCGGATGGAATAAATATTAAATTAGGGAGCGGGAGTAGCAGGAACAGGAGTGAAGGTGAAGGCCACAGTCACATCGGCTACATCACCCTCATCCCAGGGGGCAACATCGTCAAGACCGGAAGAGGATTCCTTATCCATTGGGATTGTGGTACCAGCCAGACGGTAAGCAACCACGCCGGGTACAGTGCTGCTTGTACCGGTAGCCTCGTCCTCAACTTCCGCAGCGGCGGGGAGGTCAATATCCGTATCCGTAATGGTGGAAGGAGTACCGGCGGTGCCTGCGGTGTTGCTACCGGCGGGGATAGCCACAGTCTTCTTGGCGGCCCAGTTAGGTGTAACAACCGTGACACCAGTCTGCTCCTCCATCACAGCCGGGGTACTGCCGCTGGCGGCGGTCTTGGTAACAGTGGCGGTGCCGGTAGCCAGAGTGGCAGGGGCAATCTCCAGATTACCGTACATATATTGTGCGGTCACGTTACCTGCAGTGGGCTTGGCCGCCTCAAGCACAACCTTCGCCTTGCCCTTTTCGGTGGTGGTCATAGTGACATTGACGCTCAGGGCAATATTACTGTTGTTCTGGATGACGGCAGTGTCGCTGAAGAAGCCCTCGGTGGCGGTGTCCGGCTCCTTGATGGCGATATCCTGCGTCTTGTCAAAGGTGGTTCCACCGCTGACAAAGACCTCGCCGTAGCCCAAGGTGTAGGGCAGGCCGTAGGGGTTGACGTACAGGTTGGACTTGCCCGTCTGCATCACAACGGCGATCTCGCCCTCGGCGGCTTTGCCGGTGAAATCGACGGAGGCGGAGTTGCTAATGGCGGTGGCAAAGGCGGGAGCTGCCAGAGACAGCACCATGACCCCTGCGCAGACGCAGGACAGAAGCTTCTTGTTCATACTCAATCGTTCCTTTCATATTAAGATCAATATTTCGCACGGCCTGTTGGCCGTATGCGCCAGGAAAACAACGCATCAGCTGACGATAAAATCCACCGTGACCAGAGTCTGACTCAGAAGAGACTGGTTTCCTTCCTCGTCTGTGTCCACCTGATTGAAGCTGACATATACGGTATTCGTACCCTCTGGAAGGGCGTGGTTCAGTGTGATTTCCTCCAGAGCCGTACCGGGACGCAGCAGGCCGGACAGATAGAGTTGGTCGGTCAGTGCCGCATCCGCATAGAGGTCGAAGTACAGGTCGTACTGGTTGGACTCGTCATTGCCCAGCTTACAGGTGAAATTGGTCCCGTCGGTACTGCGGGCCTGGTAGTTGTACCGCAGAGCAATGCGGCCCTTGGGGACCGGCTCGATATCTGTGCCCTCCATCAAAACAACGCCCTCGGCGTAGGGAATCCGACTGTCGTCAAGGTCTTGCTCCTCGGACCTGTTCAAATAGAAGTAGGTGCCGATTCCAGCTCCAAACAGTAGCAATACGGCAAGGACGGGAAGGATAACCTTTGCCTTGAACTTCATGGGCAATTCCTCCGGGTTTGAGTTTGTTTGGTTACGGTGCATGACCGGAGTGGGCGTGCCCGCCCCGGTCTTGTCAGTTGAGTGTGCCGGGCGTCACCTATGCCGCCCGACTCTCTCCCCCCTTCAGGGGGGAGAGAAATCATTTCTGTAATTACTGGAGCAGCTGCAGCACGCCCTGGGGAACCTGGTTGGCCTGGGCCAGCATGGCTTGGGCGGACTGGATGAGGATGTTGTTCTTGGTGTAGGCCATCATCTCCTCGGCCACGTCCACGTCGCGGATGGTGGACTCGGCGTCCTGGATATTCTCGGTCATGACGGACAGGTTGTTGATGGTGTGGTCCAGACGGTTCTGGGTGGCACCCAAAGTACCGCGGACATCGGACACATAGTTGATAGCGGCCTTGATCTTGTCGACCGCCTTAGCTGCGTCCTCCTGGGTGGCTATAGAGACCTCATCCAAGCCCAGGGACATGGCGTGCATATCCTTGATGTTGACGGTCAGCTGGTTGAAGCTCTCGGCGGTGTCGCCGATCTGGAGGGTCAGAGCCTTGCCAGCCACGGGCTTGGCAATATCGTTGCCCTCGGCGTCCTTCGTGACCACGGTGGACAGACCGATGTAGCTAGCGAACTTGTCCATAGTGGTCATGTCGGTGGTACCCTTGACGGCCTGCTTCTGCTTGATGCCAATCTGAGCGGTACCCGCCTGGTGGGAGACGGTGAAGGTTTTGTTGCCTTGCTTGATGGCCTCGGTGAGCTTGGAAGCGACCAGCTCCTCACTGTCGTTGGCGTTAGTCTTGACCACCACGATATTGTCACCGGACACATTGGCAAAGGCACTGTCGTCGCCCTTGGCGATGATATAGGTGGTGTCGCCCAAGGTCAGTCTAGCACCGTCCTCCAGCTTGCCGGTCAGGTTCAGAGTGGTGCTGGCCAGCTGGTCGGGCTGGGTGGGGGAGTAGGTGACGTTGACCTCGCCGCCACCGTTCAGGTAGCCAGTGGTGCCAGAGGTAGAGGTCTTGCCATCCACGACGGTAGCGTCGCCGGCAGCAAAACTGGCCGCAGTAGTACCTGTGCCAGTATCCGCGAAGGAGATGCCGGTAACTTTTGCGCCCTCCTCACCCGCAGTTTTGGCTTCGAAGGTAAAAGCATTATTAGCAAAGGAGACGTTAAAGAGATCGCCAAACGTCACGGTGTCACCGGCAGCATTGGTGGCTGTGGCAGTTGCAAGACCGTTGGTTCCGGCAAGGAAGGTTGCCGCTGCGTTGACAGCAAGAGTGCCTTTTGTAAAAGTGAGCGTCTCGCCATCTGCAGTGGTGACATTAATGGTCGCAGTGGTAGTAGTACCGGTGCCAGAACCCTGTGTAAACGCAGTGGTGGTGTAGGTGTTGCTGGTGGTGCTGGTGGAAGTGGCCTCGCCGGTCAGGGTCACATCGTAGTGGAAGGTGTGTTCCTTTGTCTTGTCCAGAGCGGCAACGTCGGCATCCTGCATGGTAAACTTCAGGGCGTCGCCGTTGACAGTGACATCGTACTTATGGCCGCCAATAGTAGCAACACCGTTCTGGAAGTTGGCAGCAGTAGCGGCGGTACCGCTGTCCAAGAATGCCTGGGCCAGCTCAGTGCCACTGAGTTCATCGCCCGCATTCTTGCCCATGTCGGCCTCGTCCAGCAAGATTTCCAAATCGCCAACCTTGACCTTAATTGTCTTGTCTGCGTCTTTAGTAATGCCGTGCTTGACGCCGTCAAAGCTGACCTCAAAGCTGGGATTCTTGGTCTCGAAGGAGTTGGTTTCCAGGATGGTCTTGCTACGGATATCCCCTGCGCTGCCTGCGCCAGTGGGCTCGGGCAGCATGATGCTCTTGATCCCGGCGGTGTCCAGAGTGCTGTACTGGGCCTGGGCGGACTCGGCGTCCATAGAGCCGTCCAGCAGCTTGATGCCGTTGAAGTTGGAGGAGTCGGCGATGCGGTCGATCTCGCTCTTCAGCTGGTCCAGCTCCTTCTGCAACTGGGCGCGGTCGGTGGTGTTGTCGTAGGTGCCGTTGGCGGACTGGGTGGCCAGCTCCACCATGCGGTTGAGCATATCGTGGACCTCGGTCAACGCGCCCTCGGCGGTCTGCACCAGGCTGATGCCGTCTTTCGCGTTCTTCTGGGCGGTCTCCAGACCGGTGATCTGAGCGCGCATCTTCTCGCTGATCGCCAGACCAGCGGCGTCATCCCCTGCGCGGTTGATCTTGTAACCGGAGGACAGCTTCTCCAGATTCTTCTTCATCGCAGACACGTTGTTCGTGTAGTTGCGATAGGCACTCATAGCCATTATGTTATGCTGGATTCTCATGACTTTGATTCCTTTCAATATAGATTTAGAGTCTTTGCGTTCCGCCGTGCCTTCACTAATATTCCTTGCTCCAGCACAACGGAGTTGCGCGGCCAGTTCATGTTCCGTGTACTTTGGACCACGACCGGTTTGCACGCTGGTATATCTCAACCGGCTCGTCAGCCGGGTGAAACCGCACTCTTTCCTGAGACCTTCTCTTTCTTCGCCCGCCCGTCGCGCAGACATCCAGGACGCGCTTCTCCATTACGTTCCCGTACCTCGCCCCGGAGAATGGTCATATTTTTGGGCGCTTTGATCGACATCTGAATCGCGGAAGTGCTGAATACCTGAATGACGATATCCTCACCGATAGTCAGATACTCCCCGTCTCTCAGCTGCAATGACAGCATGGCAAACTCCTTTCGCCTCCCGGCCCTGTCCTTGAGCCGCTTTCCTTGTCATAGTCATAATATTGGGGACAGCCCCAGAGAGCTTTCAGGCGTGCGCACACACCCTCTCGTTTCCCGTCTCTCGGTTCGGGAAACGCTGAGCAAAACGGAACGCTCAGTTTTCGCTTTGCTCAACGCTTCCCAAAACCAGAACGCGGGCGTTCACCGGCGTCCCAACCGGCATATCTGCAAGCTAAGCGCTCTCGCGCAGCCCTCGACTTCTGAAATACTGGGCAAGCCCCTGCGCCTTGATGTTCTTTGCGGCGTTGACCTCCCGACTGTGCCTCGCCCCGCATTTGGGACAGGTCCAGGTCCGCTTTCTGTAGCTGACCGACTCCTCCACAAAACCGCATTCGGAGCAAGTCCGTGTGGTCGGCTCGTAGCGGCTCACCAGAAGCAGCTGTTTGCCTTGCCGGGCCAACTTGTACCGCAGACACTCCCGGAACATCCCATATCCGGCCTCCAGAACGTTCCCATACGCTACTCTGTCCGCTATTTCGTCCAGCGCGTCCGCCCGTATACACACGGCGTCCCAAGCGTTGGTTATCCGCCGGGATTCCTTGTGAATGAAGTCCTTCCGCTGGTTGGCGATGTGTTCATGGAGTACGCGGTATCTCTGGACCGCCTCCTGGTAATTTCGGGACCCCGGCTGCATCCGGCTCAGCCGTTGCTGGAGTTTCGACAGCTTTTCCTGAGACTGCTTCAGCCAATGGGGCGGGTCAGCCATAGCGCCGTTGTCCGCTACATAGAAGTGAGGCATGGAATATTTCAAACCTGCGGTGGTCTCCGGCGTCGGGACAACGGCTTCCGGGGCCTTGACCTCGCACTCGTAGAGAATGCAGCAGTAATATTTGCCTGAGCGGGTCTTTTCCACGGTGATCCGCTTGAGTTTCCACCACGCCTGGGGACGGCGGGAGAATCTCGCTTTCACGACTCCGGCTTTCGTCATACGAATCCCGTCTCGGGTGGTGTAGATGGTGGGGCCGGACTCAAAATCATGGTTGCAGGCGGTGAAAGAGTCCTTATCGTCCTTCTTCCGCTTGAATTTCGGATGCCGGAAGGTCTCCGGGTTTTTGAAGAACACTCGGAACGCTTGAGCCAGCCGGTTATGTTCCTGAATGAGCGCTTGATTGTCCACCTCTTTCAGGAAAGGCGCGCTGTTTTTGTACTTAGCCGGGGTGGGGATGAAGTGCGCGCCGGTTTCTAAGTAGAAACGCTGTTGGTCCGCGAGCATCTGATTCCAAATATACCGGCAACAGCCGAAGGTCTTTTCAAACAGCTCCGCCTGGTCTGGGGTGGGGTAGAGCCGGACTTTTATGGTGTTGTACTGGAGTTCCTTTCCAGCTTCACACTGTTTTTTGGATTTTCGCGGCATTCCGGCTGTGCCCCCTTTCCGGTTCGGTTCACGGGACCGCGCAGTATTCTCTGGCTCTGCGCAGGAAGGTGTCGCGGGACATCCCCAATTCCGCAGCGGCGTTCCCGGCGGAGATGCCGCCGTTTTCCCAAAGCCGGGCCATATCCTCAAAGCCGTCCGGCACAGCCAGACGTTGACGCCCGAATTGAACGCCGCGCCGTTTTGCTGCCGCAATGCCTTCGGCTTGTTTTCGGCGGCGCGTCTCACGGGATTCCTGCTCCTCGGCGGAGGCGAGCAGCTCTGAGACGAAAAAGTTCAGCAACTCCTTGCGTTGGACTTGCTCCGAAGCATAAAGCCCCGAAACGATTTCCTTTGCGAGTGCCCGCAACTCGGTGCGTCTCGTTCCCTCGGCCTTTTGAGTCCTTGCGTCCATTGCCGCTGCTGCCCCCCTTTTTGGGATGCGGTCGAGATTTGTTACAAAAGGTATACCTTTTGTAACAAAATGATGAAGCCCAAATTTTTTCTGGATTGGGCTTATTTCTGCGAAAAAGATGCCGATATAAGTGTTGAAAGCACTTGAAAAATCTGCCGTCGACGCCGTTACAAAAGGTATACGTTCCGTAACAGGAAACTTATGGCGATTGTTACAAAAACAGCGTCCATTTCCCTCAAAATGGAGAGAAACAGGCACTGTTTTGTTGGATTCACTTGACGGTGGGCAATTCTTTGGCTCTGCGCAGGAAGGTCTGATAGGACATCCCCAATTCCTTGGCGGCGTGCCTGGAGGAGATCGCGCCATCCTGCCACAACTGCGCGTACTCCAGAAAGTGTTCGGGGAGTTCCGCCCGTTCCCGCCCGAACCGCACGCCTCTGGCTTTTGCTTCGGCGATGCCCTCCGCCTGACGCTGACGGATATTTTCCCGCTCGGTCTGGGCCACATAGCTGAGCAGCTGAAGCACGATGTCCGCGATGAGCGTCCCCATCAGGTCCCGACCCTGCCGCGTGTCCAGAAGAGGCATATCCAGCACGACAATCGCCGCTTTGCGTTCCTTCGTGATGCAGGCCCACTGCTCCAGGATCTCCTCATAGTTCCGGCCCAAGCGGTCGATGCTCTTGACCACCAGTACGTCTGAGCAGCTCAAATTTTTCACCAGCCGCTGATAACCGGGACGCTTGAAGTCCTTGCCGGACAGCTTTTCTACCACGATGTTTTCTTCCGCGACCCCGAACGTCCGCATAGCAGCTAACTGACGTGCTTCATTCTGCTCCTGGGTGGACACGCGCACATAGCCATAAGTCGTTCCTTCCATAAAGGCGGCCTCCTTCAATATAATTGACCGCTCCATTGTACAGGAAACGAGTTTTTTTGCCTCAAACAAATCAAACCCTGGACCAAGTCAAACTTGGTCCAGGGTTGAACATTTTATTCCGTAAATACCTTGCTCCGCTCGACATGGGGCCGGGTAGGCCTCGCACTTTTTCCCTTCCAGGCAGTCCCCAAAAGTTGACTTTTGGGTGAATCCCAGATGTGGGGCCATCAGGAACGCCTCTTCATGAGATGTAGTAAACCAGAGAACACTATTGTTAAATTTTACAAAAACACTTGCATAAAAATGGGGAAAGTGGTATACTACGACAGGTAGGCTAGCCTACCTTTGTTACGGGTAAACCCGTAACAAGAACACTCCGTACCCTTGCGCCGTATCCGGCCCGGAACGCGCCGTTCGTCAAGCGTCCCGGAGCGGATACAGGGACCCTCACCGAACGCGAAATACGAAAAGAGGAAAGGATGGCTTGGACATGAAGCACGTTCCCAGACGAGGGCTCGCGTGGCTGCTGGCAGTGGTGATGACGATCTCCCTGCTGCCCGCAGCGACGTCAGCCAAGGAACCTGACCGCGAAACCCACGAGACCCGCGACGGAGGCGTCACCCTTGACGTCACCCAGTACGGCGCGGACCCGAGCGGGGTCAACGAATCCTCGACCGCGGTGCGCAAAGCCCTGGAAGCCGCAAAGGAGGCATCCGCAGATACCCAGAAAACCATCGTCTTCCCCAAGGGCGAGTACCACTTCTATGCTGACTACTCCGAGAAACGGGACCTCTACGTTTCCAACACGCTGCGCTGGAATGAGAACCGCTACGTGGAAAAAAGTATCGGTATCTTAGTGGAAGACCTGGAAAATATCACCATCGACGGCGGCGGCAGCCTGTTTATTTTCCACGGCAATATCTGCACCATAGCCGCGATCCGCTCCAAAAACGTCACCTTTACCAACTTCTCTCAGGACCACGCCAGTCCTAACGTCGTGGACGTCACCGTGGAATCTTATGAGGGAGACAAGACCGCGATCCTCTTCGTCCCCGCCTGCTATACTTATACGATCAACGGCACGAACATCCGCTGGGAGGGCGAAAGAGGCCCCGTCACCGGTACGCCGTTCTGGTCCGGAAGCGGAAACTTGAGCTACCAGCAGTGCCTGGATACGATCAGCGGACGTATGGTGCCGGTCGATCACCTTCCGTTCAGCAACGTGTCTTCCATCGAACAGGTGGACGGCGACCCGACTCATTTGAGAGTGACCTACAACAGTTCCAGTAACCGCCCCGGTATAGGGCGGAGTTACCAAATGCGTATCCCGAACCCCCGTATGACGCCCGGCACGTTCTTCCTGGACAGCGAGAACGTTACCGTGAGCCACGCGAGTTTCCATTACCTCCACGGCTTTGGCATGGTGGGGCAGCTCTCCAAAAATATCACCCTGGACACCGTGACCTGTGCCCCTCGACCTGGTACAGGCCGTACCAGCGCGGGATTTGCTGACTTTGTCCAGATGTCCTCCGTCGGGGGCAAAGTCACCATCCGCAACTGCGAATTTTCAAACCCCCACGATGACCCTATCAATATCCACGGCACTTTCATGCAGGTGAGAGCGGTCAGCGAAGACAAGAAAACCTTCACTGTGCGCTATATGCACAATGAGACCTGGGGCTTCCCCCAATTCAATGTAGGGGATACTGTGGACTTCTCGGTGAAGGGCACGCTGGCTCCCGTGGAAGGCTCAGAACGGACCGTGGTCAATGTCGTCAACCCCGGCGAGGGGACCTATCCCGACGGCACGGTCCGCAGCAAGACGAATGAAGCGGATATGCGGACCATCATCATCACGCTGGACGAGCCGATAGACGGCATTGAAGTTGACCGCCATGTGGTGGAGAACGTGACCTACACCCCCGAAGTGCTGATCGAAAATTGCCGCTTCGCTGAAGTCGGTACCCGCGGCATCCTGGTCACGACCCGTAAGCCAGTGGTCATCCGGGACAACTATTTTGACCGCGTTCGCTCCAGCTCAATCTTCATCTCCTGCGACGCGCAGGACTGGATGGAATCCGGCCACAGCGAGGATGTGCTGATTACCGGCAACACATTTATCGCTGAAAATACCGCTTCAAGCGGAAACGAAGATCACTACGGCTACACAGCCATCATCATGATCTGGCCTACCAATCCCAACGACGACCCGAATTTCCAGATCCACCGCAATATCCGCATCGAAGACAACCTGTTCGACTTGATGGCTATGCCTGCGTCCAAACGGACGCTCGTGGCCAAGAGCGTCAACGGTTTGAGCGTGAAAAACAACGTGTTCCAGCGCTATGAGCCTAATGTCGGCCTTCAACTTTCCGCCGACAGCCAGTCCTTGACCGCAGGCGGTACCCAGGCCACAACTTTGACCAGCGATGGAGCGACTCAGCTCAACAACCGCCTGTTCCGGCTCCAGGCGTGCAAGAATGTGGTCTTTGAAGGCAATACCTATGACGATGGCTTGAACCTCGCCGTTCAGCTGGACGGCGGTGTCGTCACAGCCGCCGACGTTACAGACAACGACCACATCTTGAATGTGGGCGGCGATAAACAGCTCCCCGCCGTGGGCGACGTGCAGTACTTCAGCGACAATCCCGCCGTAGCCACCGTGGACGCCAACGGCGTCGTCACCGGTATCTCCGCCGGGACCGCGAAAATCTGCGCTTACCGTACCGCCGGACAGCGGACCTTTGAGTCCAATGCCTTGACCTTCACGGTCTCTGGCAGCGCAGCTGCGAAACCCGGTAAGATTGAGGTAACTTCCAATTCGGATACCGTCGATGTGGACGGCACGCTCCAGTTCACCGCCGCCGTCAGCGAGGCGGCGCAGGCGTCCGATACGCTCCCCGCCGATGAGGACGTCACGCCTCCCGCGGATGAGGACGTCACCGCTTCCGATGACGAAGACGTCACGCCTCCCGCCGACGAGGACGTCACCGCTTCCGATGACGAAGACGTCACGCTTCCCTCCGACGAGGACGTCGAAGCTCTGGCGGAAGAAGATATCGCGCCTTCCGCGAATGCAGCCGCCTCCGTCACTTGGTCCGTGAAGGACGCCGGAAACACTGGCGGTGAAGCAACCATCACTCAAGAGGGTGTTCTCACCGGCGTAGCTCCCGGCGTGGTGGAAGTCACCGCGACTTCAGGCGGCGTGTCCGGCAGTAAGCTGGTCACGATCAACAAACCCGCAGGCGTGCTGAGCAACGCCTGGACCATCAACCGTGAGAAGCCCGGCACTTGGACCTTCGACGAGGAGGCCGGGACCGTGACCATCACCGCGCAGCCCGGCGGCGACTGGGGAACCAGCGCAGAAGCCAGCAACTTCTTCCTAACCGACGCGCCTGACGGTGATTTTGAGATCACGGTCCGGCTGAACAACAAGACCTGCGGTCAAGGCAGTTGCTGGGGCGAAGCTGGCCTGGTCGTGTTCAAGGACGGAAACAACTACGTGTCCGTCGACCGGAAGAACGCCGATGGAAGCCCCAAGATTGCGATCAACTCGGAGTCAAACGGCAACGCAACAGAACAGCCAGTCAATGATATCACCGATACGGCGGTATACCTGAAAATCGCGAAATCGGGCGATACTTACACCGGTTCTTACTCTGCGGATGGAAGCAGCTGGACCACGGTCCATTCGTATACCAACAACATGACCGGCTATCGAGTGGGCTTCTTTGCCTGCAATGCGGCCAAAGCGCATGACTTCACCTTCCAGGACTTCAAGATCGGCGACACCGCCGTCCCGATGATCGGCACAACCAGCGCGCCTGCCGCGACCAACGCGTCCGTGAGCAGCGGGAACGGTTCCTTGGAGCTGAACTACGCCTATCAGGACGCCGATCAGGACGAGGAGAACCACTCCCTGATTGCCTGGTACGTCGCCGATACGCAAAACGGACACTACACCCGTCTGGAAAACGCCGGGGAAAGCAGCCTCCCCATCACCGCCGCGCTCAGCCAGAAGTGGGTCAAAGCGACCGTCGTCCCGCAGGACGAGCAGGGCTATTTCGGCGCGCCGGTCACAACGGAAGCCGTTCAGGCCCCCGCCCAGACCGCCGTGCCAACGGACGCGTCCCTCAGCAGTCTGACCGTTTCCGGCGCGGTCCTCTCCCCCGCCTTTAAGCCCGACATCCTGGACTACACCGTCTCGCTGCCCAGCGGAGCCAAAAAGGCGACGCTCAGCGCGACCGCCACTCAAGCGCAAGCCTCCGTGACGGGGACCGGGGAAGTCGACCTCAGCAAAGACGAGACCGTTCAGGACATCACCGTCACCGCGCCGGACGGAACGACCAAGGAAATCTACACGATCACGTTCCTCCGGGCGAAGAGCAGCGACGCGTCCCTCCGCAATCTCACGGCCAGCGTGGGAAGCGAGCAGATCGCTTACGACAGCGAGACACGCTTCTATAGCCTGTCCGCCGATACCTCCGCCGCAAACCTGACCTTCTCCGTGACTCCGGCGGCGAACGCTACGGTCGAGGTCCGGTACAACATGGAAGAAAAAGGCGAAGAGACAAGCGGCACGTACCCCTTGATCGCCGGTCTGAACCACTTGGAGCTGCGCGTCACCGCCGAGGACGGCATCACGACCGCGCTCTATCGGGTACGGGTCATGAAGAACGCCTCCAACGCCGCGGAACTCACCAGCCTGACCGTGAACGATTCCGCCGTCCCGGTCTCCGGCTCCGAGAAGGATCTGGGCCTGGTGCAGTTGACCTCCTCTTCCGTCACGCTCCGCGCGGAAGTCAGCGACAGGGCGAAGGTCATCCTCAACGTCGGCGGTAAGGCCGTCGAAAACGGCGCGCCGGTCCAGCTGGAAAGCACCCTCACGCCCGTCAAGCTCCGCGTCGTCGCGGAAGACAGCGTCAGCGAGAACGTCTACACGCTGACCTTGGCCAAACCGGACCCGTCCGACGCGCAGCTCTACCGGCTGGATCTGGGCGGACTGAAACTCTCCCCGGCGTTCGACCCGGCGGTCACAGAGTACCGCGCCACCGCTTACGGCAACGCCAGCGTTACGCTGACCGCGGCCGCGGTCCAAACGAACGCGGCTGTCTCCTACGAGGCAATCGCCGACTACGCCGAAGGAGAAGGGAAACTCTCCGGCAACTGCCGCTTCTTCCAGCCCGACGAGCTGGAAAGCAAGGGCCAGAGCAATCAAGTCACCGTCACCGTGACCTCCCCCGACGGCTCCGCGACCAAGACCTACACGGTCGATGTGACCGTCGTGGAATCCGTGTACCTCTCCGATCTCAACTGGGAGTCCGGTTTCGCAGGGGACAGCTCCTGGAACGAAGGCAAGCCCGCGAAGGATAGGTCCTGGGAATCGGAAAAGGACAACAACGGAGTACGGCCTATCAAGTTGTCTGACGCTTCCGGTCAGGAGGCCACGTTTGAAAAGGGTTTGGGGACCCACGCAAATTCCGAGATCGTCTACGATCTCTCCCCAATGGGCTTTACTCACTTCGAGTCCAAAGTGGGCGTCAGCTATTACAAACATGACAGCAACGAGCCGCACCTTAACTTCCGCGTCCTGTGCGACGGAACGGAGAAATTCAACAGCGGCGAGATGCTGGGCAATACTCCTTATAAAGAGGTTCAGATGGATGTCACCGGCGTGGAGAAGCTGACGCTGGAACTCACGCAGCCCAGCAATATCTGGAGCGCCCACGGCAACTGGGCGGACGCGAAACTCACCGGAAACGTCCCCCTGCTGTCCGAAACCATCGGGATCAATATCGCAAAACTCGTCCTGGAACACGATTCCCACACCATCTACGTCAACGAAGGCGACGGCCATACCGTCGCGCTGCACCCCGTCATCAAGCCCATCGGCGCGACGATGTGCGGCGATACCCGCGTGTTGGAGTGGTCCTCCAGCGACACCACCGTGGCGACCGTCAATGACGGCGTCGTCACCGCGGTCAGCCCCGGCGAGGCGATCATTACCTTCCGCGCCCCTGTCAGCGGCGTTTCCGCCACCTGCAAGATCATCGTGAAGCAGAAACTGGTCGGTCACGGCGCGGTGAGCGGCGATATGAAGTTCGGCAGCGAACTGACCGTCGATGTGAACGACATCGTGGAAGCCGCAAAAGATCACCTCTCCTACCAGTGGTACCGCGGCGAGTCCGCTGCGGAGGCCAACGCGATCCCAGAAGCGACCCGCAAAACTTACACCCCCGTGGAAGCGGATATCGGCAGCAAACTCACGGTCAAAATCACCGCCAGCGCGCCCTACGAGGGAGAAATCACCTGCACCACGCCGGTCATCAATAAGGCGGACGGTCCGGATATGGTCGCGGTCCCCACACACCGGAACGTCTCCGCAGAAGGCGCGCGGGACGGCGCGATCACCGGCCTCTTCAAGGGACGGGCGTATGAGTATAAACTCCTCTCCTCCGAGACATGGATTCCCTTCAGCGACATGAGCGGGGTGGAAACACCCAGCGAAGGTCAGACCCACGGCAGCGCGGAGATCACCGGATTGGGCGTCGGCGATTACCATGTCCGCCGCGCGGCGGACGCGACCCATAACGCAGGCCGTCCTTCCAGCACCGTCACCATCGTGGTGAAGGAGACCCCCGTCGTCGCCTTGGACATCCCTCAGAGCTTCGAAGGCGGCATCGTTCGGGCGAACCGGCGTCAGATCCCCGTAGGCGATACCGTCACGCTCTGGGTGACGCCTGATACCGGCTTCCAGCTGAACAAATTGACCGTCACAGACGCGGACGGGAAAACCGTCCCCCTGACAGAGGGTTCCGACGCGAACACGTATACCTTCACAATGCCCTCGACCACAACCAGCGTCTCGGCCGTCTTCGTGAAGAAGACCTACACCATCGGCCATAACCTCAGCAACATCGGCTGCGATATGGCGGACCACGACCATAAGGTCGTCCACGGAGAACAGTTCCGCATCACCCTCACCCCCGCGGAAGGCTTCGATATGCCCCGCGCCCTCACTGTCACCGAAACCGATACGGGAGCGGTCTTTACCGACTATACCTACACTGAGGATCAGACCGATTCCGCAAAACGCGTCGTGACCTTCGCGCACGGCGTGACCCGGAACATCACCATCACCGCTGACGCGGTCCGCAAAAACTACACCGTGGTCTACGAGCTGCGCAACGGCCTGACGGCCTCCGGCGCGCCTCAGACCATCGCGCACGGCAGCGAACTGTCGGTGACGCTCTCCGCGGCCAGCGGCCACAGACTGCCCGAGAACGTCGCGGTGAAGGTCAACGGAGCGGACTGCATGGGAGCCAGTTATGACGCCGCAACAGGCCGGATCGTTATCCCCGGCCAGTTTGTGACCGGGAACGTGGTCATCACCGCCCAGGGCGTGACGATAATCCAGGGCGAGGCGATCCAGAGCGTCACGATTGAAGGAACCGCCCGTGTAGGCAGTACCCTCACCGCCCGTGCGACGCCCGCTGCGGCAACGTTCCGCTGCCAGTGGCTGCTGTCGGACGGCAGCACGGAAACGCCTATCCCAGACGCTACAGACAAGACCTACACCATCGCGGCCTCCGACGAGGGCAAAACGATCCGGGTCCGGATCACCGGCACGGGAGACTACACCGGGGAATTGACCTCCGCGCCGACCGCCGCGGTCCTCCCTGCGGAGACCCCCTCTATACCCGTCACGGGGATCACGCTCGACCCGAAGGAAGCCTCGGTCCGGGAAGGACAGACGGTCCGTCTGACCGCCACGGTCTCCCCGGAGAACGCCACAAATAAAGCCGTTACCTGGACCTCCAGCGACGAGACCATCGCGACCGTGGACGCGGACGGCGTCGTGACCGGCGTCTCGAAAGGTAACGCGACCATCACGGCGACGTCCCAGGACACGGCGAACCCCGTCACAGCCCAGTGCCAAGTGACCGTGACCAGAAAATCAAGCGGCGGTGGCGGCGGCAGCAGCGGCAGCGGCAGCAGCAGTTCTTCCTCCACGACCACGACCACGACTCAGAACCCGGACGGCACCACGACCGTTACCGTGACGGATCAGCGGACCGGAACCGTGACCGCGACCACGAAACGGACCGATGGCGGTAAGGTGGAAAAAGTGGTCGACGCGAAGGAAAACGTGACGATTACCGTGACCGGCCCGAAGGGCAACACCATCGCGAATGTGAAACTTCCTGCGGAGATCCCCGCAGCTTCTGAGAAGTTCACAGACGTCCCGGCAGGACATTGGGCGGAACGCGCCATCCATCAAGCCGCAGGCTTGGGCTTGGTGAGCGGCGTAGGAAACGGCCGCTTCAACCGGGAAGGGAATATGAAACGTGGCGATCTGGCGGTCGTCTTGTGGCGGCTGTCCAATGGCAGCGAAAACTATGCGCTGAAGTTCGACGACGTCCCGCCCACGGCGTACTACGCCAAGGGAATCGCTTGGGCCGCAGGGAGCGGCGTGGTCAGCGGCCGCAGCAGCGACAGCTTCCAGCCGGAGGCCTCCATCACACGGCAGGAACTGGCCGTCATGCTGTACCGCTATGCCGAACTGCTGAACCTGGACGTTTCCAGCGCCGGGAAGGAAACCGATTCGTTCACCGACCGCGCGGATGTCGCCAGCTGGGCGGCGGACAGTATGGCCTGGTGCGTGAAAGCCGGTATCCTCCAAGGCAGAGACAACGGCCTCCTGGCCCCCAAGGACAACGTCACCCGTCAAGAAGTAGCCGTCATGCTGCAACGTTTCCTGGAACAGCTCCAGTAACGTCCCGCAGGGCATGACACAGACAGAGGGATACGCATACGCGTATCCCTCTGTCGTTCTCAGATTTGTGAAATATCGTAGGGCGTGGTCTGGTAGACGTAGTAGTTCAGCCAGTTGGTGTAGAACAGCTGACCGGCGGACCGCCAGCGGACGATGGGGGTCTGACTGGGGTCATCGTTGGGGAAGTAGTGCTTGGGCACGTCGATGGGGAGTCCCCGGTCCCGGTCCCGAAAGTACTCCTTGGCTAACGTATCCGGGTCGTACTCCGGGTGGCCGGTGATGAAGAAACGGCGGTTGTCCTCGCTCTTCACCGCGAACACGCCGGCTTCCGGCGAGACGGCCAGCAGTTCCAGTTCCGGCCTGGCCAAGATGTCTTCCAGATGGGTGTCCGTGTGCCGGGAGTGCGGGACGTAGAACTCGTCGTCAAAGCCGCGGAACAGAGGGGATTGTTTCTTGACAATCGTGTGCGGGAACACGCCGAACAGCTTCTTGGGCAGAGGGTATTTCGGGATACCGTAGTGGAAGAACAGCCCCGCCTGCGCCCCCCAGCAGACGTGGAGCGTGGAGTGGATATGCGTGCGGGTCCAGTCCATGATCTGGCACAGCTCGTCCCAGTAGTCCACTGCGGTGAAGTCCAAGTCCTCCACCGGCGCGCCCGTGATAATCATACCGTCGTATTTCCGGTCCCGGATCTGATCGAACGTGGTGTAGAAGGCCGCTAAATGATCCGCGTCCGTATTCTGTGAGGTGTGACTGGCCATTTTCAGCAGCTCGACCTGGATCTGAAGCGGCGTATTGGACAGCTTCCGCAAAAGCTGCGTCTCCGTGACGATCTTGGTGGGCATCAGGTTCAGGATCAGAAGGTTCAGCGGACGCATATCCTGATGTATGGCCCGAAATTCCGTCATCACAAAGATGTTTTCGCTTTCCAACGTCGCCCGGGCGGGCAGAGAGTCGGGGATCTTGATGGGCATAGCACATCCCTCCTGTCATCTTGTATCAGTAAGAGAGTACCACAACTGCCGCCGTTCTGCAAGCGGAATTTTGACGCGCCGGTTTCCGGTTCCCTTCCGCGACCGCTTGATCGACGAGTCCGGCGTTTTGCTGACTGATATGGTCTACCTGCAACGGAACTTGTAGCGTTCTGCCCCTTGACAATGGGAGGGAAAAGGTCTATCCTATTAGTTATGAATCATAACTATATGAGGAAAGAAGAGATGTCCTATGTCTGTACCGCTTCTGAAATATATACAGGACGCCGCGCAGCTATATCAACGGCTCCTGCGTCCGGCGCGGGAGGCGGCGGGGTTGACACAGGGAGAGTTGGATATCCTGCTGTTCCTGGCCAATAATCCGGAGTACGACACGGCGTCCGACGTCGTTGCCATACGGCGGCTGGCCAAATCCAACGTCTCCGTAGGCGTCCGGAGCTTGGAGCGGAAAGGGTTCCTGACCCGTCAGGCTGACGTCCAGGACCGGCGGCTGGAACACCTGCGGCTGACGCCCGCCGCTGACGCGGCGGTGACGGCGGGTCGGAACGGTCAGGCGGAGTTCGAGGCCGCGCTGATCGCCGGGCTGACCCCGGAAGAACGGGAGACGTTGTCGGACTTCACCGTCCGTATCCAGCGTAACATCACCCGCGCCTTGGACCGCGGGAGCGAAAAGGAGCAATCGAAACCATGAATGTTTTTCTGACCATCGCGGTCTGTTTTTTCGCCGGTATGGGAGCCGGTTTAGGCACGGGCTTCGCGGGCATGAGCGCGGCGGCGGTCATCACGCCGATGCTCGTCGGGCTGCTGGGCGTGGAGGCGTATCAGGCAATCGGGATCGCGTTGGCTTCCGACGTGCTGGCCAGCGCGGTGTCCGCCTGGACCTACCACAAAAACAAGAACCTGGATCTCAGGAACGGACTCGTTATGATGGCCGCCGTGCTTGTCTTCACGCTGGTGGGCAGCTACGTGTCCAGTCTGGTCCCCAATCAAACGATGGGCGGCTTTTCTATGTGGATGCTCCAGATCGGAAGAGCACACGTCTGAACTCCAGTCACAACAGGTTATCTC
>CANDKT010000024.1 GCA_947385365.1 uncultured Bacillota bacterium | reverse complement strand
CTCTTCCGATCTCCTCTTTGTGGATAGCGTTCAGAAATCGCGTGGCAGTGCCATGATAGAGGTACTGCGGCGGTGTTTCCTGCCGCAATTCCACGTCTACCTGGACCGAATGCCCCTGATTCGCACGGATCTTGGTGTGATTTTCATTGAAAGCATACCGCTGTTTGTTGTTTTCGCGAACGATGCGCTCCAATATATCCATATCAATCTGACGTCCGGTCCGGTTCACACCGGCCAGCAGAGCTTTCACATCCGCCCAACCGTGTTCATCCAACGTAATGCCTGCCGCTTGGGGATCATGACGCAGGACCAGACTCAAAAATCGGCCTAGCCGGATATCCGATTTGTTTTGTTCCATGCGCCTTTCCCCTTTCAAACAAAAGTTCTTTTGGTCCTTTTCTTTCAAGAAAAGAACGCCCGTCCGGCGAGGACACTTATTTCAATCCCGATTGAACGTATGCTGCCGCAGCCTCTCCTGCCGCCCGGCCAGTGGCCCAGGCAATCTGGAGGTTGAAACCGCCCGTGTAGGCGTCAACGTCTAATACTTCACCCGCAAAGTATAATCCCTTTACAATCTTTGAACCCATTGACTTTGGGTCCACTTCAGACACCTTCACACCGCCGGATGTGACGATTGCTTCCTCTATTGGCCTCGGGCCATTGACCGCAATGGAAAATTTCTTTAAAATCTCCAGCAAACGGCGGCGTTCCCCTTTTGTGATGTCGTGAGCCTTCTTTTCGCTTGGGATACCGGCCCGTTCCAATACAACTGGAATCATGAGCCGGGGCAGTAAGGCACTCATCAAGTTGTCCATATCCCGATTGGCGTTGCCGCTCAGCTCCCGAAGTAATCGGGCGTCCAATGCGGACTCGTCCAAAGCAGGTTTCAGGTCAATGAAGCAGGTGTACTCCTCCGCTCCGAATTTCCGCATATGGGCGCTGGCAGACAGCACCAGCGGTCCAGATAGGCCGAAATGCGTGAACAAAAGCTCTCCTTGTTCCTGATAAAGCACCTTTTTTTTCTGATTCCGCACGGTCAAGACCACGTTTTTCAGAGCCAGTCCCTGCATTTGTCTGCAACAGGGGTCCGGTGACTCCAAAGGGATCAGGGATGGGTTTATTTCCACGATGGTGTGGCCCAACGACTTTGCTATCTGATAACCGTCTCCAGTGGAACCGGTGGCAGGATAGGATGCGCCTCCGGTAGCAAGTATAACAGCTTTACAAGCCTCTCCCCAACTCCATTTATCTGCTCCCGTACCACTTTCCACAGCGGTTACTCGGTTGTCCTTGCAACGCAGAGAAGTTACGCGCCCGCAAAGTATGCGGATCTTCAAACGCTTCATCTCCTGAAACAGCGCGTCAATAATATCGTAGGCGTGATCGGAAATGGGAAACACACGGTTCCCTCGTTCGACCTTCAAAGGTACGCCCAGCGATTCAAAAAAGCGCTCCGTTTCAGCCGGAGGCATTTTCTCCATTGCGCTGTAAAGGAATTTTCCATTGCGTGGAACACAGGCCAGGACTTCCTCGGCGGAACAGTGGTTCGTGACATTACAGCGGCCTTTCCCGGTGATGTACAGCTTCCGTCCTACTTTCTGGTTGCGCTCCACCAGCGTGACGGAGACGCCCAGCCGGGCGGCTGAAATAGCCGCCATCATGCCGGCGGCTCCGCCCCCTACAACGATCAGGTCGCTGGTACTCATTCCGGCACCTTTTCGTAGACGCTATATTCGTCCCAGATCTGCTCCAGGGATTGGAACGTGTGCATCAAGTCATCGTTTTTCTTCCGGCTCACGGCTACCAGCAGGGCGTTAATCAGGGACAGTGGAGCGACCAGGGAATCGACAAAAGAGACCATATCGCTGCGGGCTTTCAGCGTATATCTGGAAAATGGCACCAGCGGGGAAGCGTCGCTGTCGGTGATGGCAACTGTGGCAGCGCCCCGGTCGCTGGCAAAGTTCATCGCCTGAACGGTACGGCTGGAGTACCGGGGAAAGCTGACGCCAATAACGGTATCCTTTTCCCCTACCCGAAGCAGCGTCTCGAAGACCTCGCTGGCCGTGTTTGCTGGGACCAGAACTACATTATCGAAGATCAGGTTCAAGTAGAAAGCCATGAAGGACGCGAGAGATGCGGAGGAACGGACTCCCAGCACATAAATTTTCCGGGCGGAGACAATGGCTTCCACGGTCTGCTCAAAGGCGGTCCGGTCCACTTCCTCCAGCGTCAGGCGGATCTTTTCGATATCGGACTGGAGTACCGTGGACAAAAGGTCTTGGTTTCCGATGCGGTCGTTGGTCACTTCGATGCGCTGTACCGAAGTCAACCGGCTGCGCACCATCTTTTGAAGGGACTTCTGCATATCCGGGTAGCCGTCGTAACCCAGTTCTGCGGCAAAACGGACCACGGTAGATTCACTGACGTTCACTTTCTTCCCTAACCTGCTGGCCGTCATGAAGGCGGCCTTATCGTAGGCGGTCAGAATATAGTTGGCAATACGCTTCTGTCCTTTGGACAGCGCGTGCATATTCTCCTGAATTACAGTGAGAATATCCCGATTCATGTCTGTGTCACCTCCTGGTTCGCCGCACGAGCCACTTCGCCCGCGGCTGATTCAGCAGGTATTATCATACGCTTTTTCGCCCAAAAATGCAAGAGATTTTGCAGAATATTTCATCCGTTCCGGGCAGAAGTTGCTTCGCCCGTCAGAACCAGCAGTTCTTGCTGTGTCAGAGGACGCCACTGTCCTGGTTTCAGCTGACGGTCCAAGTGCAGCGCGCCTTCCCGAATGCGCTTGAGACGCAGAACGGTCAGACCTGCCTGACCGCACATACGGCGCACCTGCCGGTTTTTTCCCTGGCGGATGGTGACAGACAACTGTGTGACGCCGCCGCTTACCCGTCCCTGAACGACTTTGGCAGGCGTCAGCGGCTCGCCGTCCAGTTCCATAGGACTGGACAGCAACGGGACAGCCCGACGCACATCCCCGGTCACCCAGACCAGATACTCCTTCTCCACCTCATAGCTGGGATGGAGCAGACGATGCGTCAACGCGCCGTCGTCCGTCATCAGGAGCAGTCCTTCCGAGTTCAGATCCAGGCGGCCCACCGGCCAGACTCGAACTCCACAGTCCTCCGTCAACTGCGCTACCGTTTTACGCCCCCGCTCGTCGGAGAGTGTGGTCACATAACCGCGGGGTTTGTTCAACATCAGATAGACCCGCCCGCCACCAGGACGCAGCGGTTGCCCATCGATCAGAACTTCGTCCCGGTCCAAATCCGCCCGGTCGCCTAAATGGGCCTTCTGACCGTTCACCTGCACGCGTCCAGCTGCGATCCACTCCTCCGCCGCCCGCCGGGAAGCCAGACCGCAAGAGGAGATCAATTTTTGCAGACGTTCTTCCATAGAGTGGCCCTCCTATACGAAACCTCAGCGCGGGCAGATTCTGAGTATACTATCTGGCAGAAAGCCACGGAAACAGTTTGCGTTCCGGGGCCAGATCATGCCGCAGTTCCGATGCCGTGACCAGCGGAACGCGGGCAAGCACCTCATTTTCCATATAAAATACCGCTTCCCCTACCCGCGTCCCCAATGGGACCGGTGCAGTCAACGCGGCGAAGTCCAAAGCCAGTTCCTGACGGACCGTTTCGCCGGAAGTCAAACAGAGAGAAACGGTACGTTCCGCCGCGACCGGACAAAAAGAGAGCAGACTGCCGTCCGCCGGTAAACGGCACAGTACTTCTTCCTCGCAGGTCAACCGCTCAGGCTGGTAATTCGCGAACCCGTAGTCGAAGAGAGACGCGTGGTCCTGCCAGTCGTTCGGGGCGTTGAGCGTGACACAGATCAAAGTCATCCCGTCCCGCTCCGCCGCGCTGACCAACGTCCGGCCCGCTTTTTCCGTGAAACCGGTCTTTAAGCCGATGCAGCCCTCATACCGCCACAACAGCTTATTGTGGTTCGTAAAGGTGCGTGTGCCTAAGGTAATGGACTTGGTCGCCGCAATTTTGGCCAGCGTCTCATTTTCCAGACAGGCGCGGGCCAAAAGCGCCATGTCGTAAGCACTGGAGTAGTGTCCGTCGGCATTCAGACCGCTCGGGTTCGCAAAACGGCTGTCCTTCATGTCAAGTTCTCGGGCTTTTTCGTTCATCTCAGCCACAAAACGCTCCACAGTACCGCCGCAGTTCCCCGCTACCGCTAAGGCGGCGTCGTTGCCCGAACGGAGAAGCAAGCCGTATAGCAACGCTTCCAAAGTGATTTCCTCCCCCGGCCGCAGGTAGAGAGAGGACCCTTCCGCTCCTGTCCACTCCGGCGCGACCGTGACGGTCTCGTCCAAAGCGTGCCCGGATTCCAACGCCACCAGAGCGGTCATCAGCTTGGTGATACTGGCAATGAGCCGGTGGGTGTGGCTGTCCTTCTCGTACAGCACCCGCCCACTGGCCGCGTCCATCAGAACAGCGCTGGCCGCAGAAATACCAGGCGCAGTCCTGCCTGCTGCCCGCACGGCAGGCAGCGCAGACAAGCAAACTGCGCCAGCCAGGATCATGGAAAAAAGTCGCTTCAAGCTAGGCCACCTCTTTTTTCATGGTGGCATTAGTATCCTTCGTTTCCTCTGGTTTATGGCAGGAAATTTATACAGCCGTTTCCTTACGCGTCAGTCGGCAAATTCAGCCTCTGCGGCCTTTTTGGCCTTCTTCTCCTGCTGGCTTTCGATGAAACCGGTCACTTTATCCACTACCTCGGGGACGGTGTCGATGACCCGGTCCACCGTAGTAGCCGGCGGCGGAGCAACGGGAAGCAGTTTGACATTGCCGTCCCGGACTACCAGAAATGCGACCGGTTCCAGCCGGACACCCGCTCCGCTGCCGCCGCCGAAGGCGTCGTTTGCAGGCGCTGTTTTGCCAATGGAGAACTCCGTTCCGCCACCCCCTACGCCAAAGGATAGACGGGACACTGGTATGAGAGTCACACCTTCCGCTTGAATCGGCGTCCCAATGATGGTGTTGGCGTCAGCCATCCGCTTGACCTGTTCCATCGTGGCCTGCATCAGCTCGTTGATGGGGTTTTTCTTCTCCTGCTCCATAGGTCAGACCGCCTTTCTTTGATCTTTGTTTGATTTCCTTCCGCCGCTTCCGCACGGCTAAGACGCGGAACAGCGTTTTTACTCCAGCCCGCAGGCCAATCCACAGAATCTGTCCGAGTTTGATTGACAGGACCGCAGAAGCGTATAGGGTCATGCTCTCGTTCAAAAAGTCCATCCGAATCCGCGCCGTGCCATTTTTGACATGAAGCGTTTGGGTCAGCGGACGCCACAGCGCACCTAAAACAGCATTGGCCCGCCCGTACAGGATCGCGGTATCCGCAGGATCAGACGAGGCTGCGGTCAGCTCCAGCAACAGGTCGTTGACCCGCAGACCGCGCCATGTCCCGCTGACAGCCTCCAGCACCACGGGCAGCAGAGCCTGAGCGTAAGCCAATGCGCCGCCTGCACGCTCCATCAAAGGCGCGGGCGGAGTGCCTGGCTTAGGCTTCTTCTGCCCCTGTTTCGGCTTTTTGGGCTTTGGTTCCTTCGGCTTCCGGGGCTTTTCCGGAAGGATCTGGATGTAAAACCAACCGAATTTGACCCAAAGGAAAAAACCCTGGACGTTGAACACGGCCCTGCCGCCGATCCGGATCTGACCGATCAAAAACAGCGTCAGAACCACACCGGCCAGAATATAAAGTGCCGTCATGGGCTGTCCTCCCCGCTTTGACTGCCGTTTTCCTCCGAACGCAGATAAGCAACGGCGGCTTCCAGCTCTTCTGTCATCTGTTTGTTTTCCGGAGTGGTATCAGGTAACTTGGGCAGCTCGTTCAGGCTGGATAAGCTGAACGCACGCAGAAAATTTTTGGTGGTACGAAACAGCACAGGACGGCCCGGCACCGCCAATCGACCGGATTCCTCGATCAGTTCCCGTTCCAGCAGGAGCCCTACCGTGTAGGAGCTGTCCACGCCTCGCACTTGGTCCACGTAAGCCCGAGTCACCGGCTGGTAATAGGCGATGACAGCCAGCACTTCCAGCGCAGGTTGAGACAGCCGGGGCGGTTTGCGGCCCTCCAGCGTCCGGCGGATGAGCGAGGCCAGCTCCGGAGCCGAACACAGCTGATAGCTGGTGTCCAGCCGCAGCAGACGAATCCCCCGGCGTTCGTAGCTGAACTTGTCGATCAACCTCTGCGCCGCCGCGTCTAACGTGGGGCGGTCCACCTCCAGGCCAAGGCACAGCCGCTCGACCGGGACAGGTTCTCCCGCCGCGAAAAGCACCCCTTCCAAAGCACTCTCCAATTCTCTGTCTTCCATAGGGGAATCCTCCTGTCCTATTCTTCGCTTCCGCTCCCCTGTTCTCCGCCCTCCTGGGTACAGGTGACAGTACAGTCTTCCTCTGTGCCCGCCAGCAGCAGACGTCTGGCTTTGCACAGCTCCAGAATGGCCAGAAAGGTGGCCACGACCTCAGAACGGCTCCGACTGCTCTGAAAGAGCGCGTGGAAACGAACGACCCCGTCGTGCAGGATACGCCGGAGCAGTTCCCCCGCCTTCTCCGCCACAGGGTATGGCTCCCGTCCCACAATGCCCTGGAACGCGGTCATAGGCGGCGGAAGCCGACGGCCAGCACGGGTCATGACCGCAATCATAGCTTTGCGCAGATCCTCCGGCGGGTGGGTGTAGCGATACGTCCGGTCAGGCTGAACCGCTTCCGGCCCCTTCGTCAAGCAGTTCCTTCCCTGAAGATAGCGGCTGTCCAGGATCGGAAGCACTGCTTTGATCTTCAAATAGTTTTCGTCCCGCTGGTGCGCTTCCAGCGTGGCGATCAGCTGTTCCATCTCGCTGAGCGCCTCCTCATCGTGGATGGAAAGCAGCATCCGGGTCTTGATGAATACCAGCTGGGAAGCCATCGTCACAAACTCGCTGGCTACTTCCAGATCCATCTCTTTGCGCCGCTTCATCCAGTCCAGGTACTGGTCCAGGATCAGCGAGATCTGGATGTCTTTGATCTCCATTTTGTTTTTGCTCAGCAGATGAAGAATCAGGTCCAGCGGACCGACAAAATCTCCCCGTTCCGTCTCTCTGGCCTTGACGACGCCTTCCAAATGGTAAATCGGACTGTCCAACCTGGTTCCTCCTCCTGAAACTGCTGTTACCATTATACCAATGTGTGGGAGAAAAAACAAGCTGGACTCATCCTGTATTTTCCACATTTTCGCTCATCTTGAGAAACGCCCGACTGGAGACAGGAACGCGAAAAGGAAAGATCCTCTCCGACCGTGCGGAAAAGACCTTCCCTTTTTGTGCGCAGCAGGCCTGTAAGCCGGGTTCTGTCTTTTAAGACAGCCATCTATCTCGACGCGCCATTGCTGACGCGCTCCAGCCGCCTCCTCGGGACGGCCGGGCCAGCCTTCGTGTCCCTCCACGGCGTTGCTCCGGATAGAGTTTACAGCGATGGACGCTTCCACGCCATCGGGTGAGCTTTTACCTCGCCTTTCCATCCTTACCGCACTCCAGAAGGAACTTCCCGCTGTCTGTGACAGGTTCCGCTCATTCTGCAAAACGCGCGGCGGTTTCTTTCTGTTGCACTTTTCCTAGGGTCGCCCCCGGCGGGTGTTACCCGTTATCCTTGCCCTATGGAGCCCGGACTTTCCTCACGGCCGGGCCGTTGGACCCGTCCGCGCGGCTGTCCAGCCTACTGCTCTGCTATCATAGCGGAAACCAGGCGGCTTGTCAAATACTTCTTTCAAAAATCTGGGACTTCCCTTCCCCCTCAACAGCACGTCAGTTTCCACAAATCTTTACACAAAACTCTGAAAATAGGACTTGTCAGAGCGGCTGGAAACGGATAGAATAGCATATGTGTGCTGATCGCCAAAAAGGCGCAGCGGAATGATCTGAGGATTGGAGCGTCAACATGAACCGAACATTGGAGTACATCCTTCAGCGGGTGCAGAAGCCTGCCCGCTACACGGGAGGAGAGTACAATGAGGTGGTCAAGGAGCGGCAAACTGTGACCACCCGCTTTGCGTTGTGCTTTCCGGATACCTATGAGATCGGTATGTCCAACCTGGGCTGCCGCATCCTCTACGGGGTGATGAATCAACGGCCCGACGTGTGGTGTGAGCGATGCTTTGCCCCGTGGGGGGATATGGAGGAAGAACTGCGTCAGGCAGGACTGCAGCTCTATGCTCTGGAAAGCGGCGACCCAATCGCCGATTTTGACATCATTGGCTTTTCGTTGGGCTACGAGATGGCGTATTCCAATGTCTTGAATATGCTGGACTTGGCAGGTTTGCCCCTGCACAGCGAGGACCGGATCGAACTGACGCCTTTGGTGGTGGCTGGCGGGACCTGCTGCTACAACCCGGAACCCTTGGCGCCCTTTATCGACCTGTTCGTGCTGGGCGAGGGCGAGGAGGTCACGCTGGAGTATATCGACCTGTACCAGCAGGCCGTAGAAGAGGGTTGGTCCAAGAGAGAGTTCCTTCTGGAGGCGGCTAAAATCAAAGGAATCTATGTTCCAAGCCTCTATGAGCCGGTTTACCGGCCAGACGGGACTTTGGAGGAGATCAAGGTCTCAGAGGGCGCGCCCCAGACTGTCACCAAGCGTATCGTGCAGAATATGGATCAGGCGTACTTTCCCGTGAAAACAATCATCCCATCCACAGAGATCGTTCACGACCGGGTCATGCTGGAACTGTTTCGGGGCTGTATCCGAGGATGCAGGTTCTGCCAGGCGGGATACGTCTACCGGCCAGTGCGTTCCCGAAGCCCGGAGCTGCTGGCTCAGTACGGGAAAGCTGCCTGCGAGGACTCAGGCTATCAGGAGATGACCCTCTCTTCCCTGTCCTCCACCGACTACCCCTGCCTGATGCAGCTGTGCGACGAACTGCTGGACTACTGCGCCCCACGGGATATCGGCCTTTCCCTGCCCTCTCTGCGGGCGGACACCTTCTCTATGGGGCTGATGGAACGGCTCCAGCGAGTTCGGAAAGGCGGGCTGACCTTTGCGCCGGAAGCGGGGACCCAACGCCTGCGGGACGCGATCAACAAGAACCTGCGGGAAGAAGACTTGCTCCAATCTGTCCGCACAGCCTTTTCAGGGGGTTGGAACGGCGTGAAACTGTACTTCATGCTGGGCCTGCCTACGGAAACCGACGAGGATGTGCTGGGAATCGCGGATCTGGCGCGGAAAGTTTATTTCGCCTGGAGGGAGTGTACCCCAAATCGGGCCAGAGGCGTGCGGATCACGGTGTCTACCTCCTGGTTCGTCCCAAAACCGCACACCGCGTTCCAGTGGGAGCCTCAGATCCCAATGGAAGAGTACCAGAGACGGGTCGACTTGCTGCGGGACGCCCTGAAACGGGATAAGTCCATCACCTACAACTGGCATGATCCCCACACCAGCTACCTGGAAGCCATCTTCTCACGGGGAGACCGGAGATTGGCCAGCGTATTAGAGTATGCCTGGCAGAACGGAGCGAAAATGGACGCCTGGAACGAATACTTCGATTACCAGAGGTGGATGGACGCGCTGGAAGCCTGCGGATTGAGCGGAGATTTCTACGCCTGCCGGGAACGGCGTCCCGATGAAGTGTTTCCCTGGGCGCGGCTGTCTGTCGGCGTAAGCACGGAGTTCCTCTGGCGCGAGCGGGAACAGTGTTACAACTCCCAGACCACGCCGGATTGCCGGACCCGCTGTTCCGGCTGCGGCGCGAATCAATTGCTGACGGGAGGTGGACGCTGTGGCTGACCGCCTGCTGTTCTCAAAAACAGGACGGGCTAGGTATATCTCCCACCTGGATTTGATGCGTACCTTCCAAAGAGCCTTCGCACGGGCTGGGATCGCAATCAAACATACGGAGGGCTTCAACCCGCACCCTTTCGTCTCCATCGCCCTGCCCCTGTCTGTAGGCTATTCCAGTCAGTGTGAGATCCTGGAGTTCAGTTTGCTGGAGGGAACGTTAGCCGAAGAGGTCCCTGCCCGGCTCACCGCCGCCATGCCGGAAGGGATCGTGATCCATCAGTGCTACGAGGCGCGGAGAAAGCTGAAGGAACTGCGGTATATCAACTATATCATGAATCTTGAATACTCCGAGGGCCGCCCTCAGGAGTCCGAACCGGCTATGGCCGAGTTGCTGGGCCGGGAAAGTTTGACGGTGAAAAAGAAGTCCAACAAGGCAAAGGCTGGCTTCACCGAAGTGGACCTCATTCCCCTCATCCGAAGCTGGCGTATTGAGTGCCAAAGCGACACCATGACGCTTGACGCAGTGCTTGCCGCGCAAAATCCAGGGCTGAATCCGGAACTGCTTCGGACCGTTTTCTGCCAGACTTACCCCCAATTCACCCCCGAGTTTGTCACCTTTCACCGCCGGGAGGTTCTGGACGGAGAAGGCGAACCGTTTCGATAACAGAAGCGGAAACTTGTTTTCCGCTCCCCTACGAAAAAAGAAAAGAGGCGCTTTTTTGTGGAAAAACCGACCCAACACAGCTTGACCTGGACGGTCACAGACGACATGACCGCGAAACGTATCGGCACAGCCGGCGCGAAAATTTTTTCTACTCCCAGTATGCTGGAGTTGATGGAGGATTGTGCCCTGGAATTGGCCAATGAGTACATGGAAGACGGCATGACCACAGTCGGTGCAGAAGCTCACGTCCGGCATTTGGCTTCCACCCCCGTGGGTATGAAAGTCACAGCTACCGCAACTTTGCGCTCCATCGAGCGGCGCAAGATGTGGTTCGATATCGAAGTCCACGACGAAAAAGGAAAATGCGGGGAAGGTTCTCACCTGCGGATCATGGTACCCAACAAGGACCGGAGCCAGAACTGATACCGGCTTGAAAGGAGAGAAAACGCCATGATTTTGTACAGGCCCGTGGGCGAGGCGGAGTTGGAACAAATCCGTGACAGCGGTTTTACAGCTTTCCCGCCCCGCCTGCCGGAACAGCCTATCTTCTACCCTGTCCTCAATCGGGAGTACGCAAAGGAAATTGCGGAGAAATGGAACACACGGGATGGAGAACGGGGCTATGTGACCCGTTTCCAAGTGGACGACGACTTCTTGACCCGCTACGAGGTCCACACAGTCGGACGTTCCTATCATCAGGAGTACTGGGTCCCGGCGGAGGAGCTGGCCGCCTTCAATCAGCATATCGTAGGCGAGATTTTGGTTACAGACGCCTTCGGAGCGGGAGCGGACGTGGGATGACAGACTACTTTCACCTGAACATGGAACGGGATCAGCTGCTCTCTTTGTCCAACCTGGGACTGGCCCATTTGGGAGACAGCGTGTTTGAGCTGATGGTCCGTTCCTGGCTGTGCCTGCACGGCAAAAGCAGAGCGAAAGACCTTCATCGGGCCGCGGTGGCCTATGTGTCCGCACCGGCCCAGGCAAAACAGTTCGAGCGTATCCTTCCCCTGCTCTCCCAGGAGGAATCCGACGTGTTCCGCCGGGGACGGAATACTGCCCCCCATTCCATCCCCAAAGCCGCCAGCCGTGAAGAGTATCAAACCGCGACCGGTTTGGAAACACTGTTCGGCTGGCTCTACCTTCAAGGTCAGACCCAGCGGCTGAACGAACTCTTTTCCGCGATGATGGAGGAATAAACTATGCCGATCTATAAATCGGAGGAGTACGGAGCGGTCCTGGACCGTATCAAGGCGGAGATCAAAAAACAGAACAAACAGCTCGGACCCGTTCTGCCGGAGAAGGAGATCCGCGCCTTTGAGCAGAAACACCAGATCACCCTGCCGGAAGGCTACCGCCGCTTCTTGTTGGAAGTAGGCGACGGCGGCTGTATGTTCGACACGTTCCAGTTTTTGCCTCTTATGGCGGAACGGAACGTGGAAAATTATGCCGAACCGTTCCGCTACAAGGAATACTGGGTCGATTGGGATGAGCTGGAGGACGGTGAGGAACCGCCTCTCGGCAATCCCTTTGTCAGCGGAACACTGGAACTGATCGATATTGGCTGCGGCCAGACGTTTGAGCTGGTCATTACAGGCCCCTGCCGCGGCGAGGTCTGGCATTTCTGCGAACTGGGCGTCCAGCCCTGCTGCCAACGTCAGGATTTCCTTGGCTGGTTTGAACGTTGGCTGACCGATGGAGACGACGTGGATTATTTTGCGGAGTTTCCTTATCCGGAAGATGGAAGGTGATTCCCGTGCCTTTGGATGCTCTGTGCCTGTCCGGCGTGGTCCACGAACTGAACACTGTCCTAATAGGAGCGAAGATCGACAAAATTTATCAACCCGCTCGGGATGAGATCATCCTGGCCCTGCGGGCGCATTCAGGAAATGTCCGGCTGCTGCTCTCCGCGAACCCTACCCGGCCCCGTATCCAGCTGACCCGGATTTCCCGGGAAAACCCGGACGCCCCGCCTATGTTCTGTATGCTGCTGCGCAAGTACCTGTCCGGCGGACGTATCCTCTCCCTGACGCAGCTGCCTATGGAGCGGGTGGTGGATATCCGCTTCGAGGCGCTCAGCGAGTTGGGCGACCGGGTGGAACGCAGACTGGTGCTGGAGGCTATCTCCCATCGAACGAACCTGCTGCTTCTGGAAAAAGACCGCATCTTGGACTGCACACGCCATGTGGGACCGGAAGACGCCGCAGGCGATGACAGTTTGCGCGTCCTTCAACCGGGATTTTTCTACCGCTTCCCCCCTGCCCAGAAAAAAGAGAACCCAGCAGACCTGGACCGGCAGGAATTGGAACGTCTGCTGAATGCCGCGCCGGAACAGGCGCAGGCGGATCAGTGGCTGCTGGATACCTTCAGCGGCCTGGCCCCTCTCGTATGCCGGGAGCTGGCCTGCCAGACCGGCGGCGTAACGGACGTCCGCCTGCACCAGTTGGGAGACGTAGGCCGAATGCGGCTTTTGGACGCACTGGAAACGCTGCTGGACCACGTGTCAGAGAACCGCTTTACACCAACCATGATCGTCATGGACGGGAAACCCAAAGACTTCACGTTCCTTCCCATCACACAGTACGGACCCGCCGTTCAGCTGGAGACGTTTCCCTCTTTCTCCGGGATGATGGACCGCTTCTATGAACAGCGGGAGCATATGGATCTGATCCGTCAGCGAGGACAGGATCTGATCCGCTCCGTGACCAGCGCACGGGACCGGGTGGCTCGGAAACTGGCAAACCAAGAGAAAGAACTTGCCTCTACACAGGACCGGGAACGTTTGCGTCAGTTCGGCGATATCATCACATCCAACCTCCACCAGATGGAACGTGGAATGGCCCGGCTGCGTGCAGTGGATTTCTACGACCCAGAAGGAGCCGAAGTCGAGATCCCACTGGACCCCCTGCTCACCCCGCAGCAAAACGCAGCGAAGTATTACAAAAACTATAACCGGGCCAAAACCGCACAGAAAATGCTCACTGTTCAGCTGGAAAAGGGACGACAGGAGTTGGAATACCTCAACAGCGTACTGGAAAGCATCGCGCTGGCCGAGGGAGAACGGGACCTCCAAGAGATCCGTCAGGAGTTGACCGAAACCGGTTACTTGCGCCGCCCCGCCAAGGCGAAAGCTCGGGAAAAACGGGTCAGCTCCAAACCGCTGGAGTTCTATTCCTCCGCCGGACTGCGTATCTCCGTGGGAAAAAACAATACACAGAACGATCTGCTCACCTGTAAGCTGGCGTCCAAAGGAGATATCTGGTTCCATACCCAGAAAATCCACGGCTCCCACGTGATTTTATGGACCCAAGGCGAACCGCCCGATGCGCAGAGCCTTCAGGAAGCCGCTTGCCTGGCCGCTTGGTTCTCCCAGGGACGGGAGTCCGGTAAGGTGGCTGTGGATTATACCCCGGTCAAGTATGTCAAAAAACCAGGCGGCGCGCGCCCTGGTATGGTCGTTTACACCACCTACGAGACGGCGTTGGTCACGCCGGACGAGACCTTGGTCAAACAGCTGAAACGAGGATGAAAAAAGAGACTCCGACAGTTCCAAGCTGCCTGAGTCTCTTCTTCATCCGCCTGACCTTAAAACGGCCCCTGTTCGGCATCTGCAATCGGGTAACGACCGGTGAAACAGCCTTGACAGAAACCGCAATGGGCGTCCGGAGCCAAATGCCGGAGATTTTCCAGGGAAAGATAACCTAAACTGTCCGCACCCGCCAGATCCCGGATCTCCTCCACCGTGTTGTGACAGGCAATCAGTTTTTCGCGGTCCGGGATATCGGTCCCAAAGTAACAGGGCGCGATAAACGGCGGAGCCGATACCCGCATATGGACTTCAACCGCGCCCGCTTCCCGGAGCAAACTGATGATCTGCTTGCAGGTAGTGCCGCGGACAATGGAGTCATCCACCATCACGACCCGCTTGCCTGCGACCTCACTGGCCAGAGCGGATAGCTTTATGCGCACCGCCTGTTCCCGGCTGGCTTGGTCCGGCGTGATAAATGTACGGCCTATGTAGCGGTTTTTTACAAAACCTGTGCCGAACGGAATGCCGCTCTCCAACGCGTACCCTTGAGCCGCGTCTAAGCCGGAATCCGGCACACCGATTACAAGATCCGCGTCGACCGGGTGCTGACGGGCCAGCAGACGCCCGGCGTTCTGCCGCGCCATGTGGACCGATTGACCGGCAATCACCGAGTCAGGACGGGCGAAGTAGATGTATTCAAAAATGCACATATGAGACAGAGCTTGGCAGTTGTCCCGGATAGAACGGACCTGTCCGTTCTGGACGACCACAATCTCACCAGGGTCCAGTTCCCGTTCCAGCCGTCCGCCCACCGCTTCTATGGCGCAGGACTCCGAAGCGAAAAGGATCGCCTCCCCCTTCCGCCCCATGCACAAGGGCCGGAATCCCCACGGGTCCCGGCAGGCAATGAGCTTTTGCGGCGACATCACCAGAAGCGAAAACGCACCCCTCAGCTGAGCGGCGGCTTGACAGACCGCCTCCTCTACACTGGCACAGCGCAGACGCGCCTGCGCGACGGCGTAAGCAATCAGTTCAGAATCGCTGGTGGTGTGGAAAATCGCTCCCTGATACTCAAATTTGCGCCGGAGTTCATCTACATCCAAAAGATTCCCGTTGTGGACCACAGCTAAGGTGCCCTTGACGTACTTGATGGTCAGAGGCTGCGCGTTTTCCCTCTCCCCCGCCCCAGTGGTAGCGTAGCGCACATGACCAACCGCCATCGTGCCGTTGAGCCGTTCCAGAGTCGCCCGGTCAAACACTTCGCTGACCAGCCCGACGTCCTTGTAAAAGGATTGCTTTCGGTCGTTGATCGCCGCAATGCCGCACGCCTCCTGCCCGCGGTGCTGCAACGCGTACAAACCGTAGTAGGTCGTCTGCGCACAGCTTCCGCCCGGATCGCTGATGCCAAATATCCCGCATTCCTCGTGAAGTTTGCTCCCTGCTAAGTCAAGTATCTGTTCCATTGACATCCATACCCCTTTTGTATCAGATGAAACACATCAGGTTTCCCCCAAAAGCGTAAACGACGCCCTCTCAGGCGTCGTTGTCTGTAGCACCTATTATAAAGGGAAAGTTTTTCCCTTTGCAAGAAAATTTCAACGGAAAATCCAACGATATCTTTCCCCAAATCAAAGGATTTCCCGTCAATTTTTTATAAATCCGCTGCTTCCACCAGAAAAAAGACTGGCAAATAGCTCCGGCTTGTGGTATACTTACTTGAAATGTATCCGCGCCAGACAGTGAAATCGGGAGGTTTTCCTATGAAGTGCCCTTACTGCGCCCATTTAGAGAGCAAGGTCGTGGATTCCAGACCCTCCGACGAGGGAGCCAGTATTCGACGGCGGCGGGAATGCTTATCTTGCCATAGACGCTTCACAACTTACGAAACCGTGGAGAGCCTGCCCTTGATCGTCATCAAAAAAGACGGCAGTCGCCAGAGCTTCGACCGGAACAAAGTCCTGGCCGGAATTATTCGGGCCTGCGAAAAACGACCCGTCCCCTACAGCAACTTGGAAGCAATCGCAGAGGAAATTGCTCAGGTCCTGCAAAACCAGATGGAACACGAGATCCCTTCCTCCCAGATCGGCGAGCTGGTCATGGAACGCTTGAGAAAAGTGGACGAGGTGGCCTACGTCCGCTTCGCCTCCGTCTACCGCCAGTTCAAGGATATCAATACCTTCATGTTTGAGCTGAACAAGCTGCTGGAAGATAAATGACGCCCCTAAACATAGTGAAAATCGTAGATCCCAATAAAAAGAGCAGGTACGCGTTTGTACCTGCTCTTAACTTGTCAAACGAACCGGCTGCAAGTTGCGTCATATCTGCGACCGCTTTGCGACTTTATATACAGAGGGTCCTCTGGCACAATCCGTCGATATCGAAAGGAGTCCGGGCTATGGATGACGGTTCCATCGTAGAGCTTTACCATCGGAGAGAAGAACAAGCCATCATCGAATCCAATAATAAATATGGTAAGCTGTGCCGCTCCATCGCCTTGCGGCTGTTGGGCGTCCGCGAGAATGCTGAAGAGTGCGTCAATGACACATGGCACGCCGCTTGGAACCGTATGCCGCCAGAACGTCCCCAATCTTTGGGCGCGTTCCTGGGACGCATCACCCGGAACTTGTCCATCAGCCGGTGGCGGCAAGAACACGCCCGGAAACGATACAACGGGATAGAAGTCTTGCTCTCAGAATTGGAAGACTGCGTCCCTGCACCCGGCACCGTAGAGGAGATCGTAGAACGGCGGCAGCTTGCACAAACTATCAGTACCTGGCTGGATGGCTTGGCAGCGGAAGACCGAAGGCTCTTTATCCGGCGCTACTGGTATTGCGACTCCGTCAAGGAGCTTGCCGAGGAACAGCGCAAAGGCGCGAACGCCCTCTCACAACGCCTGCTGCGGCTGCGGAAAAGTTTGCGAACCTTTTTGGAATCGGAAGGAGTGGAATTATGAACGCAAATGATATTTTTCATGGCATCACCGATATTCGGGACGACTTGATCGACGGAGCGGAAAAAATACCAGGAAATCGGAAGCGGTGGCTCCCAAAACGTTGGCTGGGAGTAGTCGCGGCAGCGTTAGCTGTCGTGATCCTTGGAGGAATTTTTCTGCGCCCCGGCGGTGAGTCGACCGCTTACGCCATCGCTCAGGCGGAGTACCCCGAAATGGCTCCGTACCCCTTCCTGGAATCGGACGAGTATGACGAGGCGGCCTTTGACGCCTGGAACGACAGCGTCATGAACCAACGGCGGAACTTGGGGGATACCTCTTCCCTGCAATCGTTCTTCGCCCGGAGCGCACAGACCTTTTTGACCGGAACAGAGGGAGAAAATCGGGTCTACTCCCCTCTCAACGTCTATATGGCCCTGTCTATGCTGGCTCAGCTCACCGACGGGGAAAGCCAGAACCAGATCCTGACCCTTCTGGGCAGCGATAGTATGGACGCTCTGCGGAAACAGGCCAGCGATGTGTGGAACGCCAACTACTGGAATGACGGGAGCGTGACCTCAATTCTGGCAAGTTCCCTGTGGCTGAATCAGGACCTGAAATTCAATCAGGACACGATGGATACCCTGGCTCAAAACTTCTATGCTTCTTCCTACCAGGGGAAGATGGGAACGGAAAGTATCAACAAAGCCTTTCAGGATTGGCTCGATGAGCAGACCGGCGGACTTCTGAAAGAACAGGCTCAGGATATCAAACTGGACAGCAGTACCGTCCTTGCTCTGGCGTCCACCGTCTATTTCCAGGCCAGATGGTACAGCCAGTTTTCCGAAGAAAATACCTCGCCCCAGATCTTCCACAGCCAAAATGGGGACTTGGAAACAGAGTTTATGCACGATTGGGGTTCCGCCGACCACTACTTTTGGGGAGACAGATTCACCGCCTTACACCAGCCCTTTGACAACAGCGGCGCAATGTGGTTTATCCTACCCGAAGATGGGATGACTCCGGAGGAATTGCTCACTGATCCAGAGACTGTGGAGTTTCTCTTCGCTAAGGACAAATATAGCGAGTGGAAAAACTGGATGTGGCTCTTCGTGAATAAGGCAATCCCTAAATTCGATGTGTGTTCTCAGCTCGATTTAAGAGAGGGGCTGGAAAACTTGGGAATCACGGACGTGTTCGACCCGGTTCGGTCCGATTTCACCCCCATGACTGGGAACCGTGAGGAAATCGCTCTCACCAAAGTCGACCACGCCGCCCGAGTGGTCATCGACGAGGAGGGATGTACTGCCACCGCCTTTACCGCTATGGCTCTTGCAGCGGGTGGACCCGAGGATAAAGAAGTAGACTTTGTGCTGGACCGGCCCTTCCTGTTCTGTATCACCGGGAAAAGCGGTTTGCCTCTGTTCCTGGGAGTGGTCAATAACCCTGTAGGGAATTAGTATTTATTTGAAAAAAGAGCAGGTACGAATCTGTACCTGCCTTTTTTCATGCGCACCGCTTCTCTATGCCCGCGGATGAGCCTTTAAGTAAATGTCCTTGATATGCTGGTTCAGCAGACGGGAGTATACCTGCGTGGAAGAAATATCCGCGTGTCCCAGCATCTCCTGAATGGCGTGCAGATCCGCGCCGTTCTCCAGCAGATGGGCCGCAAAAGAATGACGGAGTGTGTGAGGGGTGATGTCCTTCTGAATGCCCGCCTTCTCCTGGTAGTGCTTGATTAGCTTCCAGAAACCTTGACGACTCATCCGTTCGCCGTTCATATTGACAAACAGCGCGGTCTCATCTAAGGAGTCCACCAGTTCAGGGCGAACATTCCGCAGGTACTCGTTCAGTATCCGGACCGCCGCCGGGTACAACGGGATCGTCCGTTCTCTGCCCTTGCTGTCGCATTTCAGAACCCCAATGGGTAGATTCAAATTGTCCACATCCAAAGAGATCAGCTCACTGACCCGAATCCCAGTGGCGTACAGAAGCTCCAGCATAGCCCGATCCCGACGGCCCTTCAGGTCCGTGCATTCCGGCTGCGCCAGAAAAAGCTCGACCTCTTTCCCCGTTAGTACCTGGGGCAGTTTGCGCTCCACCTTGACGCGGGAAATGTCCTTCGCTGGATTGCGGTCCGTCTCCCCTAACGCGACTAAGCAGTTGTAAAAGGACTTGATGGAGGCTACACAACGGGTGATGGTAGCCGGAGACTTGTCATGAAGAGTCAGAAGATGTGTGTAGTCCTCCACGTCCCGGGACAGGACTTCCGTCAGACTGACGCCCTTCTCTTCCATAACCTGGGCGAACTGGCGGATATCCCGCATATAGGAGCTGACCGTGTTGGCCGAGGCTTTTTTCTCCATTCGCAGGTAATTTTCGTAGACAGCGATCAGATCAGACATGGCAATCCCTCCAGCAAGTTTGAAAAGCAGCCACTATTGCAAAAAAGTTATAACTCCCTCAGGCAAACGCCTGGGCGGCGGCCTGAAGCAGAACGGGAATGATGACATACTCCGTTATGGAACAGCTCAGAAAGAACAGCGCACATAAAGCGATCCTGGGCCAGTACGCCGGTGCAGTATGGCCTTCTCTCCTGCTCGCTGGGTGAAGCATTCCCCATGCGTTGGATAATCCTGCGCTTCCGGCCAGAAACAGCCCTGGGGTCCACAACAGGGCTGGAAGCCCGAACAGGATCAACGCCGGGACCATCCCGGCTCCGCCAAAGGTGCGAAAAAAACAACTGGATGAGAAGGCAAACAAAAATCCGCGCACGCCGAACAGAATTGGCAGTCCTATGATGCCTACCGCTGAAACACCCAGCAGAACTGCCGCCAGAAAGTAACGCAGCTGCTCCCAGAGGAGCTGCCAAAAAGGCCGTTCCAGTTCACCCTCTGCGGCTAAGGCCAGATAATCCGTTAAGTATTGATACAACATCTGTGCGCCTTCCCCGTCGGCTAATCCGGCGAACAAAGCGCCAGCTGCTCCGCCTGCCAGAAAACAGCCGCCCAGAATAATTAAGGCAACCGTCTGACCAGACAGCAGGTCCCATTCTGTTCGAGTACGCATCCTCATTCTCCTCACCCCGTAACAGAGTATGAACCGGAAGGTGAGAATAGACGTACACTCCCCTATCTCTTACTATAGCTCTTTCCGTAATTATTAGCAAGCCTTTTTCGATATTTTCATGTTTTTCATCGTATTTATAAAAACGTTATGTAAACTGTGTTATGTAAACAAAGTAAAGCGGCGTGAAGACGGCACACCACTGAATACGTTCTTTTGCTTGCGGCACAAGGGTTTTCGCCGCTTATGAAGGAAACTCTCTATGCATAATTCATAAAATTTTGTGAGATTGTGCAACTAGCCGAATAAATGAATACTAAGTGAATGCGGAATAATTATAACTATTCATATGAATATACATGAATACCATAAAATGAATGAATATTCACATCCGCTGTACTATACATAATTTTGAGTGCATACACTGCGAAAATCTGCCCTGCCCCCCTATCCGATTAAAAGATTAGCCTAAATTGTTTTCTTATTTACTTAGCTGGATCTGCATTGCGTTAAAGGCGATATTTATGCTTTTTAAGCAGAATATTCCTACTTTTTCGGTCCCCTACCATCAAGGGCTAAACGAAATCGCTGCGATATAAGTATATTCATCAGAGTGGAAACATAGAACGCAATTAAAGTTAGGATGCGAGAGGATGAGTGGATACAGAAAATGAATATGGAAAGACGGCCTTGAAAAAGCCAGACTTCTGCATAACGAGCAGAAGTCTGGCTGATTCGATCTATCCTGTTGTTTAGTAAATCCTCTCCCTCCCTGCGGGTTCACAACATCCGAAAAGTTCTTCTTGTATTTGAGCCGCTACGCTTTTTATATTGATTGCAAATAGTAATATTACTATTTATATACTATCCCCTGCCCGTACTTGCTGCAATGGCGCTCAGAGCAATGGAACATTCCAAACGTTTCCGTTCCATTTCACACGCCGTTTCATTCGATTTACGTATATCCCCGTTAACCAGCAGATTGGAAGCGGAACAGCCGCCGCTGCAATAAAACCGAGCCCAGCATTCCCGACAGGCTGGCCGAGTGTAGATATTCTGATTTGCGAATGTCTGAGACAGCGTCATGTCAAACGACCCGTCGTAGACATTTCCCATGCAATACTCTTCTTTCCCAACGAATTGGTGACAGGGATAGATATCGCCGTCCGGCGTGATGGCTACATACTCGCAGCCAGCTCCGCACCCGCGCAGCCGCTTGATGACGCAGGGACCTTGCGCCAGGTCTACGTTGAAATGGAAGAAGTTGACGTCCTCCCTGCCCAACAACAGATGCGCTAACTTCTCGTACTCCGCCTCTACCTGCTCCAGATCTTCCGCCCGGATGGCAAAGGGATCGTCTGCCGGTCCGCTGGCTGGCTCCACCGATATGTGGCGGAAGCCTAAAGAGGCCAAGTGCATGACATCCTGAGAAAAGTCCAGATTTTCCCGCGTGAAGGTACCGCGCACATAGTAGTCCTTTGTACCCCGTCCAGTTACCAGCTTCTGAAACCTTGGAACAATGATATCGTAGCTCCCCTTTCCGTTGACCGTGGGACGCATACGGTCGTTGACTTCCTTCCGACCATCCAGAGAGAGTACGACATTGGACATCTCCCGGTTGATGTAGTCAATGGTCTCGTCGTTTAAAAGGATCCCGTTCGTTGTAATTGTAAAGCGGAAGCACTTGCCATGTGGCTCTTCCAGAGAACGGGCGTAAGCTACCGTCCGCTTCACCGTGTCCATAGCCATCAAAGGCTCGCCGCCAAAGAAGTCGATCTCAATATTGCGCCGTTTGCCGGATTTCATTACTACCCAATCAATCGCACGTTTGGCCGTTTCAAACTCCATTGTCATCCGGTGTCCGGTACCAAAATCGCCCGTGGAAGCAAAGCAGTACTGACAGCGCAGATTGCAGTCATGGGATACATGGAGACACAGCGCTTTGACGACTGCTTGCTTGGGCAGAGCCATAGCCTTATCTACGTCGATATAGCTGTCGGAGGTGAACAAAAGTCCCTGTTCCTGAAGCTCCCTGAGTTCCTGCCAGGACTCTTCCAGGTCAGCCGGAGCGTATTGGGGCAGTTTGTCCAGAATCCCTTGCGGGATCGTCTCCCCTAACGGGCCGTCTTCCACCTGGGACAGCAGATCATATGTGAGCTTGTCCAGAACATGAACCGCTCCGCTGTTTACATCCGCCGCTAGGTATTGCCCAAGGGCGGTAAAGGTGTGTACCATCATTTTTTTCAAGCCTCTTTCCGTTAATTGTTGCAAATATGACACCCAAACCATGTCAGCAGTGTGTTGTGTCTGGGGCATTTGGGGAATCCGTTCCGAACTGGGTCGCAGACGTCCGCGTCTGCCAGCCAGTTTGCCAAAACGTCCGGGCACGCCTGGGACACGTCCATTTTAGCCAGCAGGTCTGAAAATTTGTCCAGACATGGAAACAGCAACGCCTCGTTCGGGTGGTAACTTAACCGTTCCCAACCAAGTCTGGCCCTTGCTTCCGCAACGACCTGAAGCAGAAATGCACGGTTCTCTTCAAACGTGCATGGGTTCCACGGCAGCTCACAGAGATCGAACCCTACCGTTCCCCCACCTAAACGGCTTTGATCTTGTTCCGCCAGCCAGACGATCAGCTGCTTTTCTTCCTTCGTTCGGGCTAGAGCGGACCCGCTTAGAGCGAGGACGTCCAAAAATACATCGGTCAAACCGTTGCTCATGTGAAGGTCTGAAGGTTCCTCCTTGAGCGAGATCATATTAGCCATCCGCTACCTCCTGGGAGAGCAAAAGCAAAAGGCAGGCGCTGCACAGCGCCTGCCTTTTCAGGCTTTCGGATTTACTTGTTCTCGCACTTCTGGTTCGCGACCGTGCAGGAAGTTTTGCAGGCGGACTGACAGGAAGTCTGGCATTCCCCGCAACCGCCCTTGGCCGCGCTGTTCTTCAGAGTAGCGCCGTTGAGAGTCTGGATATGTTTCATTGGTATCTCCTCCTGAAAATCGTGATTTTTCGGATCTCGTTCCCCGCAGAGAACGGATCTTATACAAGGTCCTGCCCATTATAACACAGTTTCCCTGCCAGTTCAATCATTTTCTGCGCTTTTTCTTAGGCTGCCTGAACAGGACTCCGGAGATCCCTCCACCGCACAGGCAGGCGCACAGCACCCCTATTCCGCCGTTTTCCAGAGAAGCGCTGTCGTAAGCCAGCAGTCCGGCGGTGAGCAACAGCAGAAACAGAACTGCTCCTACGCCTAACCCAAGCAAAAGCGTTCGGGTACGCAGTCGGCGAACGGTGTACATACCTCCGGCAAAGGCGCCCGCTACGCAGACTGCCAGCACAGCGCCGTCCATCCAACGTTCGCTCAGCGTTCCGGAAGATATCAGAACCGCGCAGAGCAACAGGGACAAAATCACCACGATCCCAGCCAGACCGCCTCCTTTCAGCAGCTCGCACGCTACGTTCATCCACGGAGCGCTCAGCTCTTCCCGCCGCCTCTCCTGTTTTTTCACCGCAATCCCTCCCCGATGGTTTCTGTTCCAAACCTATGCGGGAAAACGACCGGTCATGCCTTGATTTTGGAGCGGACGCAAAAAGCGGCGTGGAACGTTCCACACCGCTTTGATGGCTGCCGTTTACTTCTGCACCTCGACGCCGTTTCTGCTGGAAACAGCCCACTTCGTCAGTTCCATACGGACCCGGTCTGCGCCGGTCTCAATGACGATAGTACCCTCTTTTACGGCGCAGATGGTGCCGGTGATGCCGCCGATCGTTGTGATCTCATCGCCCACGGTCAGAGAATTTCGAAGATTTTCCGCTTCTTTTTTCCGTTTGCTGTCCGGGCGGAAGACGAAGAAGTACATCAGTGCGACCATGAGAATGAGCATAATAATAGTTTCCAAAGCAGTTCCCTCCAACGTTTCTAAACAATAGAATTTCGCAATGTATCCATTATAGCGGCTTCCCGTTTACTTGACAAGCCCTTTTGTTAAATATTTCGCTCAAGCACCCTCGTTCTCACGGACGGACCGGCTCAGCAGATCGGAGTACGTCTTGCGAAAAACTTCGAAACGGTCCTCGTCTAAAGAGGCGCGGATGCGGGCCATCAGCGTGTTGTAAAAGTACAGGTTGTGGAGTACAGCCAAACGCATAGCCAACATTTCCCCTGCTGTGAACAGGTGGCGCAGATACGCACGGGAGAACCGGCGGCAGGTCGGACAGCCGCATTGCTCGTCAATAGGACGCGCGTCTAATTTGTACCGCTCATTTTTCAGGTTAATTGTCCCCTGCCATGTGTACAACTTACCGTGGCGGGCGTTACGGGCGGGCATGACGCAATCAAAAAAGTCTAGGCCCCGGGCTACGCCCTCGATGATATTGGACGGCGTCCCCACGCCCATAAGATACCGCGGCTTGTCCGCTGGCATAAACGGTTCCACGGTATCGATCATGTCGTACATGACCTGAGTCGGTTCCCCTACCGCCAATCCGCCGATGGCATAGCCGTCGCAATCCAGCGCGGCGATCTGTTCCATATGCTCCCGCCGCAGGTCCGCGTAAGTCCCGCCTTGGTTGATGCCAAAAAGCATTTGGCCCGGGTTGACGCAATCCGGTTGTTCTATCTGCTGCTTATGCGCCGTGACGCAGCGCGTAAGCCACCGTGCGGTGCGTTGGCAGGACTGCTGGACGTACTCCCGGGGCGAGGGATTCTCAACACATTCGTCAAAGGCCATAGCCACGTCACTGCCCAGATTGGCCTGAATAGCCATAGATTCCTCTGGTCCCATGAAAATGCGCCGTCCGTCTATGTGGGACGCGAACGTTACCCCCTCTTCCCTGATCTTCCGCAGACCAGACAGGGAGAAGACCTGAAATCCCCCGCTGTCCGTCAGGATCGGTCCCTTCCAGTCCATGAAACGGTGCAGGCCGCCCAGCTGACGTATCACTTGGTCGCCGGGACGTAAATGCAAGTGGTAGGTGTTGGACAATTCAATTTGACACCCGATCTCCTCCAGGTCACAGGCGGAGACGCCGCCTTTGATGGCGGCCTGTGTTCCCACGTTCATGAACACCGGAGTTTGAACGGTTCCATGAGAACAGGTAAAAACGCCGCGTCGGGCATGTCCTTCTTTTTTCAATATCTCAAACACGAATGAAACTCCCTTTTCGCTCCTCGCCCCCTAAGGCGGAAGAACATAAAAATACAATAGCCGCTTTGCGGCTATTGTACCATACCTGTAAAAAAAGAGCAATCAAAATTCTCCCAATTCTCGAATGACTGCTGAAGCTAACACCAGACCGGCGGCGGCGGGCACAAAAGAGATAGAACCAGGGGTGTCCCGCCGGGCGGAAGTCAGCGGACGGTTGACCGTTTCAGCAGGCGGTTCCGTTTGGATCGGCTGCTGTGGCAGGCGCGGCTCCTCCGGCGACCAGACGACTTTCAGGTGATCGATCCCACGCTTGCGCAACTCTTTTCGCATGATCCGCGCCAAAGGACAACTGTGCGTTTTGCTGATGTCTGTGACGGAAAAACTTGTAGGGTCCAGCTTATTCCCGCTGCCCATAGCGCTGATGATTTTTGTGTGTAAAGTATAACACCTTGTCACTAATTCCAGCTTAGCCGTCACGGTGTCAATGGCATCTACTACATAGTCATACTGACTCAGGTCCACCTGATCCCCAGTTGTTGGAAGGTAGAACAAGGGAAAAGCCTTTACAGAGCCGTTCGGGTTGATGTCCTTTACCCGCTGCGCCATGACCTCTGCCTTGCGTTGCCCCAGCGTGGAATGCAACGCGGCAAGCTGCCGGTTCAGGTTGCTTTCCGATACGGTATCGTCGTCGTAGAGGTGTAAAGTACCTACGCCTGACCGTGCTAACGCTTCAACAGCGTAGCTGCCAACCCCGCCTACGCCGAATACCGCTACCCTGGCATTGCGCAATCGCTCTAATGGCTTGTCTCCCACTAACAGGCGGGTGCGGATAAATGGATCGGACATAGCAGTTCACCTCAGATCATTTGCCGGAACAACCCATGCTGTGTGCAGTACCACAGCAAGATCCCATGCCCAAAGCAGGGAATGTGTGTCTGCAAATCCCACTCGGGATATAGGCGGCGGAGAAACAGAGTGTCTCCAGTGAGCAGAGCGACAAAGGAAACGTAGTGGTCCTTGGTCATGGGATGGGACGAGGAGATGAACCAGCTGTCGTCGATTTTTTCCACTAACAGGTTTCCTTCCCTCGCCTCTTCCGCCTTTTGCGGCGTTAAAGAATGCAGCGGTTTTCCGCAGCAAGACACCTCTGCTCCTGCTGCAGCGGCGACGA